>JBNJDP010000074.1:0-3481 GCA_051744985.1 Chlamydiota bacterium | reverse complement strand
TTAAATCTAAATCCTGTTAGGATTCAGATACTTACAATTCTTGGGCCACCATTTGAAAAAATCTATTCTGCAGGTTAAAGGGGGTGCGGAATATGGGATAGAGGATATGATAGCGATGATTTTCGGCAGATGCTAAAGAATAGACAAATTATCCCCGTGATTCCTGGGAGAAGCAACCGTATGGCACCAATTGAATATGACATACATACATATAAAGAGCGCAATGCAATTGAGCGTTTTTTCGGTCGTCTCAAAGAATTTCGTCGTATAGCAACACGTTATGATAAAACAGCTTTGATGTTTAAAGCAGGCGTTATTATAGCGAGTATTATCATGTGGGTAAAACTTTAAGGACAGAGCCTACCAACAAGGCCTTTAAAAAATATAGCATGCTATGCAAATATAGTTGCTAACTGATAGAGCTCATACTATGAAATTGGCGCTTATGTCAGTTTTAAGATTAAAATGAGGAAACTATTCATGACTAACCCCATCTTTGTTACCGGCGCCGCCGGCTTTATCGGCTTCCACACGTCCCTTCGAATCCTTAATCAAGGGATACCCGTTGTGGGCTTGGACAACCTCAATGACTATTACGATGTAGAACTCAAGAAAAGCCGCTTAAGGTACCTCCAAGAATGCCCAGGCTTTAACTTTCTTCAAGCCGACCTCGCCGACAAAGAAACAGTCTTAGAACTCTTCAAAGAATACCGCTTCAAAACTGTCATCAACTTAGCTGCTCAAGCGGGAGTGCGCTATTCTCTGACCAATCCCGACGCCTATATCGATAGCAACATTGTCGGCTTCACGAACATCCTGGAAGCTTGCCGCCACTACCCTGTCGAGCACTTGGTATATGCTTCCTCCTCCTCGGTCTATGGCGCCAACACAAAGATGCCTTTTTCAGTGTCCGACAATGTCGACCACCCTATCTCGCTGTACGCTGCCACCAAAAAATCCAACGAGCTGATGGCTCACACCTATTCTCACCTTTACAATATTCCGACAACGGGCTTGCGCTTCTTTACTGTTTACGGCCCTTGGGGGCGCCCCGATATGGCTTTATTTAAGTTTACTAAAGCGATCTTAGCCGGACAGCCTATAGAGGTCTATAATTACGGTCAGATGAAAAGAGACTTCACCTATATCGATGATATTGTCGAAGGTATTTTAAGGGTCTGCGACCATGTACCTACTACTGATCCTAATAGAGTTAACATCGGAGACCCCAGCACCGGCAAAGCACCTTATAGGGTCTTTAATATTGGCAACGACCAGCCGGTAGCCTTGATGGATATGATCGAAACCTTGGAAAAAGCCTTAGGACAAAAGGCTGAGAAGCAGATGCTCCCCCTCCAACCCGGCGATGTAACGACTACTTGGGCCGACATCGACGCGCTTAAAGAAGCTGTAGGCTTTTCTCCCAATACTCCCCTAGAAGAAGGCATCAAAAAGTTCGTGGAGTGGTATAAAGCTTACTACGCTTAGTTAAGAGCAGGCTCCAACTTTACAGGCTCGATGACGGCATTCATCTCGCAATACTCGGGAGAAGACTCCAGCAGCTCGTTATGCGTTCCACGAGCAACAACCTTGCCGTGTTCCAGAACATAGATAGAATCGCAATGCTGAATCGTCGACAACCTATGAGCGATAGCCAAAACTGTTTTGGTGCCGCTTAGCTCATAGATGGCCTGGGTGACAATCCTTTCGGAGATATTGTCTAAAGCCGAGGTAGCCTCGTCGAAGATCAATATTTCAGGGTCATGGTATAACGCTCTAGCAATACCTATCCGCTGGCGCTGACCCCCTGAGATCATGATCCCTCTCTCCCCGACGACTGTCTCGACGCCTTTTTCCAATGAATCTACAAACTCTTCGAGGTGAGCCATCTTAAGAACTTTATTAAGGCGTTCATAGTCGATGGCTTCACCTGAAAGGACAATATTCTGAGCAATAGTATCATCTTTGAGGGATATAATCTGAGACACATAACCGATCTTCTTTTGAAGCCCTTGGAAATCAGGAACCTTTTTACCATCGACAAAAAATTCTCCCGCCTGCGGCTCTAAAAGAGAAATTACAATATCCACCAAAGTACTCTTCCCCGAGCCGGAGCTTCCCACTAGAGCGGTAGATTTATTTTTCTCCATAACAAAGCTAACATCCTGGAGGATCGGCTTACCCGGCTCGTAGGCAAAATGAAGGTTGTTAATCTGGAGAGAGTGCTTAAAAGATAAAGTTGGGGGAGCTTCGTCTAAATTAGGTTTAGCTGACTGTAACTCTTCGGCTATAAGGTCGATAGAGGGCTTCATGGCATAGAACACTCCTTGGCTGTTGGTAACCTTATTCAGCGAAGGTATCAGCCTTTTACCGATAGCAGCATAAAAGAAAAGCGGGGAGATCAGCTGCTCAATAGGATGCCCTAAAAGCAGGTAGACGACAACGACACTCAGCAATAGAAAAACTGCCAAATACTCAAAAAGCACTCCAGGGATTTGGGGATAGAAAGTTGTTTTTTGCCGGGAGGCGACAAAGCTGGCAAGCTTTTCTTTAAACTTATTGCTAAAAACCTTAGCGATATTAGCGACTTTGATCTCTTTGAAGAGCATAAAGCTCTCGGAAGAATCTTTATAGACACCTCTAAGAAAATACTCTGCTCGGCGCCCTTCCTGGATATTTTTCTTTTTAAGGATATAACAGATTAGATAACTTATTAAACCAAAGCCACCTACGACCATCAGAGAAGATAGAGAGCTTACAGCTAACATCAACACTAAAAGAATAGTAATAACCATCAAAGAAGCTATAAATTGCAGATAACTATAGATTCCTCTAGCAGCAGCTTCGGCAGTGCTAGTACAGTTTTTAATCAAATGGTTAGAATTCCTTTTAAGAAAGTCACAATAAGACATGCTGAGGTAATGAGCATGCAATTGAGTAGCTTTTTTATCGATCAGGGAATAGGAAAATTTAGCTGAATAGTACTCCAAGACAATTTGTGATAAAGCCCGCAAGGTGAAAGCCACAATAAAAAAGACCGAAAAACCCACCACCATTTCAAGGCCCTGAGAGGGAAAGTGCAAAGCATTAAGGACAGCCAAAAAATGGGGGTTTTGAATGCCTTCCTTGTAGTTCTGCAAGATATTAATATAAGGGATGATTAGCCCCAAACCTAAAGCTTCCACAAAAGAAAACAGCAACATAGCCACTGCTAGTCCTATAAAAACCTTCTTCTCTCGTCGTGAAAGCAAACTCATTATACTTTTGTCGAACAAAAAACCTCTCTTTCTCTCAGTGCCTTGAAAGTTAATAAAACAAGGGAAAATACAACTATGGAATATGGTAAATCTTTTGCTAATAAATATCTACCCCTTGATATCGTATGTAGGAGCAAAGTAGTGATGTCCTAATCCTTCAAAGTTATAATGTCCTAAATCATTTGATAACAGGAGAGGATTTTGAAGGAATTATTTTATATGTC
>JBNJDP010000073.1:0-3519 GCA_051744985.1 Chlamydiota bacterium | reverse complement strand
AGCAGGCAGTCGGAAAAAGCATTTTTATAAACCAAAACTAGAGGTGCTAGTCTCCTAAAAATTAGAAGAAAAATTGTCTAGACAATGGGGGTCACCTTATGGTGAATTGAAAAAGCAGCCTGCCAAACAAAAAGGAGGCTCATTACAAGGGCGCTCTGTTGAGTGGTTATCTTTAATAAAAGAAAACGGTGGAATCAAATCAAACAACCTACGTAAGATTTCCGCGCACCTGCAACAGCAACTTCAAACTGATGCTTATAGCGGTAAAAGCTTAGAAAAATTAAGCCACTTGAAAGATAATATAACAAAATTAAATGCTAAAATCGAAGATCGCAACAAAAAAGGCCTTATCAGAAAAATTCGTCGCCTCTTCTCTTTTAAATTCAGGAAACCTAAGCCCATAACTCCAAACGCTATAGACCAGCTAAATACTATCTTAATTAAAAAAGGCATCCAAGAACTTACTGGCACAGAGCCTTCAGAAGTCTCTCATGAAAAAATCCACGAAGCTATTAAAGACCATGCTAATTTGGTGAAAACTATACAGCAGTTCGATAGCACCTATGACACTAAGGGAAAGACTACCAAAGAACTAAGTTCAAAATCTCAAAATATTCACCAAGAAAAATTAGACCTTTTACGTAAATATGATCCTGATGCTACAACAGATAAACTATCTATACCTGATTTGGAACAACAAATAACAGCCGCGAAAAGTAAACATGCTTCTTTGGTGAAAGACTTACAGCAATATTACCCTGATGCTAAAATAGATAAACTATCTATACCTCAGTTGGAACAACAAATACGACAAGCCCAAGCAGCCACCACAACAATACAAGCAGCTTTCCGAGGTCACCTTGCTAGGAAAGATCTCCGCCATAAAAACGTTGCGGCAACTATAATTCAAGCTAAAGTAAGGATGCACTTAGCTAAAGCCAAATATCAACAACAACAAAAGGCTGCCTCCTTATTAAAAACCGCTTTGCGCAGTTATATTGAGCAAAAGCAATTTCTAATCAATGACATCCACCGCCTGGAACCTAACATTGATATTAAAGGGAAGTCGCTCCAAGAATTAAGCTCTATAAAAGATGGAATTATCGAAGAAGCTAATAAAATAAGGCAACTCATCCCCCATTCAGATAACATACCTCTTAACATAGAAGACTTATTAGAAAGCCGACGTCAAGCTCAAGAAATTCTGCGCTCCATGCCTACAGAAGATCCCCGTCGCCAAAATTTATCCGAAGAAAAACTACAGCGCATGCTTATCGTAACATCTCTAACAATTAGGTTGCAAAAAAAAATACCTAAGGCAGTGCGTGAAGATGTTATGCTAGACAGTAAAATCATCCAGCTACCTTATGATTTACTTATTACTTCTGATCACCAAGTTTGGAAGGATTTACCTCAGGATTTAGGAAGCGGGGCTTCTAAAACCGTAAGAGTAGTCCAGAATTTCTTTAAACCAGAGACTACTGCTGCCAAAGCCGAATTTACAATACAACTTGGAGAAGAACTTCAAGATCTCCAAGAAGAACTAGCAGCAGAAACTAAATTCTTAACATTACCAGCCCTTCAAGGTGCCGAAGGTATCATCCAAACCCATCATGTCTATCATATCCAAGGTTCCCCACCCTCTATGGGTTTCATCCAAGAGCGTTATGAGCGTTCTATGGATAGAATCGACTATCAATCTATGGAATCTCAAGATCGCCAAGGAGTAAGAACAGCACTTCTTAATATTGCTAATGGCTTACAAACTCTAGCTCAAGAAAATATCGTACATGCTGATATCAAGCCTGCTAATTTATTATTAGATCTCATGGAAACACCTCGAGGGGCTATAACCGATTTCGGATGTGCCTGCAAAGCTGACGATCGTGAAGATTTGATGTCAATGGAAGGCTCACCAGCCTACCTTCCTCCTGAATGGTCAACCTTAGAGACTATCTCTGAAGAGATAGATCCTTTTAAAAGAGATATTTGGAGTATGGGCGTTTCACTACACCAGATTTTTAATCAGGGTAAATTACCTCCTGTTGTTTCTTCTGAAACCTCTACGCTAGAAGGATTAAAATCAACTTTAGCTGCTCTAAATGATCCAGGTTCCCCTCAATATCAAAACTATTTGCAGAAATACCCAGAGCCTACCCACCCTTTAGAGAACCTCATCTGGAGCTGCTTGCGCCCTAACCCTCAAGATCGACCTACTGCCAGTGAACTTGCCTCCCAATTGTCTCAAATTTTTACAGGTATAGAAAATGGCCCTACTCCTAATATTGATCAGAAAGAAGCCCCTTCTTCCCCTATTGCTAGCGAAACATCTTCTGACAATCTATCTGATGTCGATACAAGCGATGGATCTTCCACACCTTCTACGTCTCCTTCTACCCCGGGAGAACCCGCTAGTGAAATATCTTCCTGGGTTAGCACTGAAAGCATCACAGAAGCGCGTCGAATTGTTGAAAATAAATTAGATCTGTTAGCTCCCGAGCCCTCTAAAAAAAGAAAACATAAATTGCGTATAGTAGAGGGAAAGCTCCAAGTTATACAAAGGAACACCCCCAAAGGATCAGAGGCTGCCCGACAGACCGCTGAGCATCTAGCTAAAATCATCTGCGCCCCCAATACCGAGCCTCCGTTGGCTCAAGACTTGTTTAAAATAGCCATCTATGACCCTAAACTTTTCCCTAACCTTACTTATCATATTGGTCAACTTTTTGGTTCCAGTTTTGCTGAACAACAAGAAAACACAACAGCTTTAAACCGCGAGCTTATGCGCTTCAATAGCACCTTGACAAGCCTCACAAAACTTATTCAAGAGCTTAAAACTAAAAATAAAGATTCAAAGGGTAAAAATACGAGCTTGGGCCAAAATTTAGACTTGATATCTAAATATATGAAATACGAGATAAAAAAAGTTCCAAAAGAAAAAAAAGGCCTTTTTCCAGGCCTTGAATCAGAAATAAAACTCGATGTTCTTAAAAAACATATAGAAGATCTCCAGTTTTTAAATTGGTTAGTAGAGGATCGGTTCCACCAGCTTCCCGTCTCCGAAACACGACAGGAAGCTCTTACTCGCGATGAACCTTTTGATCTAACCCAATTTGATAATGTGGAAGAAATACAAAAAAAGCTTGAACAATTAAACTCTATAATAGAAGAAAAAAACCTATCCGAAGGAAGAATAATAGACCTACGTAATGCTTTAAAAGAAAGACTGAAAAATCAAAAAAAATTGAATGGCGCTAAAAAAGCGCTGATAGGTCAGTTAAATGAGTTGGCCAAATTCTTGCCCGACAGAATAAAAACCTATGAGGCAGTTGAAAAAGAATTCTTAAAGGAATCTACATCGACGATTGATACCAGCAAGCTTAGTGAATTGGACGAGTCTCAACAGAAAGCAGTAAGGCAATACCTAACAGTCATTCAAGACTTGGTGCCGATTTTGAAAGAAGCACAAAAACAACTTCCCTTCAAAGACGAAGAAATATCGAGTATTGAGAAAGGTAA
>JBNJDP010000072.1:0-4102 GCA_051744985.1 Chlamydiota bacterium | reverse complement strand
TTAAGGGCTTCAGAGATTACTCTATCTTTAGTAATATTAAGCTTATAAGTTTTTACTTCACCGAGCTTAGGAGCTTGACGTGCTTGAGCAGACTTAAGCTTGCCAAAATCTACGATATCCTCCAACCTGGCACTAGATTCAAAAGATCGTCCTTCAATGGGGAGGGCCGATAGGCTGCAGTCGTCTTGTTGGTAGCTGTGGATGACATTTAAAACTTCTTTAATACGATCAATATTATTATTTAAGAGCTGTTTATCATCTAAATCTTGCAATTCACTGGCCAGCTTGCGGGCAGCCTCGCCTAGCAAGCTGCGAAAGCTTTCGTTAACCAGCAGGTCTGAAGATTCGTGGCATACTTCATAGAAAGTGCTGAGCTCGCGTTGCAAATGATGGCTACGATAATCTTGAGCTTGGGGCTGATGAATTTTCAAGAATATTTCGGTGGTCTTGGCAGCAGAAGTTTGGGAAGAAAAAACCTCCTCGACATGCTGAGCGTCCTCAAGTTTTTTAGGCTTTTCACCATAAAATTTATTCATAATATGGCGAGGGGAGAGCTCTACTGCCTGAGAAGCCTCGCCTTCCTGTAATGTCTGAAAAGCTTCACGGTATTTTGCTAGCACCCCCTTAGGAGCCTCAGGTTGACGGTACAAAGCTGGCATCTGTAACTCTAGTAGAGGCGTGATAGAATCGAATAGTTTTTGGGGCTCTACCCCTTCCCAGCCATTGACAGGAGCACGAAAAGTTTCTCCGCTGTGAGGGTCATCTTGCCTCGTAAAATGTTCCTGGTCAGCAGCATCAACCGATAGCCATTTGATATCGAAATTACCTTCCGCTGTTTTAATGATTTCGTAGTAACCGTCGATAAAACGATTTTCGGTACTAGAATACCACCCTCCCGGCATCAACAGGCTATCTTCCGACTCTAGACCTTCAAGTTCTTTTTGGATTGCACGGCTTAATCGATCGATGGGCTTGGAAAGGCGCTCAATATCACTCTCTTTCTGTAGAACCTCGACACGCTCTTGGAACGGTATTCCCCTGGCCAAAGCCTGCCGATAGCGTTGATCATCATCTGAGCGGAGCTGATGAACAAAATATCGCATTATTTTTGATTTTGACAGCTGACCATCAGCAGGGATCACCCCCAAAAATTCTCCTAACACCCGATAATTGATGTCAAAGCGTTGTTGAGAACCTATACGACGGGAGTTGAAAAATGTTAAATACTTTATCAGCTGGCGAAAAATACGTTTTATAATGGGAAGCTCTTCAGCCTCCAATTTTTGTAAGCCTGCCCCCCTACTATCTATAACCTTGGATGTTTCTGTTCCGATCCTCAAAGAGCCCTGACCTACCTCAGTCCTCATAGCTTTCTTAGCAATATTCCTGAGCCGAGGATCAGCAGTGACCTGAATTTCTGGTTTTCTGATCGGTGATCTTTTAAAAAACCCTAAAGGTGCCTCGCTTCTAATGTAACTCATATGCTTTTAACCTCTTATAGTGGTTAGCTCTATATACTTTACTTTACAAAATCCTATATTAATTACATAGCATAGAAAATATTGCCAAAGTCAACGCAAAGATATAAGATCTTCCCTTTTTTATTATAGACCCCTAGAGATTTTATTTTATTAAGGTAAGATAAAATTTCACATCATCACAAAAAGCCACCGGCCTTTGCGGCCGGTGGCTTTAATCGAGATTACAATCCTATCTTATTGCTTATCTACAGTTTAGCTATTTTCACCGTTGGCAAGCTGCTGGAAGGCTTCTTCCAAACCTTGGCGTAGAGCATCGACATTTTCTTGCTGCCATAGACTTTGAGGCTGGCGGACAAAAGTTGTCAAGTCGCTACGGTTATCGAAGCGCCCCAAGGGGAGGTGGTACTTGTTGCCGTGAGCTTCGACGGTGATGGTGTTATTTTTCTCGGAATTTTTTAGAAGCCAAGCGATATCATCGGTACCGTAGTCGCCATACATCACAGCCAAAGGCACACAATGCCCTAGGATAGATCCCGGATCGGTAGGGTCGGCACGCTCTTCATTTTTACGTCGCGACTCTTCCGGTGAAACCCATACGTATAATATAGAAGCTTTCTCCAAAATTTCGGGGCTAAGCTGTCCGAAAGAATAGCGGTAGCCGTAAGGTTCCGGCAAAGGCATAGGAGATGCTGTCGCACCGCCACGGGCAAATTCGATAACGACCGTCTTACCTTCCAACGTCTCGGGAACCCCAGCATTTTTGTCGGCTAGCAGCTTCTGTGCGTCGACTTCGATAGCTTCGGCAATCTCTTGGCGCAGATCTTCAGGAAGTTGACTAAGCCTAGGCTCACTACCAGCTTTGACCATCGCTTCATCAAGGCGTGCCATCAGCCAGTCGCCAGCATTGGTAGGAGCAGGTTGGTTTTTAGTGACGAGATCATAATAATCTTCGTTGACGAGGTGGATCAAGGCACCCCAAGCATAAGGATCATTAAAAGGTAACGCCGGCGAGCGGAAAAACATCCCTTCGTAGCCCCTGTTGGTCATCTCATCGCTAATCCTGCGCATCATATGAACATAAGGATAGTCGTCGAGCTGGACAGTCTCGCCGATACCGAACTTCTCATGGCATTCTTGAGGGCTTAGAGAGCTCAAATACTTACGGACCTCGGACTTCCCCGACCCCGGTAGAGCGGTGAGCAGCAAAACATCGATATGCTGAGGAGCTTCCTCAACTTCCGCGGCCTGGCTTTGGCATGGTGATAGCAATGCTGTCGCCGCTGCCGCCATAGCAAAAATAGATTTAAAAAATTTGTTTTTCATCGAAAACCTCACTGTTATATTAAAAGGTAAAGAAGGTAAGGATCTTAGCAAAGAGCCCCTTTTGATGAAACTGCATTATACCCATGTGTAATATCCTATTCCTAGAGCGTATCCTAGAGAAAATATTTTCCCGCCGGAATGGGATTAACAAATAAAAATCGATATAGTATAAGCTTAGAAAATAATTATTATGCGCACGCCTCTTGCAGCGAGAGGTGCCAACTTGGGAAGGTTATGAAAAAATATCTTATCGCTTTTTTTTATCTCTCATTGGCAGCAACACTACCCCTAGGAGCTGCCGCTAATAATGATGATCAAGCCATCACTGCTGAAGACCAAGCAGAGACCAGTCGTATTACCGTCAACCAAATCTATAATTTGGTGGCTGACATCGACAATGACCTCGCCGCCCCCGCCCCTGCCGAGGAAATCAATCCCAAGTTAACGACTTTGATGAACAAAGTTAATACTTTGGGGACCATCATGCTGGACTACGGCAACCACCAGCAGGACAAGCGTATTAGAGAAAGTATCGAAAATATCAAATACTATCAAAAAGAAACCCGCCACGAGCTCCGCAAAGGCCTCTTTCCTGGCGCCCGCCAGAAGTTCCTGATGTGTAGCGAGCATACCTTTAAGCTGATAAATATCTACCACGACGATATCGAGCCTGCTCTTCCCGAGGAGAGCATCATGGGTTTGTTTAGCGCCCTCTACGACAAAGTCATCTAACGATAAAGAAAGGTTTCTATGACAGTAAAAACAGGGAAAATAGTGATCAACACCCGCGCCGATGGGGGTATGTATGACCTTACACCCATGGTCGCTGAAGAATTGGAATCCTGCGGACTGCGTGACGGCACTGCAACGATCTTCTGCACCGGCAGCACAGGTGCTATCTCCACCGTAGAATACGAGCCCGGATTACAAAAGGATGTTCCCGCCGCTTTAGAGCGCATAGCCCCTAAAGATATCGAGTATGCTCATCATCAAACTTGGCATGATGATAATGGACGCAGCCACGTTAAGGCTACTATAGTAGGCCCCTCTTTGACGATTCCTTTCGTTAAGGGCGCTTTAACATTAGGAACTTGGCAGCAGATAGTCTTCATAGAGTGCGACACTCGCGATCGCCAGCGGGAATTTATCCTACAATTTATTGGAGAATAAATGGTATTACACGGGTTAAAAAATACTAGCCCATATTCCGCACCCCCTTTAACCTGCAGAATAGATTTTTTCAAATGGTGGCCCAAGAATTGTAAGTATCTGAATCCTAACAGGATTTAGATTTAAGA
>JBNJDP010000071.1:0-4124 GCA_051744985.1 Chlamydiota bacterium | reverse complement strand
CCAAATAGCATCTGTGATAACTCTGCGTGACATAAATACTCCTTTGTTGCTAAAGGAAAGCTTATATCAAAAATTGCACTTTAAGGACAGAGCCTAAAGCCCCTCTGTATTAAATTCAAACTTATAACGGATGTTGCACACCTACCTGTAAATAACAGCGATCCCCCTCCTAATATCATGAGTTATACTTGCTAGAGGACCTCTCTGGCACTCCATGGTTTTGATTGCTAATTTTTCTTGCAGTAAATCTGAAAAGTAAGGTAATGTTCTTGTTTTCAAGACAACGCAACACAACAATGAGGATTAGACATATGGAAAATAAAGTAAACTTACGCCCATTGGGCAATCGCGTAGTAGTTATGCGAGAAGCAACAGAAGAAATGAAGGGAGGAATCATCATCCCTGACACTGCCAAACAAGAGCAGGAAACAGCTAAAGTAGTAGCAGTAGGACCGGGCAAGCTTAACCGACAAGGCGATTTAACGCCTATGCCCGTTAAAATCGGAGATAATGTTTTGCTGGAAAAATATGCAGGTCATGAGATCGAACTAGACGACAAAAAATACACGATCCTCAATGCTGATGAAATTATTGCGATTGTAGAATAAAACAAAAAATAGGAGATAAAACTATGGCAGCAAAAGATATAAAATTTTGTGGAAAAGCCCGCCAAGAAATCTTGAAAGGTGTAGAGACTTTGGCTAAAGCCGTCAAGGTCACTTTAGGACCTCGAGGATTAAATGTTGTAATCGACAAACCCTACGGTGCTCCTCACATCACTAAAGACGGTGTAACCGTTGCCAAGGAAATCGAATTAGAAGATAAGCACCAAAATATGGGCGCTCAGATGGTCAAAGAAGTTGCCAACAAAACTTCTGATAAAGCTGGTGACGGTACAACTACTGCTACTGTTCTAGCAGAAGCCATCTTTTCTGAAGGTCTGCGCAATATCGCTGCTGGGGCAAATCCAATGGACCTTAAGCGAGGCATCGACAAGGCTGTCAAAGTCATCGATGAGAAGCTAAATACACTTTCCAAACCTATCAAGAGCAAAACCGAGATAGCCCAAGTAGCTACCATCTCTGGCAACAACGACCCCGAGATCGGTGAGATTATCGCCGAGGCTATGGAGCGTGCCGGCAAAGATGGTACTATTACTGTAGAAGAAGGTAAAGGTTTTGAAACAACTCTTGACGTTGTTGAAGGGATGAACTTCGACCGTGGATACCTTTCTGCTTACTTTGCCACCAACGCAGAATCCCAAGAATGTGTGCTAGAAGATGCGTATGTTTTAAATTATGACAATAAGATCAACTCTATGCGCGAATTCTTACCTGTTTTGCAAGCAGTAGCAGAATCTGGCAAGCCACTACTTATTATCGCAGACGATCTAGAAGCTGAAGCGTTGGCTACCTTGGTCGTTAACAAACTCCGTGGCGGCCTAAAAGTTTGTGCTGTCAAAGCTCCTGGATTTGGTGATCGTCGTAAAGCTCTGCTCGAAGATATCGCCACCATCACCGGCGGCCAACTTATCAGCGAGGAGATGGGTCAAAAGCTTGAAAGTACTACTATCGACATGCTTGGAACTGTCAAAAAAGCAGTTATAAGCAAAGATAATACTACTCTCATCGAAGGACACGGAGACAAAGACGCTATTCAAAAGCGTATCAAACTTCTCAAAAACCAAATTGAAGAAAGCACTTCCGACTATGATAAAGAAAAACTCCAGGAAAGGTTAGCAAAATTAGCCGGCGGAGTTGCTGTCATCAACGTTGGAGCAGCTACTGAAGTGGAAATGAAGGAGAAAAAAGATCGTGTCATCGACGCTCAACATGCTACTGCTGCCGCTAGTGAAGAAGGAATCCTTCCCGGTGGAGGTGTTGCTCTCATTCGCTGCCTTCCTGTAGTAGAAAAGTTAATCGAAGACCTTGATGGCGATCAGAAGACCGGAGCTAAAATTATAGCTCATGCCCTCTGTGCACCTCTACGCCAAATAAGCAAGAACGCAGGCAAAGAAGGCGCTATCATTCTTCAGGAAGTTAAAAAAATGGGTGAAACAGAAGGTTATGATGCCTTAAGAGACACTTTCGTCGATATGTTCGAAACAGGCATCATCGACCCCAAAAAGGTTGTTCGCAGTGCTCTAGAGAATGCAGCATCCGTAGCTTCCTTGTTGCTAACTACTGAGGCGACTATTGCTGAAATGGATGAAGACGATGATGATACTTCTTCAAATATGGAATATTAAAAGCCCTCCAAGGCCTTTATATTTCGTAAAAAATCGCCAACCCTGCTTATAGTAGGGTTGGCATTTTTATACAACAAGCTCAAGGGGTTAAGATATGCTAAAAAAAGTACTATTCATCCTGATAACCATCGCCCTACTGTTAACCATAGCTAGCAGCATCTATCTCTGGAATATAAGAATAGAGATGACAAACCGATATCTTTCTAAAGCTACCGGTACTGAGGTAACTATATCCGACCTCAAAATAACTCCTGCGAGCCTTAAAATTAAAAATTTCATGATGGAGAATCCCGCCGACTCAGAACTTAAAACCGCTTTTAGCGCTAAAGAAATCAATATCACCTTCAACCCTTTTAAACTGATAACCTCTCCCCATCTTATTAATAATATTGAGATCGATAATGTTGAGATAGGAATCGAAAAATACCATTTTTTTAGATCCGGCAATAATTGGATTGAAATTTTCGACAACCTACACAATAACAATCAGAAAATTAATGAAAACTCGGATCCTACCCTCATTATCCGCACCCTTATACTCCGAAATGTTACAGTTAATGTCGATCGCCCTCTAATAGGAACTACTCAACTTCATCTAGATAAGATTCATTTATCCAATGTGGGCAAAAAAACTATCTTATCGCCTTACCAGGCTATGGAAATAGTCTTTGCTCTAACGCTAAAGTATATTATCGAAAATCCGGAAATCGGTCATATCGTTCGCGAAGTTTTGTTCCTGCCCAAACATATTCTCAACACTTTAATATCTCAGCAGCCACAACACCTCAACCCTAATTTTCACCACCTCTTCCTGCTGCCCAATAAGTTTTTTAACACTAAGGAGGCTCTCATCATCTCTGATGATTATCGAAAGGATAGCGACGCAATAGCGCTTGAAAATTAACGTGATCTTAACATCAGCTTTTTGTAAAATTAATTATAAAATGTTAAACTATAGGTAATTAAATAACAGAGGTTTAATAGTTATGATCGAGGGCATAAACGGTTTTACCCAGAATTCCTTGAACGATGTAGCGAAGTTTTCGCAAAAGGCTTATCATAAAGTTCTAGAAAGCTATACCAAGCAAACTGATACTTCGCAACGCTTTAGTAAGCAAGTTTGGGGGCACAGCTGGACTAGAATAGCTTTTACCGGTATTGCGATAAGCGCTACAATCAATGCTCTGGCACATTGTTTATTATTTGGTGTTCACACCCTCGTGCTATCCATTCTAAAAAACCATTCGCATACAAAGCTCTATGACAAAATCTCTTCATTTAGAAAGGGTTGTGTTACACGTTCGGTGGGTAGTGGCGCTGTAGCTGCCCTTAGTCTTCTCGCGACTATATCTCCGCAGATGTCTCACAACTTCCACTTCACTACAACAACGGCTACAGACACTCCAAAGAATTTAGAATTTGAACCTTTCATCCCCCTTAAAGCGTGATGTTTCCCTGCCCCACCATTGATATCTCCTAATCTTATTCTCCAAATTAATATAAGCGAGAAAGGATTGTTAAAATTTAAAGCACAATGTGTGTACATATCACAAAATTATTTTTGATAAATGGTATAAAAGTAATCGGTCACGGGGGGGGGTATTGATAATGAACTACTTACAAGCAGGAAGCCTTTAGATATTTATTCTTCTCCTTGGGGAGAAATAAAATCATCTTTCTTTTCGGATCCATAACCCCTTGATTTACAATTACAATACCCCCGTGACCACTTACGTATAAAAGATCGGGACATCGCGGGTTAAAGAATAACCTATAATCGTAATCGGTCACGGGGTGCAAATTTAAGTTTGCAATATTGGTCCATATTTTTTAAGATATTTTAGCATGAAACCTACCTATGAAGAATTAGAGAAGC
>JBNJDP010000070.1:0-4191 GCA_051744985.1 Chlamydiota bacterium | reverse complement strand
CTAGCAAGCCACCAAAATTATGAAAATAGTTGTCGCAAAATTTGCAGTCTATTGAGGCGCTCCCCATTACTATTTTCCCAGCCTTCTAACCTGAAAATTCTCAGTCACATCCATGCAATTCCTATTATACTAGGAAAAGGAAGCTATAAGACCACTTATGCATGCTATGATATTGCTACCCACACTATTTTAGCCTATTATGAATTAGGCAGCGATAATGATCATAAAACCAAGCTTATTAGAAAAGAAATCATCCGTACCTATAAGGCTTTCGGATTGGGCCTACATTCTTTTAGAGGTGTGTGCAGTTTTTATAGCTTAAATAAAGATAACGAAGGTATCCTTAGATTAACAATGCCCTATTATAATCGAGGGGATTTATTAGCCTGCGCCTCCCAGCTAACTTCTACTCACATAAAGAATATAATAGAAGATATCTTACATGCTCTTCAGCTCATACATTCTAACCTGAATTCCCGCCAACTCATAACGAGGTTGGCGGGAATTCAGGGAGCATATTGTGCTGAATTTTTATCTTTCACAATCACCTGCTTGCCAAAAAAGATTTCCGTTTCAGCAGCTATTTTTTCATAAGGTTGTGAAGATCGATCGGCTAGGCTATAATATATCTCCTTAGGACTTAGCTTGCTCGATGCTTGTTCCTTACGCTTCCTGCTATAGAAAATATCACAAATAATAAGTATTGCCAGCAGAGCAAGTATACTCAGAAAAAAGATCCCCAAACCTGAATTTAAAGCTAAAAGAAAACGTTCTATCACTCTCACCCTCTAGCTAAACTCTGAGCATCGGATAAAATCCATTAACAAAAACCCCTTAAACTATTACTCTTCTAAGGAATATATCACTATAAGACACGAGGTTACAATGTCAAAGTTTCGCCTGCAAACCCGAATTATCACCTTTTTGCTTCTTTTCTTGGCCTGCTTTAGTATTCCAAGCTATTCCTTCCCCAACACTACCGATGCTACCTCAGAGCAAGAAAATACCTCTAACGCCGACACTGTAGTCAAAGAAGAGCAAATAGCTACTCCACTGGAAAGTTATAGCTATTGGTCGGAATTATCCAAGGTAGTCATTATTCTAGGGTTAATTTTAGCTACCCTCTTAGTCGCTGCATATCTAGCTAAAAAGTTTCTACACCGTCGCATGCATTATATTAATAATTCTAGCAAGATACGCGTACTCGAACGCCGCTCCCTATCCCCCAAAGTCAACCTTTATCTTATCGAAGTCTTAGGGCAAGGAATAGTGGTAGGAGAGACACCTAACGGATTGCATAGACTAGGAGAAATATCGCAAGAAAAAATTATTAGCCATGAACACGGTAAAAATTCTTTTGAACAACACCTCAGAAAGTAAAAACTAAGTTGACAATTTACCTTCCAATACTTTAAGCTTCAATGCTCTATATAGAGCCAATAATCACTATGTATAATACGCTTACCCTTAATGTATCAGAGCTTTACGAAGCTATCCAGGGAGAAACTTCCCTCTCTGGACTACCCACAACTATTGTAAGGTTGACAGGTTGCAATCTTACTTGCCACTGGTGCGATACGAGATGCATCATCGACAATAAAACACCCCTGTCTTTAAAGGAAGTTATCCGTCAGATTAAATCCTATCAACATCGAAATGTCTGCATTACTGGAGGAGAGCCTTTATTACAAAAAAATGCTCTTCCTCTGATAAAATATCTTTGCGATGAAGACTACAAAGTATCTATAGAAACTAATGGCAGCCAAGATCTTTCTCTTCTCGATCGGCGGGCTATAGTTATCTTAGATATAAAATGCCCTAGCAGCGGAGAAGTCAGCGCCAACAACTTCAGTAATCTTGCTATTATCAGTGATCATGATGAAATTAAATTCGTCATCGCTGACAAAACCGATTATCAATATGCTTGCTCCATTTGTGAACAGTACAATCTATACCAGCATAAAGATAGGATTTTATTTTCTCCCGTCCATGCAACCTTAGACCCACGGGAGCTTATAGGCTGGATTTTAAAAGACCGCCTTCCTATACGTTTAAATATTCAGGCCCACAAGTATATCTGGGGAGCCCAGGAGCAAGGAGTATGAGTAAAGCCGTTGTTCTTTTAAGTGGCGGTCTTGATTCAACTGTCAGTTTAGCCCTTGCCCAACAAAACTACTCTGAATGCATTGGTATCTGCTTTGACTATGGGCAGCATCATCGAATCGAGCTATTAGCGGCACACAAAATTGCCGACTACTATCAAATAAATCTCCACCAAATCACTATTGACCCCCATAGCTTTCCTCACCCACCAACAGCCGATGAAAGCTATGTTCCTGCTCGCAATACTATCTTTTTATCTTACGCCACAGGATTAGCCGAAATCTACCAGGCAGAAGCTATCTATATAGGGGTTAACATGAACGACTATACCAACTTCCCCGACTGCCGCCCAGAGTATATTCAAGCCTTTCAAAATTTACTGAACTTAGCAACCCAACAAGCTGTTCAAGGACAAGCTCCCCGTTTAATTGCTCCTCTTTTAAACTATAGTAAAAGTCAAATTATCCAACTGGGACATAAATTAGAGGCACCCTTAGAGTTAACATGGAGCTGCTATACTCCTTACAATGGCCAGACTCCTTGCGGAGTTTGCGATGCCTGCCTCATAAGGCAAGAAGGTTTTAAAGGTGCTCAGCTTAACGACCCTGCTAAGCACGCTTAATCATCAGTAATCCCTGACATCCTTTTCTAACAATAAAACGTGGTGATAAGCGTAACACTTTTTCCACCATACCTTCGGAAAAATGTTGGTATATCCTAGCAAATTCGCGCAAAATTAAAGTAACTAAATCTTCTA
The DNA here is from genome assembly GCA_051744985.1 of Chlamydiota bacterium. Classification (GTDB taxonomy): domain Bacteria; phylum Chlamydiota; class Chlamydiia; order Chlamydiales; family JABHNK01; genus JBNJDP01. The sequence goes on along the minus strand of JBNJDP010000070.1, from coordinate 1,331 downwards.
AGATATATTGTAATCCCGGACGGTAAAAATAACTAGTAGCGGTATATACGATCTTCTGATATGAATCCTGAGCAACCTTGTCAACACCATAAATTCCAGGGTCCAAACAATTCAAGTACTCACTCCAAATAGATCGTCCTTCAAAATATATGCTGCTAATTAAAGAAAAAACGGCCTCACTATCTTGAATACTCAGCCGGGCAAACCTTTCTTGCAGCTCATAGTCTAAAGCTATCCCCAAGCGTTTACGCATCCAGGGCTTGATCAACCCCTTGCACAACCTGTCGAAAGTGGAATAAACAAAATTGCTTTTTTCTCCCGCAGTAATCAATTTCAAAGTCTCTTGATAACAATGATGCTTTTGCTCTAGCTTCATATGTCGAAAGTTGTTTTCTTCTGCAGGCGATAAAGCGATAACATGCTTTAGGCCGTATTGACTCAAAAAGCAAGCCGCCGTTACACGATCAAGGTCACCAACCAAACAGCGCAGCAAACTGTTAAAATTGATCCTGCTAACATTATATAAGTTATTTTCGTCTAGATAATTCTCTATTACATGAAAGGCTTCATCAATATGTCCCTGGCCCATACCGGGTAGGTAAGAGGGCCCAGAGTTTTTTAAGTCCAAAATATCCTTAATTAAAAACTTACCATTATCTTTCAGACCTTTAACAGCCTGACCCGATAACCGCAAAACCTCTATAGGCTCATAAAGCACCAAAGAGTTTACTGAAATTTGGTCATCAAGACCCAGCTTCAGCTCTAATTGTGGATACTTAGAGGTTATAACAGGCTTGGTTTCATCAGCATCAACATGAAAAACTTCACCCTGAAAATCTTTATGATGAAGTTTTGTAATAGTCGAAGGAGAAGGCGTTGGCGGGTCAGAAAGGACTCCCTTGATTTTCTCTTCGAGCTCTACAGCATCTGTTTCATTTTCTGCTGTATCTGCAACAGAATCGGATGCTTCAAGCTCCCCTACTCCCAGTTTCTTAATAGAACTAGGATCGACTTCCTCCAAAGAATAAATATTCTCAAACCCTTGAACATAAGGATTATGTGAATGATCGATATGGTCGGGGATAGCCCTATCCTCTTCTTGCTCTTTCTGTTTTCGAAAAAAAGACATGCCTTCCTTTTTAATTCAATTTAATACTCGCTAATAGTTTAATTGCTAAACTTTAAACTGCAAGCATTTATTATAACATGATTTATAGGCATCTTAAGCCTCCTCATGTAATCGGTCACGGGTATAGATTAAATAGCTGAACAAGTAGTGCCCGACCTGGCAGCTTGTATAGCACTAGTTAAAAAATCCCAGACTGATCGAC
>JBNJDP010000069.1:0-4370 GCA_051744985.1 Chlamydiota bacterium | reverse complement strand
ACGAGTAGGTGAAATACTTGAAAAACAGAAGTTGCTATATCACGACCTTGGAATTGAGCCGCCAACCTCGTTATGAGTTGGCGGGAATTCAGGTTGTAAGGCCTCTTTTTCTTCATTGCGTCGAAGTAATGTATCATAATCAGCTTGGAGAATTTCGTAAGAACCTTGGGACTGGTGAAGGTGGGATTGAAGAGCGTCTTCTACCTCTCGCAGACGTTGGAGGTCCTCTTCTTGAGATTGCTTGGTGTGTTCCAGCTTTTCTATACGATATTGAAGGCTTTGACCTTGCTTTTGGGAGTGTGCTAGTTCTTGGGTTAATGATCCTAACAGATCCTCTTTTTCTTCCAGTAGTGCTTGGTAATGTTGTGAAGATTGGCGCTCGCTATCTTCAGCTTTTTTAAGACCTTCAGTTAAAGAATCATTTTGTGATTGAAGCTGAGAATATTGTTTGGCGAGATTTTCTAGTTGTTGTTGAAGAGCTTCTCGTTCTTTTTGGAGTTGCTGAGCTTGTAAATCATATTGCTCTTGTAAAGCTTCAATGCGGACATTCTGGTACTCAACGGTCTTTGAGAGTTCTTCACTGACTTCGGTGAGCTCTTTAACTTTTTCTTCTTTAGCATCAAGCTCTTCCTTTTTCTTTTGAAGAGCGTGATATAAATTGCTTTGTTGAAGGCCTTGAACTTCTCCGTTAAGCTCTTTGAGGCGTCGACTCTTAGTTTCTAGCTGAGAGTTTAACTCCTGAAGAGCAAGCACCAAGGAGTCGCTTTCGAAAGATTTTTCAGGTTGAGGAAGGGTAGACGCTTCAGCTTGCGTAGGTGGTCGATCGTTAGGAGGGGGAGGAGTAGGTTTCGGGGAATCGGTCAGATATAAAAAAGTCGCCGACATAATGGCTATCCCTGCAACAGTGCTAATAAGCAAAGCAGCATAGCGTTTTTTCTTGCTATTGCTATTATGATGATTATGAAAGGAATTATTTGTCATAGCTAGGCTGATAGAAGCTGATTTTGAAAATTTTAGATTATGCTAAAGGCGACAAAAAATAAACCAAAAAGCTTGGCAGGTGAGATTAGCCTGTAATCATGGTTAAAAATTGTTTGAGTTTTATGGTAGATGATTGCTAGCTTGATGATAAATGATGCATTAACATTCGCGTCTAAGTGTTAAAGGAGCGCACAATGCTTAAAAAGGCTTTGATAAAAGTGACTTTCAAAGAACCTCTCAACTATTTCCATGATATGATGGCTCTTTTGAAAGGTTGCGGAACCCGTAAGCTGTTTTTAGTACATGTCAAAAACAGTAATAATAATTTCACCCATAAAAAAATTAGCGACAAACTGGAAGAGTTATCGGAAAAGGCACGAGAATTGGGTTTTGAGGTGGAAACCTTGATAAAAAAAGGGGGCGTAGCTTCTAAAATCTTAGAAGCCGCAAAAGAGCTGGAAGTCAATTACATCGTAATCTATTGGATGCGCCCAGGGATTATTAAGCAGGCTGTGCTAGGTAGCCCTGATGCCGACATCTTGAGGAGGAGCGACTTGCCGACCTTCGTTTACAATAGAGGTTATATAGGAGCGGGAAGCACTAAGCTGGAAAGAGTGCTTTATGCTACAGATTTTAAGTATACCGATCAGAAAGTGATGCCATACCTCCTCAATAAGTACTTTAAAGCAGATACCCTTTACCTTCTCCATGTTGGCAAGCGTGCTCCTGATCCATATACCGAGGAAGCGCGACGTAAAAAAGCTAAAGATAAGTTACAAACATTGGCTGAAGAGTGTCAAGATGCTTATAATGAAATTAAAACTTTGGATCTCGTCGGTGGTATCAAAGCGCAGATCGTTGCTCAGGCCAAAAAGAACAATGCCGACTTGATCGTCGTCGGCAAGCTCGATACCCACAACCCTTTTAAAAAGATTATGGGTTCAACTGCTGAAGTATTGCCCAATAGGGCGAAATGTAGTGTTTTTATTATCCCCTAACCCCCAAGATAGGCTATTAGAATATGCAGACTTTGAAAAATAATGCTGTCTTTATCATTTCACTCCTCGTAGTGTTGCCATTAACTTTTTTCGGTGCTTTTCAGCCCGAATTGCTCGATGAGCTTTCTTCGGGCTTACACAAATGGATTATTCGTAATTTTGGCTGGGGGTATCTCGTTTCGGCCTTCTTATTCTTGATCTTTAGCTTATATTTGGCTTTCAGCCGCTATGGCAATATTAGACTGGGGAATGATTACGAGAAGCCACAATATTCATACTTCGGATGGTTTAGCATGCTTTTTTCTGCCGGTATGGGGATAGGCTTGATATTTTGGGGAGTTGCCGAACCTATGAGCCACTATTTAAACCCTTCAGCCTTCATTGAGAAGAGTACTGGCGAGGCCGTAGAGTTTTCTATGACTTATTGCTTTTTTCATTGGGGCTTGCATCCTTGGGCTATTTATATTGTGATGAGTTTAGCAATATCATACTTCTCCTTTCGCCGGGGTATGCCGCCTTTGATTTCCAGCTGCTTTTATCCCCTGTTGGGTAATAAAATTTATGGTGTTATCGGATACTTCATCGATGTTTTAGCGGTGTTTGCCACAGTCTTTGGTATCGCTACCTCTCTAGGGTTGGGAGCGATGCAGATCAATAGCGGCTTGGGCTGGGTTTTTAATTTTCAGGCAACCTTTACTACCACCTTAATAGTTATAGGGATAGTAACAGTATTATTTTTGATATCAAGTATGACTGGGTTGGATAAAGGTATCCAAATTTTGAGTAAAACTAACATTATTTTAGCGTTAGTGCTTTTACTCTTTATGCTTTTTGTAGGGCCAACGGTCACTATTTTGAATACTTTTACTAGCACCTTTGCCGATTATTTTTCAGGCATCTTTAATATGAGCCTTTCTACCAATCCTTTCAGAGGCTACAAATGGACCGAATCTTGGACACTCTTCTATTGGGCATGGTGGATATCATGGTCGCCTTTTGTAGGGCTTTTTGTAGCTAGCATATCGCGAGGGAGAACGATCAGAGAGTTTATTGTAGGAGCCTTGATGGTGCCGACCTTACTAACTTTTCTATGGTTTAGCGTCTTTGGTGGCGCAGCTTTTGACTTAGAAGTCTTTCAAAACGTCGACATCGCTAAAATTGTCGTCAGTGACATTTCTACCGGTCTCTTTCAGTTTTATTCTTACTTTCCCTTAAGTACTTTGCTGTCTTTGACGACCATAGTTTTGTTGGTTGTCTTTTTTGTTACCTCAGCAGATTCAGCAACTTTTGTCTTAGCGATGATGACCTCACGAGGGAATTTAGCTCCGTCGGGGATAAAAAAAATCGTTTGGGGAGTGACAGTTTCGGGAACCGCTGCCGTATTACTTTTTTCGGGAGGTTTGGAAGCTTTACAGAAGATGGCAATCGCTGCTGCTTTGCCTTTTACCATTATTATGCTTTTATTATGTAAAAGCTTGTTGAAAGGTATGAAGTACGAGTTTAAAGAAGAGATAGACTCTATCGATCACCAGTAGTATCTGTTGATCTTATTGTCGGGGAGCTTTATCCTGTATAGTCCTTTTAGATAACAGATGAGAGAACTATGAAACCTAAAAATTTAGCTCCTCCTTTTTCCTGGGAAGATCGCCAAGTGCTCCTTGGCGATAGTGTCTTATTTGTTCCAGATTATCTTTCTGATTATGAAGATTATGATTTTCCGGGCTGGGAGTCGCCCCAAGTTTTTGGAAACGATAACCCTGTTTTTGTCGAGTTTTGTAGCGGCAATGGTGCTTGGATTGCTCAACAGGCTCAGAATAACCCAGACAAAAATTGGGTAGCGGTAGAAAAACGCTTCGATAGGGTAAGGAAAATCTGGTCTAAGGCTAAAAACTTGGAGCTCAGCAACCTTTTTACCGTTTGTGGCGACGCTAGGTTGTTTGTAAACTACTATATTGAGGATGGCTCGGTGACAGGAGTTTTTGTCAACTTCCCCGACCCCTGGCCTAAAGAGCGCCATGCTAAGCATCGCTTAATTCAATCAGAGTTTGTAAAAGAATGCGCGCGGATTATCAAGCCCGGCGGCTTTATAATGCTGGTAACAGATGATAAACCTTATAGTCAGCAGATGCTAGAAGTTCTCGTTGGTAACGATGATTTTAGGCCTTGCTATCCCGATCCTTATTATATTACCGATTTGGAAGATTATGGGTCTTCATTCTTTAATGAACTTTGGCAAACCAAGGGGCGCACAATTCATTACATAAAATTTGAGCGTCGATAAATTTATATTAAGGAGAAAGAGCTTATGTTTACCGATTTGAAGGCTTATCAAACTTTAGCTGCACTTGCTAGTAATCCGGTTGATTTGCGTGATACGAACGTTTTAACGCC
>JBNJDP010000068.1:0-4511 GCA_051744985.1 Chlamydiota bacterium | reverse complement strand
CTCATCCTTTTTTTCCTCATGATTAACATCTCCTTTATTATAAATGAGATGCTTTTTCTCCTAAACTACCCTGTCTAAATTTCGGGGGTCATTATAGGTGACATATTTTTTTCCATAGCCGTCGTTTCCTCCGCACTTCTGATGTCTGCGACTAACAATTCAGCTTTCTCCCCAATTTGCAAACTATTAAATGCTGAAATCTCTTACTAGGATGCAGTCTACCCATATATCCAAAAACAATTTTTGTTAAATCACTCTACTCTGATAAAGAAGCATCCTTATTAAGTGTTAATCTTTTATATAAATTCATATATTTTTTAGTTATAACTTGCTGTCTAAATGTGCTAGAGTTATTTAAAGCCTTATAATACATATTAGTAATTAATCTAGGGTTCGACACAAGCCTTGAAAGTTTATCTTCCAAGTCACCTTTTACATCAGTTTTGAAAATAAAACCGTTTTCCTCTTCTAAAATTAACTCAGAAAGACCTCCTTTATCTGAGGCTATTACAGGGATGCCATAAGAATTTGCTTCTGGAACAATCCGCCCAAAAGGCTCATGCCATAAAGAAGGAACTACGAGAGCGTCTATTGTTGAATAAATAACATCATGGGAAGCAAATCCTTTAAAACAAATATTAATGCAAGAATATTTATTAATTAACAATCGTTCATAAATAGCATTATAACCTTTTCCATAAATATATAAATAACACTTGTCTAAATTTAAGTTAATAAATGCATCTAGCAAATATTCAATACCTTTATGTGGAGCTAAAGTGCCCACAAATCCAAAAACCACTTTATTACTTTGAACTAATGAGTTCTTTTGAGAAAGAGCAATGGAATGTTCTGAATCAACACCATTAGCAATCACGTGTTTTAAAGAAGAATTAACAAAATACCCCTTTTTAACATGTAAATTTAAAATATAGCTACTAACCCCTACAACACTATCAACAAATTGAGAATATTTTTTTTTGTAAACCGAAAAACTCCGACATAACAAACATTGCTTTTTACAATTTGCGTTTTTTTTAAACATCATAGAATTTGGGCATAACAGATAATAATCGCGCAAAGTATGAACAACTTTAATTCCTTCTTGTTTCGCTAATTTCCAAACTAATACTGAAATGCCAGATAAACAATTAGTGTGCACTACATCAGGGAGTTCATTTTTTAGGATCTTAACAATTTTTTTCTTGTTAAAGATATTGACTATATCAAGCAAATGCCAAAAAAACCTCGTAATTGTTTTCTTTTCTTTAGCTTTAACCGGGGAATAAAAGTTTTTTATTTTTATACGATGAACTTTTACCCCATTTATAAATTCTGTTTCATTTTTTTCAGAAGTGCACACAATTACTGGCTGATAACCAATTTGTGCTAAGCTTTCTGCAAGCAATTGCACAGATTTTTCTGCTCCGCCCTTTTTATCAGGATAATACAACGTATTAAACAACAGTATTTTCATTTTTAAAATCTAATTCAGTATTACTAATCAAAAAATTATTACACCAAAACTTATCTATCCTTCAAGTTCCAGGTCTTCCCTACCAGGTACACGGGCTTATCCTGCGATTCGTAGTAGGTGCGCATCATCATCTCTGCTAGCAGCCCAAAGAAGATCGACATAAAGCCCATCAAAAAAAAGAGGGTCGTCAACAACGGCAATGGCGTCCTACTAAAAGAAACCCCCAACCCAAACTTGTATATTATCATCCCCCCAAAGCTTAGGAAAGAAAGTACGAAGTTTAGCAGCCCAAAGCCGCCAAAGACATAAATGGGCTTCTGAACATATTTGGAAAGGAAAAGAACAACCATCAGATCCAAGAGGACCTTAAAAGTGCGCTCCAAGCCGTAGTTGGATTCACCATGGCGGCGCTCGTGATGGGTCACCGGCACCTCAGCTACTTTAGCTCCCTGCCATGTCGCATAGATCGGGATAAAGCGGTGCATCTCCCCATAAAGCCTGACGCCTTTGATAACATCGCGCCTATAAGCTTTAAGAGAACACCCTAAATCGTGGAGTTTCACCCCAGTAGCCTTTGCGATAAGCTTGTTGGCGCACTTGCTGGGGAAGTTGCGTATCAAAGCATTATCTTTACGGTCCTTACGCCATCCCGAGACGACATCATACCCTTCTTCTAACTTCGCCAACAGTTTGGGAATATCGGCAGGATCGTTCTGCAAGTCGGCATCCATGGGTATCAAAATATCTCCACTAGCATAGTCGAAGCCGGCCATCATCGCTGCCGTCTGGCCAAAATTACGCCTAAAGTGGATCACCTTGACCTTGGAATCTTCATTAGCAAGCTTGTCAAGCACAGCTTTGGAGCCATCATGCGAACCATCGTTGACCAACACGATCTCATATTCATAATCCAAAGAGCTCAACACCTTCACCAGCTGCTGGTGGAGGAGGGCAATATTATCTTCTTCATTATAAATAGGTGCTAAGATCGATAATTTCATACCATAACCTCATCGTTAAAAACAGGCATTTTGCTATAAGATACTCTAAATCTGCAAGGGCTTAATTGAGCTATACTTTTATAATACAAGCAGGCTGCGGTTTTGCTACCTTACCATAAAGAGGTGTGATAGGCTCCTTATAACCTTTAAGGCTGACAGGCGCCCCTTCAGAGAACTGTAGTCGACTACCGGATGAAGGTTCCCATTTTTCATATGTTGCTCTAGAGATACATATTGTTTCCGAATCAGCGATAGCCATCAACCTTGCAGCCCTATTAACTTCTGTGCCATTTACATCTCGGGTAGAGGCAATAACATCACCGGTATTGATACCCACCTTTAAATCCAAGTCTATAGGAGGTCGCTGAAGGCTATTAATGTTATACCTTTCAACATAATCCCTAGTGCAAACAAACATTGCTTGGGCTAGAGCAATAGCTTCTGCAGCGCTTACTCCACAAGCCATATAACCGTGATCTAGGGCTTTGAGAGGAAAAACACCGTACTCCTTACATAAATCATCGAAATATGAAAGTAAATCTCTCTTAATAACGTAGGAAGAATTTTCACTAATTTGATGGCATAATTCAGAAAAACCGGCAAACTTCACAAAAATAATAGTAATATCATGAAGCTCAACGGCACAATCCATGGGATTGTTCAAAGCAGCTTCAAGTGCTTTTCTAAGAACATCTACTTCTGGCTCATCATATACCTCTAGAGGCTGCTCTCCCATGGCTCTAGAGTTAATTTCGTGATGTTGATCACGGCTTAAGTCATCCACAATAATATCGTAGGTAGTAGGATTTGTACTATTACGAGTAGAAGTTTTGCAACAATCTTCCGGTAGCTGTTGTTTTAGCTCTTCTGAAATATGAATGGTTCCTTCCAAAGCATCAGCCTCCAGATCAGCCGTTACCCCCATATCCACTCCTTCTAAGTCAAAAGGTTGCTGGCCAGCAATAAATCCTCTTACATTACCGAAGTGCAGGCCTATCCTTAAGTCCAACTGGATTTCATTCTCCGAGGAACGATTATAATGATCTTGGCAGCTTTTTGCTATTTGCAACATTTCTCTCGCTAACATAACAAGGTTGCGACAATGCTTCTTAGGCCTATATTGAACATAATTTCCATCCCTATCAAAAAAAGGGTACCCACTGACTGCCTCTAAGCCATCACCCAGGCTTTTGTTGATATCCACCCCTCGCTTTTTAGCCTGTTCTTTAAAACGATTGAATAATCTGTGTTTCAGTCGACAGTAATCTTTATCACCTATTTGACAGCAAAGCTCCGTAGATCCTTTAATATCAATAATCATTATACCTACATCTTTGAGCGAGACGCTGTAAGCGTTCGATGGAGCACGGCTAGCACGTCCTTGGCAGTAAGCTTGAATAGTTTGTCCTACCTCTCTTTCATCATCGATAGATTCAGGTAAAATATCTTCCATAACACAAATCAATCCCCTAGGGGTCTGGCTAAAGCTAGCCCTTTTATCTTTAGAAAGACGCTGTGTCAAAGAGCCCTCTGTCAAAGGGTGCGACCCATCTTCTACACTACTTGCCAATTGTGATACTTCTTGTTGAGTGCGAGGAGAAACTTCTTTCCATAAATCCCCTTGAGGCCATTCGCTACTATTGCCGATAGAATCGCGTCGTTCATGCTCTTCTGCAGGGCCTATTAAATCAATTTCAGGAAGGTTCTGGGAAGGGGGCTCAGGGTCAAATTCAAAGAGGTTTAGACCAGAAACTCTAAGACCAGGATTGGCTTCATCCTCTAGACTAATAATCCCTAAACCTTTCAAAGTTTCGGGCAACCCGCTCGAATTACTATCTATTCCTACCATTAGGCATCCTAAAATCAAAATTAAAGAAAAATTTTAACGTGCACTGTCTGATAATATCCGCTAATTATCTGCGAAATTGTTGGGCCCCATATTCCGCACCCCCTTTAACCTGCAGAATAGATTTTTTCAAATGGTGGCCCAAGAATTGTAAGTATCTGAATCCTAACAGGATTTAGATTTAAGA
>JBNJDP010000067.1:0-4515 GCA_051744985.1 Chlamydiota bacterium | reverse complement strand
GCTAAATATACAACAAAATTGTTAAAGAACTCAGATTTTCAAGGAGTTAAGGAGTTTTCAGAGGTCAGTATCGTTATGTGTTGTTGGGAATCCAGGTTTTATAGTTTTTGTTTGTTTTTTAACTATATTTTAATAGGAGTAGTGTCTAGATGGCTTTGAATACAACGATAAAAAAAATGGAAAACTTTTTAGAAAGTATTGCTGAGGATCTTGGAAAGGCTAAAAAAGGTAATAAAGCTGCGGCTCAGCGAGTTAGAACGGCAACAATAAAGTTGGAAAAAGTGGCTAAACAGTATCGTCAGGAATCTATTGCGAGCGAGAAGGAGGGAGTTAGCAAAACTCAAGATGCGAGTTTTACTAAAGTGTTAAAAAGAGCTCCTACCAAGAAGAAAGTTGCCCCTAAAAAGCCTCTTAAGAGATGAAGATATATTAGATTGGGAGGCTCACGGGTCATAGTCGAAGAGAGAATCTTGTCTCCCCTTGGATAAAATGATCAATCTTGTTTTTTGATGATATCTTTGTTAAACTTTTTCCGTAATTAAAGAGGATTTACGGTGAAAAAGAAAGAAGTTATTGTTGAGATTCAGGATTTTACATCTTGCGGCCACGGTTTAGGATACTATGAAGGAAAACCTGTAGAGGTGCGTAATTCTATGCCAGGCGATACTGTGCGGGTTGTATTGTTGCGTAGGCGTCGAGGGGTAATACAAACTCTTTTAAAAGAAGTTGTAGAACCCTCTTCTGAGAGGGTAGAGAGTCCTTGCAGTCACTATGGATGGTGTGGAGGGTGTTCATGGCAGCACTTACCTTATCAACAGCAGCTGGATTTAAAAGAAAAGTTGATAGCCGATCTTTTTGCTGAATGGCCCCAAACGCACTTGGGAAAGATAATGGCTTGCGGGACCCCTTGGCAATACCGCAATAAAATGGAATTTTCTTTTTCTTCCAACAAGGCAGGCGAAAATTTTTTAGGGATGATCATCGGAGGTTCACGGGGCAAGGTCTTTAACCTGAGGGAATGTCATTTAACCTCTGAGTGGTTTGCTGAAGCCGTAGATCTTGTCAGAGAATGGTGGCAAGCTAGTGGCTTAGATGCTTATCACCATGATAGTGACCAGGGTGCTTTACGAACCTTGACTATTAGGGAAGGGCAGCGGACAGGGCAGCATTTGGTGATGCTGACCGTTTCAGGCAATCCTCATTATGCTTTGAATCGTCAACAGCTGGAAAGCTTTGCTAGTCTTTTTGATGATAATGTTAGTGTTTTCTTGCGTATTCAACATATTGCTAAAGGGACTCCTACTAGATTTTATGAGATGCACCTTAAAGGTCCTGACCATATTGAAGAGGAGTTGCATATTGAAAATCAGCGCTTGAGACTTAACATCGGGCCAACGTCATTTTTTCAGCCTAACACACTGCAAGCTGAGCAATTGTATCAAAAAGGTCTAGAGTTGGTAGGTGTTGAGCAGGATCATATTGTCTATGACTTATATTGTGGTACGGGGACTATCGGAATGGTAGCCTCTCAGTATGCTGCACAAGTTGTCGGAATAGAATTACATCCTGAGTCAATCTTGGATGCTAAAGCTAACCTTGCTAAAAATAACATCGACAATGTAAAGCTTCTTCAAGGGGATGTAGGAGATATTCTAGCCCAATGGCGACAAGACCCTGCTTATAAAAAGCCCGATATCGTTGTAGTCGATCCTCCGCGAGCAGGACTGAATCCTCAAGCTTTGCAGCAGATTATAGAGCTGGCTCCTAAAAAGTTGTTATATATATCGTGTAATCCTAAAACTCAGGTGGAAAATATTAGAAGCCTTAATCAAGAAGGCTATTATCTCCAGGTTTTACAGCCTGTCGATCAGTTCCCTCATACTGCTCATATTGAAAATATCGCGGTTTTGGTGCGCTGAAAAAGGAAGTGGTCACGGGTATAACTACAGTAGACAATAAATTGAAACTTGACGACAGATTATACGAGGGACTATGATGAGGGTGTTAAAAAATAAATTTTAACACCCCTTAATGGAGGGGGTTATAAGGAGGAGGTTTTTATGGCCAGGATTGCTTTTTTTGAGGCCAATAGTAATGAAAGAAGATATTTTCGTAGAAAACTTAAAGATCATCAACTGACCTTTTTTAAAGAGCCTCTGACGGCAAAGAATGTTGAACAAGCATCTGATGCTGATGTGGTTTCTGTTTTCATCTATTCGGAGATCGGCAGGGAAGTTATTGACAAGATTCCTAATTTACAGCTTATTGCTACCCGTTCGACAGGTTATGATCATATCGATACAACTTACTGTTTTGAGAAGAATATCGAGGTTACCACAGTTCCTTTTTATGGTGAGAATACTGTTGCTGAGCATACTTTTGCCCTGATTTTATCTATTTCTCGTAATGTTCATAAATCTTATATGCGTACCTTGAAAGGTAATTACTCTATCGAAGGTTTGACGGGTTTTGATTTAAAAGGCAAAACTATCGGAATCGTTGGAGCAGGTCATATTGGCTTGAATGTTGCCAAGATGGCTAAAGGTTTTAGCATGAATGTTTTGGTGCATGATAGGCAGAGTCAAGCTTTTTTGGCCGAGGTTTTAGGTTTTGAGGAAGTTTCTTTTGAAGATTTGCTTGAAAGGTCAGACATTATTTCCTTACATGTTCCTTATAATAAAGCCACTCACCATATGATTAATAATGAAAGTATCCAAAAAGTTAAAAAGGGGGCTATCATTATCAATACTGCTAGGGGGGGCTTGATAGATACAGAAGCACTATGGTGGGCATTAAAGCATAAAAAGATTAGTGGAGCTGGATTAGATGTTATAGAAGGAGAAGAGCTTATCCAGGAAGAAAACCAATTGCTTCATGAGCCCGAAGCTGCTGAAAAATTAAAGACTATCGTTAGGGATCAGTGGATCTTTAAGATGGATAATGTTGTTTTTACTCCTCATAATGCATTTAACAGCCAGGAAGCGATTCAAAGAATTCAGGATACTACTATAAAAAATATAAAAGAGTACCTCGAAAAAGGTACCTGTCGCTATTCTGCATTGAAGAAGCTTCAGAACTGATATTCAATAGAGTAAGGCCAGCTATTAGCTGGCCTTCTATGTCGCAGAAAATTGTCGGTAACAATCCACGTCATCTAAGATTAAGGTTTTTTGAATCCTGCGAGATTACCACGAGGGGTGCGCCCATTGGCAACCTCGTGAAGATTTTGAATTGCTAAAAAAGCATCGGGATCCTCGCGGTATACGATTTCTTTGAGCTCAGCAAGCTGTAAACGCTCTACGACGACATAAATGATCTCACGTTGTTTTTGGGAAAAACCTCCTCGCCCATACATAATAGTTAGTCCTAACCCTAGCTCTTTAATAATAGCTTCAGAGATAGGCTCTAATTTTTCGGAAATGATATTAACCGATTTGGTTTCTTCTAGACCTACGATAATAGTATCCATAACTTTCATAGCAACAAAGTAAGCCATCAAAGAATAAAGAGGAGGGTGCCAGCTACCATATACAAGGCCAGCGATGCTGAAAACAAAAAAGTTTATAGCAAAAACTACTTGGCCGACAGTAAAACCCATTTTTTTGTTGGCGATAAGCCCTAAAATTTCAGTGCCATCGAGGCAGCCTCCCATTCTGATTATTAAGCCTAGGCCTACTCCTAGAGTAACCCCTCCGAGAACAACAATTTCTAAAAGATCACCTTGCAACGGTGCCTTGCCGTGGAAAATTGTTAAAAATCCTGCGAAACATAACACAGCAATAATCATGTGAATAAGGAAGAATTTACCGATATGACGCCAAGCTAAATATAAAAACGGTAAAGTAAAAATTATTAGGAAAATAGGAAGTAATTGTTGCCCGAAAAGATAACTGCATAACATCGATAACCCTACGATACCGCCATCAATAAGTTGGTTAGGAATGAAGATCATTTCAATAGACAAGCCCGCTAGCATTGTTCCTATGAGAGTGAAAAGCAAGGCTTTAAAATAATGAAAAAAGGTGCGATTAGGGGTGGTGGTTATCATAAATTTTTCTCCTAGTTGTAGACTAAAGGTATCATTTTATGTCTGCGTTGCATAGCAGAAAAACATAAAATAATAATCATACAACAATCAGGTTTTAAATTAAAAAAAGAGGAAAAGGTTCTTTTAAAAAAAGAACGCGGGAGACGGGGCTTGAACCCGCAACTTCCGGCGTGACAGGCCGGTGCTCTATCCAATTGAACTACTCCCGCGTGGAGTTGATGGGCGCAACAGGACTCGAACCTATGACCGCCTGTGTGTAAAACAGGAGCTCTACCAGCTGAGCTATACGCCCTTTAAACTAAGCATACACTTTAACCTGAAGGTGGATTTTACAACAAGGAAAAAAATCCATGGAGCTTCTTTTTTTTGATGAATAGTATTAGCTTGTAATAGTGGGTCAAAGTGTGGGAAATTCATAATCAGGAGTGCAATAGCGCTGCAGGGATGCCAGAGAGGAAAAGCTTCTT
>JBNJDP010000066.1:0-4627 GCA_051744985.1 Chlamydiota bacterium | reverse complement strand
GTGTTATCAAATTACGCTGTCAACCCCGACAAGATTCACGTTTCTTACAATGGAGTAGAATGGCAAGAGCTCCAAGAAGACTTCAATCAATGGCCTCTGGAACAACCGTTGCTAAGAAAAGAGCTGGGCATCGCTCCCCACGCTTTTCAGTATCTCTTTGTAGGCAGCGGCTTCCAACGCAAAGGGCTAGGGGTGCTTTTGGAAGCTCTGGCGACCTTTAAGAATGAACATTTCGAACTTTCTGTCGTAGGAAAAGATAAAAAAACAAAAGCCTTTGCTGCCCAGGCCGCTAAGCTTGGTTTGGCTAACAAAGTTAAATTCTTTGGCCCTCGCAAGGATACTGTAAACTTTTATAAAGCTTGTGATGCTTTAGCTATCCCCTCCTTTTATGACCCTTTTGCCAATGTTACCGTTGAAGCTTTAGCGATGGGGCTAAGGGTAGTATCTTCTAAGGAAAACGGAGGCCATGAAATTCTCACACCCGATAATGGATCGGTCATCGAAGACCTCTCCAACCCTGCTGCTGTTGCTGCTAGCCTTAAAAGTGTTATGGGTGCACCTAAAAGCTGGCACCATTCCCTTGAAGTCCGCAACAGCATTAAAAACCTCGAATTCAAAGACCAACTAAAAAATCTTGTGGAAGCCACTCTGCGATCATGTTAAATACTATTACTAACACCCTATCTTATTGGGCTATTCGCACCCTAGGATACCCTCTTTCTTTCTGCTCATACCGTACTATCTCCCGCTTGGGGCGATATTTGGGGAGTATTGCTTATTATTGTTCTCGCAAGCACCGCAAGCGTTGCATGACAAATTTAAGTATTGCTCACGACTTGGACCTCAACGAACAAGAGATGAAACTTATCGCCAAGCAGTCTTTCCAAAACTTGATAACCACTACTATGGAATTCTTCCGCTTACCCCGCAGCAAAAAAGATAATTTCCGTGATTTTCTCGTTGCTGAGAATAGTGAAGTTATTGAAAAGCTCCATGATAGCCATCAAGGTATAGTATTTTTTTCCGGCCACCAAGCTAACTGGGAAGCTCCTCTCTTTGATGTTAGCTGCCGCAAAATGAAAGGTATCGCCATCGGACGGCCCATTAAAAATGATAAGCTTTACCAATGGATTCTTTCTATAAGACAGATGGCAGGAGGAGAGATTATCGAACCTCGCTCAGCCCTTTCCCGCGGTCTCAAAGAGCTAAAGCGCGGTAACTATGTAGGGATTGTTGGCGACCAAGGATTTCCTGCAAGCTCCTATTCCAAGACCTTTTTAGGCACCCGCGCCTGGACAACATCGGCGCCAGCATTGCTAGCCTACCGCACTAACAGCCCTATCGTCGTCGGTACCTCCTATCGTCAAGAGCACAAACTTCATATCCATTACCACCCTCCCATCTACCCCAACCTTAAAAATTCTTTAAAGACTGAAGTACCGCGCTTAATGGACCAAACTCTTCAGATCCTAGAGGACAGCATCAAAAAACACCCTGCTCAATGGCTTTGGCAGCACCAACGCTGGAAACAGCACGCTAAAGGGCTTGTCCACAAAAAATACCGCTATGATTTTATCCTCGTTATCCTTCCTGATGATAAAACTAACCTAGAGAAGGTTATCCCTCAACTGCCGGCGCTAGAGGCCTTATATCCACGAGGCTTTATCACATATATGATTACGGCAAATTATTCCGAACTATTAAATAATTGTTACGGCGAAGTCATTCCCTTCATACATCCTCGGGAAAAATGCCTTCAGAGCTGGAAATATCAGATGATCCTAGATTTCAGTGGCTCCTCTGCCGTTCGTAAGCATTTTCTCAAGCTGGGAGCCTTTGTATATTATAACTTAAGCCATCCTGAGACAATCAACAACTTCACAGGATATCTAAACGATAACTTCCGCCGCTAGATAATATCAGTAAACAAGATGCCCTATAATGCTCATAGCAGCGATAGAGGCGGTGTCGGTGCGCAATATGTGGTGATGGAGCTTTACTCCTTGTCCTCCCATAAGTCGCAAAAGCTCATGCTCATGATCGCTAAAACCGCTTTCGGGGCCTACAAAAAACATGCTTCTGGGCGTAGGCTGCCATATATCTGCTAACCGCGGAGCTTGAGGGTCGACATCACCAAAATATGCCGTCCCCGACGGTAGGTCCTTCCATTTTTCAAGAGGGCTTTTGACAATAATCTGTGGCAGGTAAAGGCGCCCGCACTGTTTCATAGCAGAAACTGCTACATAATTGAGGCGCTGAACTTGGTGAGAAGATAGGCCCTTTTTTTCGCTACGCTCTCCAGGAAAAAGCCAAATTTGATCTACTCCCAGCTCAGTGGTTTTCTCGATAATACCTTCAAGCCTATTAAGTTTAGGAAATGCCTGGGCCAAAACTATCAGGGTCTCGGAAGGAGGGTAATAATCGGATTGGATGATCGTCAAAGTAGCATGACGACGCCCTATCTCAGCAACCTTCGCTTCCGCCAAAGCCCCCATACCATTGACGACCTGCACAGCCTCACCGGCAGTTTTCCTGACAGCTTTAGATAAGTGGACAAACTCATGGCCCTCTAAAATGACATTCATCCCGGTGTTGAGTTCTCCAGCATAATAAAAACGATCGACGGGCATATCCTTCCTTTCTATTGCGATTAGAGGCTAAAACATCTCTCAGAGATGCATGATTTCACGAACTTTATCCCACCAACTCTTTTGTGTAGGGTGGACTTCAACCTTGCGACCTGCTATAGCTGGCACCCGGCTTTTTACTATCAACGCCTCATAACTATTATAATTGGTATCCTGGTCGAGGTCATCGATATCTTCTCCTTCACCCCATAAACGGCGCATATCCTTATCAATATCATAAACGCAATGCTCTCCGCTAAAAAGCTGATAGCTATCCCTATCCCTCTGGGGATCATAAAGGTAAGCTTCCCGAGGTGTAACGAAGTAAGCTAAGAGAGCTTGGCCTGAGCGCCAAAATATTCCACACGCCGGTTGATCTAAGCTTAACTCCTGCACCCTTTCCAAAATCCCTAGGTAACCCAAGCGCAGACTACCATTGTGATGCTCTACATTTTGTAATATCGGAAAATCTGCTATCATATCTTCAATAGAACGCGAGCCTTTGTCTTGAGGGTAATCGAGAGCCTTTTTTATCCAATGAGCCGTTCTCTCTGTGGTAATATCACCCTGATTTCTTATAAGGTCTGCGGCAGCGAGGACACATAAAGAATGGCTGTCATTTTCGTGAAGTTTATTATAGTCACCTTGCAAGTAAGGTAAAAAACCGGAGATATCTATGCCTTCACGCTGAAGAGCTTCCAGGGAATCTTTAACATATGTCGAAGCTTCAGCTTCTAAATCCTCGATGTAACTAAAAGCAAAATCTTGGAAAGCCTGATGCTTTTGCTGCCACTCTTCCGGCAACTCCTTTTCAGCAAGGAGGTTAAGCTGCTGATTAAAACGCCACCATAAGTCAAGCCGGCTGTCGACATTAAAGCTTCGCCAAAAGCCTGAAGGATCTTCGATGTCGTTCATCCGTGAAAAATCTTCTCGCATATCACGCAAGGTTTCCTGCAACTCCTCGAGCTCTTCCAACTCTGGGAGGCTAACGATCACCTCTTCTTTTTGCCTTGGTTGCTGATAAGGAGAAGGTTCCTTAAATTCTTGACCTTTGCATTCGCGCCGCAACCTCTCAATAACTACCTGGCGCGCTTGCTTTAAAGATTCATCATCGATAGCTTGCAACTTGCGGCATTGCTCATTCCAATCACCAATCACTCTCTTAAAGCGTTGTTCTAAAGAAAAGCTCAATGGTTTTTCAAAGAAAAGCTCACTTTTTTCAAGCTCCTCTTGAAAGCGATGCATACGATAGAGGAGGTCGACTCTATCAGCCTTTTCTTGGCTTATCTCTAAACTCTTCAGCGCTGCAAAGACACCCTCTAGTTGCACACTTAAATACTCTATATGACGGCAAATGCTGTCGCTATCATCTTTAGCCATACCTACCCCTAAATTTTATTCTTCTATTTTAAGGGTTGATCTTACCCTAACAATAGTTTTTATCAATAACAATCACAACTAAGCAGCAGAAACTGACTTTTGAAATACCGAACTATATCTCGCTACGCCTTGTTGATTAGAAAAATTTACGAGCTTATGCTTCTCCTGACAACAAGCTTGGGATATATTGCCCTCCAGAATTTTTTCATCGATCCACCGTTTTTTAGGGCGCGTTCGCTTCTCTTCGGAATTAATGCGGTCTCTGATATCTTGCCCAACTCTATTAAATTCCCTAAGCATCTCTAAAGAAATATTTTGCTGATAAAGGTCGAAGATAGATTCCAAAACAGTTACAGGGAGCCACCGCATAGGCACTGGCTTAAAAACATGGTTGACATCACCAGCATTACCCTTAAAAAAAAATGCCGCCAGCAATGCTAAAGAACTCTCGGCTACCTCTTGAGTCTTTTCCCAAAAAGGAGCTAAAAACTCTTCGATTTCAGGAGCCTTGTTATCTATTACAGGGCTTTCTAAGAAAGAATTTTGAGCGACAGGAACAATAGCAACCATATAAGTTTAACCTTAATTAAATTTTATAACCTGGTAATATTATATTATCT
>JBNJDP010000065.1:0-4828 GCA_051744985.1 Chlamydiota bacterium | reverse complement strand
CAGGCAGTCGGAAAAAGCATTTTTATAAACCAAAACTAGAGGTGCTAGTCTCCTAAAAATTAGAAGAAAAATTGTCTAGACAATGGGGGTCACCTTAATCCTCCTATAGAAAAAGCAATAATGGAAAGAGCTGTATCAGTAATAATCGTTAATTTCTCGTTGACGAGGGTTTCATTGAAAAGGCCTAGGATATAAGGGCCGAATAAAACACCTGCCAATAGATATCCTGTCAAGCGAGGGCCTCTTAAAAGTTCGGCTATCCTGCCACTTCCCTGGCTTATTAATAATAGTAAACCAGCATAGGTTAAAAGGTGTAGGCTATTGAAAAAATCCCCTAAGGTTGCTTCGAGCATCATGGTACCTTATACGTGTATTGGTTTTTATAATGCTATTATAACGTTGTTATGCGCAGGTAAGATAATCAGTATATTAGTAAGAGGTTACGTATATTAACGTTTGATATCAATTTTTATAAACTAGGAGAGATTTTGAAGCCAATAAGTTATCGGGAAGGAGACCCTTTTTTGTCGGCTGAAGGGGAAGACTCTACGATTAGGGTGTAACAGGGGATTATATATGAGGCTTTTGAACTTGCCAGCTACTAGGCCAATGCCCATGATACACTTCTCGGTCATATTCGGCAGGCTTCCTATTGACGAGCTTAGTTTTGATTTCGGCTACCTTTTTCCATGTTTGGTGATCAAACGTTCGGTAAGCTACTTCATTCCAATCATGGCCATAATACCGATTGAGAAAACCTATAGGATTATTAGGGGCTTTAAGTTTTAAGGGGCCAAAGGTCATCCGCTGGAGAGGATATAATTCTTTCTCAGTGAAGTAGGAGCCTTCATTGCGAGCACGATAAGGAGAACCCTCCCAAGAAGGATAGACTATACCGTCTTCATGGCGGGTAGGAGCGATATCGATAGATGGGTGCTGTCTGCGGTTGGGGCGACTAGCAGGCATTAATTTATAGCCGCCAAAGGTTTCCACTAGCTGATAACCTTTTTTAGCAAAAGTTTTTTTTAGGCTTACGAGCTTTTTAAGGTCTTTTTCAGAAAAATATACATCAGCATCGTCATTCCAGGGGATGATTCCTTTATGCCTTACAGCTCCTAACAGAGTACCTGCTTCAATCCAATATTCAAGATCGTTTTCTTCAAATACTTGGTCCATAACTTCTAAAGTACGATAAATAGCACCGCAGATGGCAGGGTCGGTTTTTTTGAGCTTAGCATCAGTACCATCAAAATATATCAAGCTGCTGGAGATGAAACTTCCAAGAACAAAAAAGACTGTTGCCAGTATGAGGGCTTTAGGTAAACAGCGCTGCGCTTTATAGCATACTATCTTTTTCACCGATGACCTCTATGGTTTTTTTCTTATTACCAATAAAAAATATTTTTAGTAGTGTTAATAAATCGGTTAAAATTAAAGAAGATATTTTCGTACTATGAGGTTTTATTTGCAAATCTTTTATTACTGCTCGGGTTCAGAGCTTTGAGAGACATGGACAGCTAAAACATCGCAAGTAGTATGGTGCAAGACGCTGTTAGCTGTTGAGCCAAATAATAATAGCCCTAAACCATGTTTTCCGTGGCTTCCAACGATGATAAGATCAGCTTGGTTGTTAGCAGCAACTTGATGAATAGTGGAGCGGATAGGCCCGTGGGCGATAATTTGTTGTTGAGAGGGGATTCCCCAGTTAAGAGCTAAAGCCGTTAGTTTTTCGGCAGCATTTTTTTCGAATTCCATCTGCCACTCGGTATTATTTTCAATTTCCCATGGGGAGCCGTAGTTGTATAAATCTTCGATAACATGGAGAAGGGACACTTTAGCCCCTGAAGCTTTGGAAATCTCGATAGCTCTTTCGATTACTGGACGGTCATCATCATTTATTAAATCACAGGCTACTAAAATGTGGTTGTATCTATGCATAATCTTTCCCTATTAGTTATGAAAAAAATACTTCGCCCCTCAGAGAGGCGAAGCTTTTTACAGGTTGGTACGTAACATCAGTTATAGGGCTATTTTTTAATTTTACTTAATTTTTCTCAAGCTTCTTTTATCAATTATTTTTGATAAACGGCATAAGATAGCGATAGGAGGGCTCTAACCGCAATATTGCATGAGATTAAGGATAGATTCACAGGTTAAAGTGCTTCTTTGTTTTTTACCAGCTAATAAGAGGCTTGTAAGTGGAGACCTCTACCGGCACAACACCATCTTCGATCATGTCCAATTTTTTGGCAGCTTTGTAAGATAAGTCTATAATACGACCAGCAACAAAAGGGCCGCGGTCGTTGATCCTAACTACAAGGGTTTTGCCATTTTTAAGGTTGCTAACTTTTACATATGTACCTAGAGGAAGAGTCTTATGGGCGGCGGAGATGGAATGCATATTAAAAACTTCACCGCTGGCAGTAGGCTTGCCATGAAAAGCTTTGCCATACCATGATGCTAGCCCATTTTGTCGAAAACCTTTTGTTTTGGTGGTTGGATAATACCATTGACCATCAATATGATAGGGGGATGTTTTGGGAGGGATTGGGTGCTTGCTAACACAGCTTGATAATAAAAAAAGGGTAAGGATAAAAAGATAAGAAGGTTTCATGTTTGTCATGATAAATTGCCCAGGAGAGGACTCGAACCTCCACACCTTGCGGCACCAGAACCTAAATCTGGCGTGTCTACCAATTTCACCACCTGGGCATAGGTGTTTTATAATTACCATTGAAAAGATACAGTTATCTTACTTTGCCGCTGAATTTTAAGCAATAACTATTTAGATTTTTTTATCCTTCGACCTTCCTAAGGACGTTTCAGCAACTTCTTCGGGTTGATAGATAGGGCGCACCTCAAAGCCAGCTTCTCTGACAGCAAAAAAACCTTTAAGGATAGGTTCCCAGCTGGCATTCTTATCGATCTTTACTAGAACTTTAGTATTAGATTTATCAACAGGCAGTAAACCTCGTTCATATTGACGTAATAGTTCAGTAGTTATTTCTTCAGGATTTTCCAAGGGGTAGTCACGGACATCAGTAACCCACTGGTATTGATTCTCGCCGGTAATATTGATTCTGATAACCCTTAAATCTTCGGATTCCTGAGTGATCGTAGGGGTTGGTTCGGAAGCGATTTCTACAAGATCGACGTTAGTATCTCTTACTGTAGTTCTTGATACCGCTAAACATGCGAAAAAAGCTAGCATCAGAAAGAGGAAGTCTATCATCGGTGTAAGGTTTAGACCGCTTTTTGATTGCAGTTCTTCTTCAGGGATAAAAGTCATAAGAGTCACAACTCCTCGTTAGGTTTGGCGGTGCAGAGGTCTATTTTACTCTTTAATTTCGGGATCGTTAACCGTTATGCTTTGTAGAGCTATTTGGTTGCCGAACGTCAGAGCTTCATGTTCTACCGTATTTAGTAAGCGTCCTATTTTGAGCTTTAAAGTAGTGTGAAAGATCATCGCTAAGATAGCTACAATTAACCCAGCTACCGTGGTTCCAATAGCCATGCCAAGCCCGTCGAAGATTGAAGCAATGCTCTCTTGAGTACGGTGACTGTCGTAGAAAGCATAAAACATTCCCAGCACCGTTCCGAGCAGGCCAAACATTGGTGCTACAGCCACAATATCATTGAGCAGCGATAGGCGCTGCCACAGAGTAGCTCCGGCTCGGCGCCCTTCGAATTGAATTGCTTCCATGATCATCTGCGTGCCATGTTTACGGTTTTGTAGCCCTTTAGCAATTATAGGGGCGACAAAATTATCATCTTGCTGACAAAGTTCCAAAGCTTCTTCAAAATCGTTAGAGTTGATTTTATCTTGAACCTTAGTAAGAAATTCGTTAGGTAGCATATCAGAGGTGCGCAGGGTTAGCAAGCTGTAAAGCCATAAGATAAATGATGTTAGTGATAGCAATAATAAAATAGAATAGATGATAGGCGCTGCTTGAAAAACTTCTTTTAAGTTTAAAGAAGAAGTGATCACTGTTTCTGGGTCAGAAGCTAAAGTAGTGTCAGCATAAGAAATTCCAGTAATTAATAAGGCCGCCAGTAAGCCTAGCATAGTCATCTTTTTCATCATTATCACCGCTAATTGTTAAATTCATAAAAGATCAGCATAGCAACCTCAATTGCTTTAATCAAGGAATAACCAGGGCTGTTCCAGGTTTAATATAGTCTTTATCATCGATAATATCTTTGTTAGCTTCGTAGAGGGTTGCCCATTTCCTAGAAGAGCCGTAATACTTTTGAGCAATGGCAGAAAGGGTTTCTCCTGCAGCTACTAAATGAATTTTGGTGGTTTTTTTCGAGGCTTTTTTAGCTTTGTTCTTTTCTTCGAGCAAAGCTGAATATTTTTCTTTAAGGTTTTGGATTTCTTGGAAGGTTTCATTTTGGAGCTGCTTGTTATGTTGTAACCTGCTCTGGGTAGCTGCTAGCTTTTCTTGGGATAACTGTAGTTGTTGCGTAAGGTTTTCTTTGTCATCTTGCAAGGTCGAAAGCTGTTGTTTTCTCTCTTGCTGTCGCGCTAGTAGCTCTTGCTGTGCCTCTTTGAGAGCTGTGTTGTTATCTGCTAAAGTTTGGCGCTGCTCGTCGAGTTTACCTAGCTCTTGTTGGGCTAGAGATAGTTGCTGGGAGCGCGCTTCAAGGGTTTTTGATAGGCTCTCTTTTTCGCTAAGAATCTGCTGGTAGTCAGTATTAACAGTTTCAAGCTTTTGAAGTATCCTTTCTTGTAACCTGGATTCCCAACAACACATAACGATACTGACCTCTGAAAACTCCTTAACTCCTTGAAAATCTGAGTTCTTTAACAATTTTGTTGTATATT
>JBNJDP010000064.1:0-4902 GCA_051744985.1 Chlamydiota bacterium | reverse complement strand
ACGAGTAGGTGAAATACTTGAAAAACAGAAGTTGCTATATCACGACCTTGGAATTGAGCCGCCAACCTCGTTATGAGTTGGCGGGAATTCAGGTTGTAACTTTTCAGCTTCACATTCTCCCAGAGACCTTCGGAATATAGCTGATATACGACATTCGAATTGTAAGCGGCCTGAGAAAGGTCTTTGAGAAGAATAGGGAGTAAATGCCACATAAAAATCAGGGTTTAAAAAACCATCAACCTTCATAAAACCAATGCGTTTATAAAAAAAACAAAAATAATACCTCAAACAAATTTTAAAGCACACTAGATTATCAGCTCGCTTTATACTTCATTTTTTAGTTTGTTATTGCAACCTAATCACGGCTTAAAAGATATTTCTCATTCAAGTCGAGGTTGACTATATTACTCAAAGAGCTCTAAAATCGGCTAACAAATAGATCTTCCTAAGAGGTATTTATGTCATCCACCACCCGTTACTTGCGCAGCCATCATACTGGCTTACTGTTATTCATAGCCCTTCTTATTGGCCCTTTAATGATTTCAGCTACCGCCCCTGAAGGTACTAAAGTCCTTTTCGGGAAAAATTTCCTCGTCGGGCCCAATGAAGAGTTCAAGAACATTGTTAGCTTTGGCGGAAACTTAAAGATCCAAGGGCATATAACCAACGATATTATAGTTTTCGCAAGCAATCTCGACCTACAAGAAGGAGGTTTTATCGATGGCGATGCCATTGTTATAGGAGGCAATCTCCAACAATTCGAACAGGGGCAAATCAACGGTGAAATAATCAAAGTTGATATCGGCCGTAGCCTCAACAAGCTGGTTAGGAGTATTAACTATGAAGCATATAAGATGGATAGACAAATCACTCACGAAAAAACTTCTATACTCTTCTTGAGTTACCCCATAATGTTTTTTATAGGATGCCTTGGAATAGGAATGGTAATGTTTGTCTTCCTTCCCAAACATACCCGAGTGGTCTGGAGGATGGCACAAGACAAAACCCTCGCCTCTTGGGTTGCGGGAGTTCTTGCTATAGTAGCTTTACCTCTACTAATTATTTTGATGTCGATCAGCATTATTGGTATTCCTTTAATTCCTATTTTAGCTTTGGCTGTCGCTTTTGCTTCTGTATGGGGGTATATTATTGTAGCCTTGCTAATAGGTGGGCGTTTGATTAGAAAGAAAAACTCTTCCCTAATTAAGCCATTAGCCCTAGGGCTGTTAACGATGTCGATAGTGATGTACATCCCTTATATCGGCAAAGGGTTAATCTTTCTTTTCTTATTTTTGGGGCTGGGAGCCGTAATTTTATCAGCTTTTGGAACAAACCCTCCTTCAGTATCATGGAGAGTTATAACTAAAGAGTACTCCGATGACTTATTTGATTAAAAAGGCTATTAAACTATCCCTATGGTTATTAATATTAGCTTTTATTGTAGTCGCAGCTTTATTAGGGTTAAGCCCTAAGCTCCTATCGCACCCTAAAGGAAGGGAATTTTTGCTCAACCAGGTTAATCAAAGGATTATGGGCAAACTAGATATTGAGGAAATATCCCTCAACTGGATAGGAGATCAACGATTAAAAGGCATCACTTTATTAGACCCTCAAGATCGTAAAATCCTGGAAATAGACGATATTTTAATCCCCCGCACACTAAGCAGCTTGTTAATAGGGTATCGCCATGAGATGGATGTCATACTTCAAGATCCTCACCTAGAAATCATTATCAATGATGATGAAACATCTAACCTTCAAAGAGCCCTTTCTTCTTCGAAAACCTCTGAAACACCTACCACGGCGCCTACCCCGCGGCATTCTTCAGCGTCCTATTACCATAAAGCCCCTAATCTCAAGCTCAAAATTTACCAAGGTTTTTTCTCGCTTACTTACCAAAACCTCAGCCCTATAAACTTCAAAGATATCAATGTCGACCTAGCTGCCACAGAATCGCTTAAAAAGCTAGACATTAAAGTCGAAGCCTTAACCAACTATGGCGCTCAAACTGGATCCCTAATCGTCAACGGTAATTTTAGCGGTTCAACCCTTTCCCAACGTTTTTTTGATGCCAATTTTAATGCGCAGGTTGACAATCTTCCCCTCGAAGGTATCGATTCTTTGGTGTCATTATATAACCCTAAGCTTCGCGGCTTGCTGACAGCATTACTAGGGGACCAACTTAATGCTAAGCTGGTTATACAACCCAATGCTCATAAGAAGAAACTATTCTTCAACTGTACCACACCTACTTTAAAAGCAAATTTTTCTGGAAAAACTATCGATGGCAATTTTGACCTATCATCCCCAGCTACCATTAATTTTATAGCTAACCCCGAAGCTATTAAAAAATTTTCTAGGTTTTTTGATACTACAATAGCGCTAAGATCACCCACCGAAAGCACCCTCACCATTAATTCTATCAATATCACCAAAAGCTTTAACAATTTTGCTCTTGATGGAAATCTACAAATACCCTTAATCCACCTAGAATCCCCTGAAAATTTTGGGCAATTAAGATCTGAAGATCTTCATCTCGACTTCAATATTCCATCTTTGGTAGATCCGATGTTAGTCAATCTCAATAGCATTCTAAATGGATCACCTATCAAAGCCTCTTTCAAAGGTAAATCTTGCAATAAAGAATATTTTGAGCTTACTAGCCCTCTCAACATCAACTACACCTTGACGTCAGAAACATTAAAGCTTCTAAACGTTTCCCACCTAAAACTCATTGACGCTGCCCCCTTAATTCTCTCTATCAAACCCTTTAAAATCTATTATCAGCGCCCTCTTTTCGAGGAATTAAACATTTCGGGCAACAGTTTACTTCATATGCTAGAAATAGCTGATCCTGCTCTTCAAAAGTCTTCCACCATCCGCCGATTGCTATTAGACTTCGATCTCAATATCCCCGATAATCAGGCTGCTATAAAGTTATCAGGCCGCACTGATGCTGCTCAAGAAATAAACCTTAATAGCACCATAGCCGATTTTATTTCCGATAGCCACCAATGGAGCCTCTCTGATGCTAAAATAAATCTCCATGGCCAAGCTGCCAACTTTCCGGTAATTTTCTTCGAGCTCCTCTTAGGTTTAACATCCGATTATCAACAGCATATCCGAACTTTTTTAGGTAATAAGTTCACAGCCAACACCTCAGTAGAGCTTAACAGGATGGAAGGAAACTTACAGTTAGATTTCCAGTCTAGCAAAAGTCAGCTGCATATAAATTCGCAGCTTGCCGACCATAAGATTTCTCTTAAAGAAGCTCTCATGGCTCAGATAAAAGTCAGCCCTGAACTGGGCGACCTTTTCCTCTCCAATATCAACCCCCTCCTTATCTCCGCCATTAACAGCGAAAATCCGATAACTCTAAAGATAGAACCTCAAGGCTTTATAATACCTTTAGCACCTTTTAATATGCAGGAAGTTCAAGTAAAACAAGGTCAGCTTAATCTTGGTAAACTGAACCTCAAAAATCAAGGCCCTCTTGGCTTGTTGATAGGTTTTTTAAAGTTTCAACGTATTCATAACCAAGATAATATTAACCTGTGGTTTACCCCCTTAGACTTCGAAATCAATAATGGATTAGCTCATTATGAGCGTATGGACGGCTTAGTCGCTGATGAATTTAGGATTGCAACCTGGGGTAATGTTGACCTGAAAACAAACGTAATAGATATGCGTTTAGGGTTGCCCGCAGAAACTCTAAACAAAGCTTTCGAACTTCCTAAGCTCTCTAAAGACTATATGATGCAAATACCTATGAAAACCATAGAAGGCTCAGTAAAAATCGACTGGAGCTCAGCATCAAAACGCTTAGGAATCCTTCTAGCCAAACAAAAAGGCGGCGACATAGGCCGAGTTCTAGGGGGGGTCTTTGAAAGTGTTAATGATACTGCCCAGGAAGATCAGCAACCTGTCCCCCCCCTAAAATATCCCCTACCATGGGAACAATCCTCATCATCAGATACCAACGATAAACAACAAGACTCTAATGACAGGCAGCCTGATTCTGACGATAATTCAAAACCTCAGCCTGCAGACATCTTCAAGGAATTAATACGCTCTATATAGATAATATTACCTTGTGAGTTAATATCTCTTTGTTTTAAAACTTTCTAAAAAAGATAAGGTTCACGGGCAAGCTTCAATAATACCCTTCATCCAAAATAATTATGTAATATGCACACACATTGTGCTTTAGATTTGTACTATCGTTTCGATAGTCATATTAATGAATATAAGTGAAAAAGGATTGTTCAAAGACGAAGTGCTAGGGGTGTGCCGAGTGTGTAATTATTTTTTGTGGATGGTATAAACTATGTTTTCTTTAGACCTAATAACTTTTTCCCTGTTGTTGACAGCTATAATATTTATAAGCAGCTGGCGTTCTCCTCAGGTTTCCACTGAACGCTCTTACCTTCTAGCTGACAATAAAACCGGCTTCTGGGCTCTCACCGCAACCTTAGTGATGACTGAATTTAACACCTCTACTTTAATAGCCTTTTCTTCAATGGGCTATCTTGCTCGCTGGTGGGCCTTAAGCTTACCGCTAGCATTTTTAATAGGTTTAATCTTTTACAGCCTGAGTGTTGCCCAAAAGTGGAAAGAGTTTAACGGCCTATCAGTAGCTCAATTCTTTACCAAACGTTATAATCCTATAGTAGGCAAGCTGGCGAGCTTAGCATTACTCGTCGCTATGAGCGGATTTAGTGCTGTATATGTTAAGTCTCTAGCAACACTCTTTGCTTTGCTTTTCCCCGAAACCCCTTTATGGCTTCTAAGCCTATTTTTAACCTTGCTAGGCTCTGTCCTTAAAGTTTCACCCACATGATAATACTCGCTATAATAACGCCTGCTTTAAACATCAAAGCTGTTTTATCATAACGTGTTGCT
>JBNJDP010000063.1:0-5229 GCA_051744985.1 Chlamydiota bacterium | reverse complement strand
GTTAATCTGTTTTGGTATTTCGAATTATGTTGATAATTTGCTATTATATTGAGCTTGATAAACTCGAGGATTTTTTATTATGGCTGATCTACCAAAGTCTTATAATCATAATGATATAGAACCTAAATGGTATCAATTTTGGGAAAAAGGCGAATACTTTAAAGCCGATCCTAATTCTACCAAGCCCCCTTTCTGCTTAGTTATTCCACCTCCTAACGTAACTGGAGCCCTCCACATGGGTCATGCTTTAGTAAATACTCTTCAGGATGTATTAGTGCGCTGGAAGAGAATGCTTGGATTCGAGGCTTTATGGGTTCCAGGAACAGACCATGCAGGAATTGCTACCCAAACCGTAGTAGAGCGTCACCTTATGGCAACAGAAGGTAAACGTAGGAAAGATTATTCTCGCGAAGAATTTCTAAAACGAGTTTGGCAGTGGAAGGAAAGTCACGAAAGTAGAATCATCAACCAACTAAAACAACTGGGATGCTCTTGTGATTGGGATAAGCAACGTTTTACGATGGATGAAGGCTGCAATGCTGCTGTACGTAAAGTCTTTAAAAAGATGTATGACGAAGGTCTTATATATCGGGGTGATTATTTAGTAAATTGGGACCCCGTAACCCAGACAGCACTTGCTGATGATGAAGTAGAGTATGAAGAACGCCAATCTTTTTTATGGTATTTTAAATATCCCCTCGTCGACAGTGAAGAATATATCACTGTTGCCACCACTCGCCCTGAGACAATGCTAGGAGATACTGCTGTAGCGGTTTCACCAAAAGATGAGCGTTATCAACATTTGATAGGCCAGCATATAGAGTTGCCTTTAACGGGTCGTCATATTGCTATTATCGCCGACCACCGAGTCGACCCTGAGTTTGGCACAGGTGCCGTCAAGATCACCCCTGCTCACGATCCTAATGATTATCAGATGGGTTTAGAGCACAATCTAGATTTCATCAACATTATGACTCCTAATGGTCATATCAATGAAAATGGCCGAGAATTCCAGGGCTTGACTATGCCCGAAGCACGGCAAGCGGTAATTGAAAAACTTAAACAACAAGGCTTATTACTAAAAATAGAACCTCATCAACATCGGGTAGGAGTATCCTATCGTTCTAAAGCCGATATCGAGCCTTACATGTCTAAACAGTGGTTTGTACGGATGAGTGGGATGGCTAAGCTCCTGTCCCAAGCCGTTCGTGATGACGAGGTCTCTATTATCCCCCAAAACTGGGAACAAACCTATTTTCATTGGGTCGACAACCTCCGTGACTGGTGCATTAGCCGCCAGCTATGGTGGGGCCACCGTATACCAATCTGGTACAACAAGGACCATCCAGAAGAAATTATATGCTTTGATGGTGAAGGTCTTCCTCCTGAAGTAGAAGCCCACCCTGAGCAATGGCGTCAAGATGAAGATGTTTTAGACACCTGGTTTTCTTCTGCTTTATGGCCTTTCAGCGCTATAGGATGGCCTGAGGAAAGCCCTTTACTGGATAAATTCTATCCCAACAGTATTTTAGTAACTGGCCATGACATCCTCTTCTTTTGGGTTGCTAGGATGATCGCCGTGGGCAAATATGTCATGGGGGAATTCCCCTTCGAAAAAGTTTTTCTCCACGGTCTAATCTATGGAAAATCTTACTGGCGCCAAAAAGCCGAAAGGGGTATCGAATATGTCTCGTCTGAAGAACGTATCCAATACGATTTAGGGGCTCCCACTCCTTCCGATGTCCAGGGGCGTTGGGAAAAGATGTCCAAATCTAAAGGTAATATTATCGATCCTTTAGAACTTATTACGCAATATGGCACAGATGCAGTCAGGATGGCTCTATGTGCTACCCCTTCACAGCTTAGACAGATAGACCTCGATCGACGTAAATTTGAAGAGTACAAGAACTTTGCCAATAAAGTTTGGAATGGAGCGCGTTTTGTTTTCATGAATCTTGAAGACTTAACCGCCGACGAATTTGCTGAAGGGATAGACTTCTCGATCTTGACTCTTGAAGATCGCTGGATGCTTTCCACATTAAACCGCATTAATGCCAGTGTCAATAAGCACCTAGAAAACCTCTTATTTGACCATGCGGCAACAGCAGCATATGAATTCTTTTGGAAGGAATTTTGTGCTTACTATGTCGAACTTTCCAAACCCTACCTTTTTAGCAAAACTGGTAGCACGGAGCAACGCAAAAACAAACAAAAAATATTGGCCATCATACTTTGTAATGCAATACGATTGCTCCACCCTATGACCCCATATATCACTGAAGAGCTTTTTCAGCAGCTCAAAAATCGCTTATCGACCAAGATAAACCAAGAGTGCGACCGTTATACCCAAGAGTCTCTAGCAGCTCTTCAAAATAATGCTTGCACAATAGCCAACTATCCTTTAATTATCGAAGCGGGAGACATTAGAAGTGATATTGAAGCTGACTTCGACCTTATCCGCGATGTTATCTATACAATAAGGAATATCAGGGGGGAGATGAAATTAAAACCTTCTGACGAAGTGCAAATTTTTATCTCTGGAGAACAAAATGAGCCACAGCTAGCTACGGTAAAGGATAATGCTAACATGATCAAAGCATTGACAAAAGCGTCTTCTTTAGAATTCAGCGTAGAGTCTCCTAAATTACCTTTGGCAAGCACCGCTCTGATAGGAAATTTGCAAATCCTCATCCCTCTCCCCCAAGAGATGCATAGCAAAGAACTCGAGCGCCTTCAAAAAGAAAAAGAGCGCCTTCAAAAGGGTCTCGAAAAAGCCGAGAAACAACTCAACAACCCCAACTTTGTAGAAAAAGCTCCTGCTGAACTCGTTCAAAAACAACACAAGCAACTTCAGCAGCTTCAAAAAGAACTACAAGAAGTAGACAGAAAATTATCGTAATTTTTTACCAAGATAGTTGCTCTCAAGCAGCTATCTTGTAAGTGGTCATGAGGTATAATGCCTATTTAGGTGTTGATTATGAGGATTATATGTGTATCGAAAAGCACAGTAAAATAGCAATAATAGCTATTTGTAAGCATTTTTACTTGCGCAGGCCTCCTAATGATCACTGTTGAAGCATGATAAATCCTGTGGCCTCTTACGCTATCTTGGCATCCATTTTTATCTTGTCAACAAAGAATAAATTACCTATTGCTATTAGATATTAAGTAGGATAATAGCTATTATCCAGCGAATGAAAAAGCTTAGTTAATCGAGGAGTAAATATGATACCATCATCACAAGAAGCCAAGAAATGGGCTATTTTTTGTCATCTAGGAGGTCTTCTCTTTCTGATAGGAATTCCTTTTGCTAATGTTTTAGGCCCTTTAATTTTATGGTTACTAAAGCGTGATACCCACCCTTACGTTAACGTACAAGGAAAAGAAGCTCTTAACTTCCAGATTACCGTTCTGATAGGAGTAATACTATCAGCATTTTTAGCCATATTTATGATCGGGTTTTTTCTAGTGCTGCTGATACTAATTGCTGACGTTATTTTAATAATACAAGCTGCTATAGCTGTTTCCAAAGGACAAGATTACCGATATCCTTTTTCCTTCAGGCTTGTTAAGTAAATTCCTTTAAGAAAATAACAGCTGCTTTTAAAAACAAGTTTTGTTATATTTCTTTATTTATCAATGAAATTATTAATGGTCTTTAAAACCTATGACTACGATTACTGCCGTTACTAGCTCTACCAACGCCACTTTTTCTAGTTCTATCGAATTGTGCAAACGAGGGCTTCCTTTGGTGCCAGCTGTTGTTCCTTTTAGTTTTGCACTGTCTACTCTACAAACTTTAGGTGATGACCTCAAAGCTGCCTTCCATTCCTTTGGTAAAAAAGATTCTAGCGGCGTTATAGACAACTCTTTAAAAGGTTTTTTCCATGCTGCTTATATTTTAAACAATGTTGGCAAAATAACGACTACAGCATTGAAAGCTGGTTTTCAGCTGCCGATAAAAACTGTAGTCCTTAAAACTTTTAGCTCAATATTTACATTGGCCCGAGTTGTGGATGGCACGAGACATGCTGTCTGGTTAAAAGAATCTCAAAGCTTATTGAACAGAGTCGATCGCGCTGCTAATGCTAGTGGGATTTTTAAAGATCATGAGCATTCATTAGAAGACCTAGATCGAGATTTAAAGGAAATGACTCAAACTTTTAAAGACCTTACCTACCACGGCGTCGATTGGCTTAATCGGAGAGGAATATCCGAAGACAGCATTACAAAGATTCAGAATTCATTACATGATCTCCAAGATGAGCATGAAGATACAGAGTCCAAGATCGTTGCTATTAATAAAGGTAGAGAAGCTTATAATCTATTACAGGGAAGCCTCAAAAAATCTCGCAATATCCATGCTATCGCTTTTACCGCCCACAGCTTAGCTGTTGCATCATTAGGCCTCTCTCTTTGCTCAGGATTAGGGGCTGGTTTAGGGGTAGTAGTAACTATTATGGAAAGCGTTAACTTGGCATATAAAGGTTTACCTTTAGAAGTCACTAATAAACCCCAAACGCCTCAAATTCAATATATTTAAACCCTAACGCTAAACCTAGATCCAACTAAATATCTGTTAGTATCTCCCAATCCCAACGCTTGCTGCTATTCAACCTTTTTCTATTTCTAGGTCGACGTGCCGCACGCTCCATTTTTTGCTGTAAGAACGTTCTACGTACTACTTTTTTGACATGTTCCTCTGAATTTTTAGCACCAAAATATTTATTTTTCAGCACGTCACTCTTTGTCATACCTTCTAGATATTTTGGGGCAACTTGATACAACCTATAATCTTGAACCTCTTTCTGCTGAGAGGTAGGATCTGCAGGTGTTGCCAAATACCTTTTTTTATAATACATTCCATAAAAAACTAGTGTGGTAACCCCTAGGCCCGCTACAATAGAAGCCACTATGAGAGGAGTAGCATAAGCTCCGCCTATAACTCCACTTCCTATAGATAATGATAAAGCGCTTAAGCCGACAACATTAACCGTCACCATTAGTATTGTAAAATTCCGCTTTTTAGTCAGCCGGTACTGTATGTTGTCTATAAGTATTCCAGCTTTCAGAAAACCTTCGGCTTTTTCTTCTTCATCATTGCTTTGTAAAGACTTATTGACCTCTTCTATTTTTTTATAATAAACACCCCCTAGTCCCCTACGCTTTAGCCACATGCTTTTTTTATTATTAAGCATCGTGATAGTCTTTTCAATATCTTTCGGTTGC
>JBNJDP010000062.1:0-5327 GCA_051744985.1 Chlamydiota bacterium | reverse complement strand
CCCTATAGGGAGGATGGCTCTCTAATGTCCTTTTCCTGGCAAAAGATAGGACCTTTCTACTTTGCTTAAATTAGGACATTACTACTTTGCGTTAACATATAAATTGTTTTAACCCGCAATATCGCACCATGGGCATTAGGTTGTAGTAGAAATATTATGCGTTGACATTTTGTGGGAGCGGAGAGTAATTTATTATCTCGCCTTCAAAGTATGAAGAGAAAAATTAATGGCCAAAAGTGTAACAATATTAGGAAGTACGGGATCCATAGGTAAGAGTACCCTTCAGGTTGCTCGCCACCTAGGTGATGCGTTAGAGGTAACGGCTTTAGCTGCTCATTCTAACATTGAGCTTTTAGAAGCTCAAGCCCGAGAATTTAGCCCGCGTTTAGTAGCTGTTTATGATAAGGATAAAGCCTTCGAGCTTCAACGGCGCATGCCGCAGTTAAAAGTCGTCGCTGGAGAGGAAGGCTTAGCTGAAGTTGCTAAATTTCCTGATGCAGATATAGTGGTCTCGGCGATGGTGGGTTCTGCGGGGTTAAAGCCAACGTTACAGGCTATCGAAGCAGGGAAAAATATTGCTCTGGCTAACAAAGAAGTGTTAGTAGCAGCAGGTGAAATTGTAACTGCCAAAGCTCGAGAGAAGGATGTGGCTCTTTTGCCGGTAGACAGCGAGCATAGCGCTATCTTTCAGTGTTTGTTAGGGGGGCGGCGAGAGGAAGTGCGGCGACTTATCCTGACAGCTTCGGGGGGGCCTTTTCGTAATTACAATGTCGAACAGCTTGAAAAAGTTACCCTTGATGATGCCTTGCGGCATCCTACTTGGAATATGGGTCCTAAGGTTACTGTTGACAGCTCTACCTTGATGAACAAAGGCCTTGAAGTTATTGAAGCTTATTGGCTTTTTGGTCTTAATGTTGAAAATATCGAGGTTGTCGTTCATCCTCAGAGCATTGTCCATAGTATGGTGGAATTTAGGGATCGTTCTACTATAGCTCAGCTTAGCAATCCCGATATGGTCTTGCCGATACAATATGCCTTAACATATCCTGATCGCCAAGAAGGTTATTTGAAGCCTCTAGACTTTTCCGTAGGGATGAATCTAGAGTTTAGCTCTCCTGATACGGAGCGTTTTATTTGTTTACAAGTTGCTTATGATGCGCTTACTAGGGGAGGAACTACTCCTTGTTATATGAACGCTGCTAATGAGGTGCTGGTTCAGCGTTTTATTGAAGGTGAAATTCGTTGGTCAGAGATTGGCCAGAAGCTCTATCGTTTAGTTCATGATCATCAAACGATCCCAAGTGTGGATCTGGACACTATTTTGGCCGTTGATTGTCAAGCGCGCCTTGAAGCACAAAATATTTAAACCGAGTTGGAAATTATGCTTTATAGTTTATTGTACATCGTTTTAGCTGCTTTCGGACTAGGAATCCTGGTTATCATCCATGAACTCGGGCACTATTATATGGCGCGCCGAGTAGGGATGACTGTTGAAACTTTTAGTATCGGCTTTGGTAAGCCCCTTGTTCAATGGAAACATAATGGAGTGCAGTGGCAAATTTGTTGGCTACTGTTTGGGGGGTACGTCAAGATTAAGGGTATGGAAAAAATTGATGATAAAGAGCCTTCGGATATTCCCGATGGTTATTTTGGTCGACCGCCTTGGGATAGAATTAAAGTGGCTTTAGCAGGGCCGTTGGTCAATTTGATCTTTGCTTTATTTTTATTCTCTCTTATTTGGTTTACTGGTGGTCGCGACAAATACTTTTCTGAGTTTACCAATTATATCGGTTGGGTGGATGAGTCTTCAGAAGCTTATAATAATGGGTTGCGTCCAGGGGATCAGATCTTGGAATACGACGGCTATGAGGTTAAAGGTGCTAAAGACCACCTTTATGCTCCCATGATGGCTAATGGTGAGGTTTCTTTGGCTGGATACCATTTTGATGAGACCAATGGAAGAAAGAGTTATTTCGAATATACTGTGCCCACATATCCTCACCCTGAGATCGTTGATGAAGGCTTTTCAACTATCGGGGTTTTGAAACCTGCCCGATATTTAATTTACGACCGCTTCCAAGATGACATCGACAACCCTTTGCCTCAAGGGTCTGCTATGGCAGATAGTGGTTTAGAGTATGGCGATCGAATCTTTTGGGTTGATGGCCAGGTGATCTATTCTCATGCTCAATTGCTCAATGTTCTCAATGATAATAAGATTTTATTGACGATCCAGCGAGGTGATGATTATTTTGTCACCAAAGTGCCTAGGTTCCCAATATCTATTTATCGCCTAGATGATAACCAAGTTGGCGAGCTTTCTGATTTGAAACATGCTAGTAACTATGACAGCAAAACAGAAGACTTGTTTTTCATCCCTTACTATATTAATAGCCACTGTGAGGTTGAAGGGGAGTTTAATTTCATCGATGAAGATGACCATCTAAAAGCTGCCCCCGAAAATGCGGTATCTACGAAAACAATCGACCTTAATCCCGGTGATAAAATTGTCGCTGTCGATGGTAAGAAGGTTGAGAATGGTTCTCAGCTTTTCCATAATCTACAGCAACGCCTAGTATGGGTTATCGTACAACGTAATGGTGCTTTTACCGCTCCGGTTATGTGGAATACTGCAGACAAGTGTTTTAATAGGAATATCGACTGGAAAAAGCTCAACATTATGGCTAATAGTATAGGAACTCCTGAACAGGTTACCTCTGCAGGCAACCTCCATATGCTTAAGCCTATAGTTCCTAAGAAGCGTAAAGATTTCTCTATTTCCGAAGAGAGTAGACAGTTGGTTATTAAGGAGATTGAAAAGCGTAAAAGTGAGATTGCTGAAATTCCCGATCCCGAGAAGCGTAGAAAAGCTTTAAAGGCTATCGAGGCTCATAACGAGGAATTGTTGTTAGGAATTAGTGGTTTGCAAGATAGACCTGTAATCTATAACCCTCGCCCAACAACGATGTTTTTTAATGTTGTTGAGGAAACGTGGCGCACCTTAAAATCTCTTTTCAGCGGATATCTTAATCCTAAGTGGCTTGGGGGTCCTATAGGTATTGTTCAAGTTATTCATTATGGCTGGATGGTAGGCTTCAAGGAGGCTTTATTTTGGATTGCAGTGATAAGCATGAACTTAGGTATTTTAAACTTGCTGCCTATCCCTGTCTTGGACGGAGGACATATTTGTTTGGCTATCATAGAGTCGATAACTAAGAAACCTTTAAAAGCTAAGACTATGGAACGCTTAATTATACCCTTTGTTATTTTGTTGATAGGGTTCTTCATTTTTCTTAGTTATAATGATCTACTAAGGCTCTTTCAAAGGTTTTTCTAGAAAGTATTTTTGTGGGCCGCCTGTTGCGGCCCACAAAAAATACGTGCATTATACTAAAAAAACTGGTAAAATAATGTTTTATTATTCAATAAAGCGGGATATTTTATGTTTTTTTATATTAAAGCTTTAGTTGCTTTGATTTCTTTTTCTGTCTTTATAGTTATATACCTGGAATTTCGTAAGCTTCGTCAGCCTCTTTTGTCAGGGGCTAAAAATATAAAGTTAATCATTGCTGGTTTAGCGGCTAATATTGCCGATACCATAGGGTTAGGTAATTTTGCTGTGTTTGTGGCTTTTAATAAACATTGGAAAATTATCGATGATAAAGAGTTGCCCGGGACTTTGAATGGTCATACGATCTTACCCGCGATGATGCAGTCGATTTTATTTTTAAAATTAGTCGAAATCGACCCTCTAATGCTTATGTCTTTAGTTTCTACAGCTTGTTTAGGCGGATGGGCTGGAGGCTTTCTCGTTTCACGCCTCAATAAGCAGACCATGAGAAAAGTGATGACCTTCGGCTTTATTGGCATAGGTCTATTGATTGTTGGTCGTCAACTAAACCTTTTCCCCATTGGTGGAGAGGCTATCGCTTTAGATTCTTATAAGTTGGCCATAGGTTTGGTAGGCATGTTTTTTGTGGGCATGCTCCCTTCTATAGGTGTTGGGTTATATGCACCTATCCAGGTACTTCTCTTTTTCTTAGGCTTATCACCTTTGGTGGCTTTTCCTATTATGACCACGACGGGCGCGCTTGTTCAGTCTATGACAGCTTTGGCCTTCGTCACTAAGAAAGGAATAGACTTGCGAGCTACGATCTTACTAAGCTTTGCCGGGATGCTAGGCGTTCTAATAGCTGTACCTTTTGTAACACTGGTTAATATGAACACTTTACGCTGGTTATTGGTTGGTATTGTCTTTTATAATGCCATTATGATGTGGAATACATATCGACAAGAAAAGCGGATTGCTGTGCCTGCTTAAGAAAAAAAATAATTTAAAAGCACCATTGATGAAGATAAAGAAATCTTTAGTAGTAATATTTTTATTGTTATCTGCTTCTGTCAACGGTGATTTATCGGTTTTTCAGCAGAAAGATATTGAACTTATCCTTGCCTGCGAGGGCGGTGCGGCTTATATTGATATAAGTATGATCAGGCCAGGGCAAATCCGTTACGCTCGCCCTAATGTGAATAAAAAAATAAATAAAGCGTTAAAAAAGCTGAAAGTAGCTAAAAGGGAAGGTGATGGTTACCGGTTATTAGCTGATAATGGCCGTAGTTCCATTCCCGCAGATAAAGCCGTGCCGGTAATTATATCGCCTTTTCCTACAAAGCCGTATGTTCTAGTAGACGGCCATCATGATGTTTTAGCAGCTATTGAAATGGGCGCCAAAACTGTTCCCGTAAAAGTCATCGCTGACCTGAGCAACCTCGACAAAGCTGAATTTTATCGAGAGGCTGCTAGGAAAGGATATATATATTATAAGGCCTTAGGGGGATGTGACGTTGAAAGTTATCCTACTTCCTTTGAGGTATTGAAAGCTGATCCTTATAGGTGGTTAGTGACGATCCTTTCAAGAAAATGTCCTTGTAGAGAAGCTGATATGGAAAATGACTCTGAGAGCGAAGCGTCTCAAGGATCTTATGCTTGGCGCTATCCTGTGTTTATTAAGAGTGATGAAAAGGGTGAAGACCTTCCTTTCGTAGAGTTTATCGTCGCCGATATCATCTATAATAAACTGGAAAGCTTGGATTTGTGCCAAGAGGTTCAAGACTTAACTACCGACCCTTCAGAGACTTTGGTAGAAAAGATTCGTCAGGTTCTTAATAATTATTTGCTGGCGTATCCGCAAAGTAGGATACGGCTCGTTTCGTCGCCTATCGATTATACGTAATCGGTCACGGGTATAGATTAAATAGCTGAACAAGTAGTGCCCGACCTGGCAGCTTGTATAGCACTAGTTAAAAAATCCCAGACTGATCGACCT
>JBNJDP010000061.1:0-5398 GCA_051744985.1 Chlamydiota bacterium | reverse complement strand
TCCAAATAGCATCTGTGATAACTCTGCGTGACATAAATACTCCTTTGTTGCTAAAGGAAAGCTTATATCAAAAATTGCACTTTAAGGACAGAGCCTAGGTATCACCAAAAAATTTTACTAAAATTCGCATAGCTTGATATATAACATGTAAATACTTTGGATCATTAATGGTAACTATCCCCGCCCGCTATCAACCTGTAAAAGAAAGCCTTCACCACCCAGGCCCTGTAGTTTACTGGATGAGCCGTGATCAGCGCGCCCTTGACAATTGGGCACTGCAATTAGCATATGAAAAGACGCTAGAGCGGCAACAACCCTTAGCAGTAGTCTTTCACTTAGAGAGGAATTTTCTCCAAGCTCCTTGGCGTCATTATCATTTTATGCTGGAAGGCTTGCGTGAAGTTAAAAAAAATCTTGCCGAGGTTAATATTCCCTTTTTCCTGTTGACGGGAGCGATAGAACAAACTCTGCCACAATTTATCGCTGACAACAAAGTAGGTTTACTGGTCAGCGACTTTTCACCTTTGAGAATATTTCGACAGTGGAAGGCAGCGGTCGCTGACAAGATAGATATTCCTTTTTATGAAGTCGATGCCCATAATATCGTGCCTTGCTGGTTAGCGTCGCCCAAACAGGAATATGCAGCACATACTTTCAGGCCTAAAATCCACAAGCTTCTAGACGATTTTTTAGATACTCTCCCCGAACTTTCCAACAACCCTTTTTCCTGGCCTTCCAAGGTACCTCGGATTAATTGGCAAGAAGTGTTGAGAGCAGTTCCTTGTGATCGGACGGTAAAGCCCCTTAATTGGCTAACACCAGGAAAGCAAGCAGCTCATAAAACCCTACAGCACTTTATCAACAACAAACTCGAAGATTACTCCTCGAAGCGCAATGACCCTAACTGTGATGCCCTCTCCAATCTCTCTCCTTATCTGCATTATGGTCAGATAGCAGCGCAGCGCATAGCCTTAGAAGTCCAAGATGCTTGGGCACCTGAAGATGCCAAAGATGCTTTTCTCGAAGAATTAATCGTCCGCAAAGAGCTCTCTGACAATTATTGCTTCTATAATTCCCTTTACGACAAAATCGAAGGCCTACCTTCTTGGGCACAAAAAACTCTACAAGAACATCGCGATGATAAACGACAACACTTATACTCTTTAAGAGAATTTGAAACCGGCTACACTCATGATGATCTTTGGAATGCTGCCCAGCACCAGCTTATACAGCATGGGAAAATCCACGGCTACATGCGGATGTATTGGGGTAAAAAAATTCTGGAGTGGTCTAAAACCCCTGAAGAAGCTTTGCAAACGGCGCTTTATCTCAATGACAGATATTCTATCGATGGTCGCGATCCCAATGGTTATGCAGGGGTAGCTTGGGCTATTGGAGGGTTGCATGATCGCCCCTGGAAAGAACGTCCGGTCTTCGGTAAAATACGTTATATGAATTATAAAGGCTGTCGCCGCAAATTCGATACCTCACAATATATCCAACAAAATAATATTATAAAATTTTAGCCTCTTGCTATCACCGCTAAAATATGAGGGTTGCTTTTTATCTTCCACTATTTGCATCATTTGCTTCTTATATTTTTCAAAAAAGCACAATCTATTCGTCAATGAGGAGAACAAAATCATGGAAAAACCACAGCCTTCACTAGAAGAATACCGACAACTTTATCAAGCCGCTGAACGTTTTCAGCAAGCTCAGCTATGGAACTTTATGGACGATTCTAATCTCTTCGGTGTGCGCAACCCAGAGACTGATAAAATCGGTTACTGCTGTATTATGGGTATGCTCGGCGAATTTTTTGCCCTAGGCGTTTACTTAGGCTCCGAAGGATTAGCTAGCTATAGAAGGACTCAGCTCCAAGAATTAGATGCAAAAAATCCGCTGTTAGAAGATCCTATAGAATATCAAAAGTGCTTGATGGCCTCTTTCGAAAGCCGCGATCACCAAGAAGCACAAGATTTGGAAATCCTTGACAAACTAGGATTGAATTTTGAAAAAGACAGCAAATACCCTCTTTTTCGCAGCTACACCCCTTGCCATATCCCTTGGTTTTTAGATAGCTCTCAGGTGCGTTTTATGACCATAGCCCTCGAACAAGCTTGCGAGGTCGGCATACGCTATAAAGTTGATCCCACCATCTTAGATCGCTCTCAGCATATCCTCGTTAGAACATTAAACGATGGAAAGTGGGAGGACTCATGGATCCAACCCAAAGTTCAAGACCCTGAAAAAACTATCAGCACCCAACTTGATCTTGACCTCATCCAAGAAGTAAAACAGCAAAACTATGACGCTCAAGACACCTGGCTGATGGATGTTTTCTTGATGCCTTTTGCTACTGAAGAAACCACCCCTCCGCGCTTTCCTTATCTATTGCCTATAGTTTCACCTCAGGGGCCTGTTCTAGGTTTCGAGCTTATTAACAAAGATCTCTATAGCGGCCTGCCTCAAGCTTTTATAAAGCTTTGCAATAAAAATCAGCAGCTACCACAAAAAGTTGTCGTAGCCTCACCAAAAACTTATAAACGCTTAAAGCCCTTGGCCCAGCAATTTTCCTTTCAATTAGAGCTACAAGAAGATCTTCCTAAACTATTTGAATTTATCGAAGCCTTCAAGAATCATATAACTAGCGGCCAAAATTTATAGATATTAAAACATATAGCCTATCCGATGCATGTTAAATTCGATAAGTATCTCCTATATTAATAGCTGTAAGTCCAACAAAAACCTGGCTTACAGCTGATCTATTTTTGAACTATCATTCACATTTTTATCTCAACATAATCTTTATCGGTTGATGCATCAAATTATGATCTTATGCTACAATGTTTCCTTTAAAAATAAAAAATTTAGTCTGCTGCTATGATAACATTAAATTCCGTCTCCAAAAGTTTTGGAAGTAAAACACTCTTCGAAAATGTAACTATGACCTTCAACCCTGGTGTCCGTTATGGCTTAACAGGCCCTAATGGCGCAGGCAAAACTACCCTTTTTAAAATCATCTGCGGCCTTGAGGAGCCTACCAACGGCTCTGTAAGCCTTCCTCAAAAGGTCGGAATCCTCAAACAAAATATCAGTGGATTTCGCGAGAACACTTTAATAGACGTCGTTCTCATGGGTAATCCACGCCTATGGGAAACATTCCAAGAACGCGATCAACTATACCAACAGGATATCACCGAGGAAGTAGGGATGCGCTTGGGAGAGCTCGAAGAGATCGTCGAAGAAGAAAACGGCTATATGGCTGAAAGCGATGCTGAAATGTTGCTGACGGGAATAGGAATCCCCGAAGAGGATCACGAAAAAGCTATGCATATGATCCCCAATGATATCCAATTTAGGGTCCTACTATGCCAAGCTATTTTCGGTAACCCTCAAGCTTTACTTCTCGATGAACCTACCAACCACCTAGACTTAGAATCTATCCGCTGGCTAGAAAATTTCCTCAAAAATTATACCGGCACCTTAATAGTAATCAGTCACGATAGGCACTTCCTCAATGCCGTAACGACCTCTATTGCCGACATCGACTATGAAACTATTATCGAATATCCAGGCAATTACGATGATATGGTCGTAGCTAAGACCTCTGTCCATGAGCGTGCTGAACATGAGGCTAAATCACGGGAAAAAAAAGCTGCTAAACTACGTGAATTCGTCTCCAAATTTTCTGCCGGAACACGCGCTAGCCAAGTGCAGTCCCGCCTCAAGGAGATCGAACGCCTTAAGCCTCAAGAGCTTAAAAAGTCTAACATTCAGCGCCCTTATATTCGCTTCTACCCTCCCGAAGTACAACCTGGCAAGATCGTTTTAAAGGTCGAAAACCTTTCCAAAAGCTATGATGATAATCAAGTTATCGAAAATTTTTCTTTGGAAATTGACCGTGGTGATAAAATCGCCATCATCGGCAACAACGGTAAAGGTAAAACAACCTTGATAAAAATGCTTGCCGACGTGCTGGCGCCCGATGGTGGAGAAGTCTGCTATGGCCATAATGTCTCTTTGAGTTACTTTCCTCAAGATCATGCTGAAATGGTCGATAAAAATGACGATCAAAATGGCTTCGAATGGTTAAAATCACGCTATTCTAATATTTACGACCAAGATATCCGAGGAGCCTTGGGTAAAATGCTCTTCGGCGGCGATGATGCCTTCAAAGCAGTAGGAGCCCTCTCA
The DNA here is from genome assembly GCA_051744985.1 of Chlamydiota bacterium. Taxonomy (GTDB): domain Bacteria; phylum Chlamydiota; class Chlamydiia; order Chlamydiales; family JABHNK01; genus JBNJDP01. The sequence goes on along the minus strand of JBNJDP010000061.1, from coordinate 1,201 downwards.
GGAGGAGAAACCGCCCGCTTAATACTCGCTAAAATGATGCTAGATAAAGCTAACATCATCATTCTTGATGAACCCGACAACCACCTAGACATCGAAGCTGTATCAGCTTTAGCATGGGGACTAGAAGATTACCCTGGAACTGCCATCTTCGCGAGCCATAACCGCGATCTAATCGATCATGCTGCCACGAAGATCATCGCTTTCGAGGATGACGGCATTAAAATTTCCAAAGGGAACCTCGAAGAATACCTGGAGAGGTAAAAAAATATTGCTGCCACTCAATACAATCTAGGGGCAGAAGGCTATGCAATATCAAAAGTGGCTTGCTCTGATCGCCAAAATATTTTAAGTTGGTACAAAAACCTGAATAAATCATATTATTCTTCATAATAATCTAATCGCTTACAAAGGATCTGAACATGACTGAATTTAATGATAAGCTTATCGATAAAATGATAGCAGCCGCTAAAGAAAATCCCGAAGACTTGGATATTATCATCGATCTAATTGGGGACCATTTAAAGTATAGTGGAAAATTTCATGCTCAATTAATAGAAAAAATCAGCCAAGATCCTGAACTAGAAAAAAAGGTCTTAGAGGAAGTCTTCGAAGAATTTCTCTAATAAAAATTGTATCGTATAGCAAAAATTACCACTAAAAATTAATCTGATTTTTTTAGGGTTAACAACACAAATATTTTTTTTGCAAAAAATCACAATTTATTGAATCTCTAGAAAATCGGTCCTCAGCAGAAATTACTAATACCATTTATCAAAATAAAAAAGCCGAGCAAATGCTCGGCTTTTTTTATTCGGAGGAGGTGGGATTCGAACCCACGGTACGGGGTTAGCGTACACACGCTTTCCAAGCGTGCTCCTTCGGCCACTCGGACACTCCTCCTGAAAGAGTCTAAATAAATAAAAAGTGCTGCCTATATCAGCAGCACTGTTCGGAAAGGGAGGGATTCGAACCCTCGATACCCTCACGGGTATGCATCCTTAGCAGGGATGTGCTTTCGGCCACTCAGCCACCTTTCCATGCTAATAAAACAATGAGTATCAGATACTACTATAGTTCACTTTTTTTGACAACCGTCAAAAAATTAATGTAGGAGCAAAGTAGTGATGTCCTAATCCTTCAAAGTTATAATGTCCTAAATCATTTGATAACAGGAGAGGATTTTGAAGGAATTATTTTATAT
>JBNJDP010000060.1:0-5737 GCA_051744985.1 Chlamydiota bacterium | reverse complement strand
CGACATATAAAATAATTCCTTCAAAATCCTCTCCTGTTATCAAATGATTTAGGACATTATAACTTTGAAGGATTAGGACATCACTACTTTGCTCCTACACAGATCTCAACCATTATTGTAAAATAAAATATTATCGATTATACTTCCTTGGCGCGAGAATAACTTTAGGAGAAAAATAGCTATGGGGATAGCCTTAGAAGGCTCAAAGTCAGTAAATATGGGTTATACCATAGATCGTTCTGAAGTGAAGATCTTACCTAAAGAAAAGCTGCGCCGTCGAATAGGCAGGGTTTTTTATAAGCAGTACCCTTTACAGCGTGACCTTAATATTGCACGCCATCTTTTACAAGGTAATCTTCAAGACCCTGAACAGCGTCAAATTGCCAAGAGCTTTTATTCTCAACGTTTAAAGCAATATGAGAGGTTGCCTGTCACTTCTTCTGAATCCCAAGGCGTTATTACCGATTTTGCTCGACGGGTTCTCGCTGCTAGAATAGGTCTTCCTCATCAAGTTTTTGACGAAGGTGTTAATCCTGGTTTTTATGACTTTATCTCCCGCAACTTTATTTTTAAGAAGATCGAGTTCTTTAAAGAGCGTTTGCCCGAACATCAAATTTCTCTCGATAGTCAAGGTCAGGCACATTTGCTTTTTGATGGGAAAAAGTTGCCATGGCAAGAGGTTCGCTCCCAGCTGGAAATTAATTCAAAGGGAGCAATAGTTAATGCATATTATAATTATCGGGGAATATGCCTGACGCCTGATTGGAAGCGCTTGGATGCTGAAAAGCCTATTGAAGATTTTACTGAGAATGATGTTGAGGAATTTATTAGAACTCGAGCCATTGTCTTCGATCATCCTCCTCAGTCTTTACACCAAAAAGGTAAATGGGTAGTAACCATTAAAGGAGAGGCTATTAATGACCGCTACCGCTTAAGAGGGGATCATTTTTGGCTGAGGCTGAAAACACCTGATGGGCGAATTATAAGTATGGGGCTTTACCGTGATCAAGCAGTGTGTGCTACTCAAGGAGGGTATATGACCATGGTGGATCCTAGTGAATTCTATATGGGGGGAGGGGCCTGGAAGGAAACCGATATCGAAGTTTCTCAGCAGCAATGGCTGTACATTTTAAAAATCTTAGTAACCGAAACAAAAACACCAGCGCCTTATTATGCCATTGCCCAAGGTAATTGTGTAACTTATATACGCAACTTGCTAGCTCATACTGGAATGCGCCTGAACACTTTTGCTCATGCTTTTAATCATATTTCGCCTTCTATTATTGCTAAGGTTAAGGAAAGGTCTTTGTTACACCGCATAATATCGATATTTTCTAACACAATAATGTATGTTATAGGGTGCTCTAAAGTTAAAAAAAGCTTGAGCCCATGGAGTTTTCAAGCTTACGGCTATAACGGTAAACCTTTATCGCAGGCTCATCGCGAGGCCCATTACCGAAAAATCAGTGATGTCTTCGATAAAAATAGAGCCTTTTTGGATAGCCCTCATAAGCTTAGGCTGGAACAGCTAGAGATTGAAGAATATCGCAAAAAGACCGTGGAAGAGGTTAATCGAAAATATAGTACTAAGATAGCTGCTTGTCAAGATGATGGACAGCGCCTACTTCTCCTTAAGCAGAAGAATATGGAATTGGCGGCAGCGCATTATGCTCTGCCAGCTTCTAAAAAATAAATTTAAGGTGTTGCCCAGTAATTAGCAGGAATATAATGCTTTATTGATAGCGTTCATCAAGCTATTGCATTGATCTTCGTTGAATATTTCATTGGATTCAGCTTTGATGATGGTAAGCTCTTTACCATAACGTTCTTCTAGCTGTTGTACCAAATCTCGGAAATCATCACGGATGGCGTGCTGGTATTCCGCGTCGACAGCTCTAATACCATCATCTCCGATGGTGTAACCTTCGGTAGGCTCGAGATAAACAAGGATATCGTACTGCTTAATCCATTGAAGACAGAAAGATTCTAAAGAGTGGGTTAAAATATTGTCTCTTCCTAGATAGTTGATATAAACAAAAGCATCAGAAAGAGTACGATCTGAAACAGAAATTTCAAAACCTTCAGCTTCAGCTTCTAATTCTTTTGTTAATTGACTTGCTACTAGGTGGAGAGTGGTCTTATGGATAGCGTCTTTGTTGATGGGAAAAGGACAATGACGAGCTGTTTCATGGATAACCTTTACATTACGATTTTGCATCTTAAAATAAGCTGCTAGCTTGTAGACTAGGGAAGTCTTTGCTGATCCATGAGTGCCAAAAATAGCGATTTTTTTCATTGTATTATCCTTCTTAAAGTTCCTTTCCTAAAGGGTATTGAATATTCCTGCGTTATTGGAAAAAGGTAACGCCTTGGCAGATTAAATAAAAGTTAAAAATAAACTGTAATTTTACTGCTGGGAGAGATGTTTTTTGCTATAAGATGTTGAAACTTATGGCTTTGTCGTGATATTACTGCAAAGCCTATTGCCCTATATCTTGTGCTACAAGTCTAGGCGCAAGATAAGAGGGCAATAGGCTATAACCCGACCTCAAGGTTAGGGGGCAATAGTAGTTTTGATTTTTTGCCATGTGGTGGGAGGTAGTTCTGCTCCTTGTATTTGGACAACTTCAGCGCCGATAAGAGCTCCATAGTGAGCACATTCATTGATAGGACGTCCTTGGAGATAACCGTGAAGAAATCCGCTAGCAAAAAGATCCCCAGCTCCGGTAGTGTCGAGAGGTTTAACGGGATAGGCCTCGTGATGTGCATGCTTTCCCGAAGAACTTGTCCAGCACCCTCTATCGCCCATGCAAATTACCGAGGTATGACATAGCTTGCCTAGTTTTTGAACGGCTTCGTTCTCTTCTTTTAAGCCTGTATAAGCGTGGGCTTCATCTTCATTACAAAAAAGAAGGTCAAGCTTTTGATCGAGAATAGCATCTAGTTCCTTACGGAAGTTGTGGACGATTTCAAAGCTCGCTAAGTCTAAAGATATTGTGGCATTGACTTTTTTAGCTGCTGCTACCACGGCCTGGACCAACTTACCGTTGGCAATACCATATCCCTCGATATGAACATGTTTTATTCCTTCAAACATTTCATCAGTCAAATTTTGAGGAGTGATTTCTATTGATGCTCCCAAAAACGTGCGCATAGTTCTTTCTCCATCAGGAGTTATCAGACACAGTACTTGGCCAGTAGGGGTCGATGATAATGCTAGATGGGAAACAATACCATTAGCTGCTAAGGCATCCTTATAGAAGCTTCCTAGCCAATCATCACCAATTTTACCTGCCATTGCACAGTTATGGCCTAAGTTTGCTAGACCTTTAATGGTATTCGCGGCGCTACCTCCAGGGACGCGCTGTGGAAGTTGCCCACTGCGCTCGATAATATCAGTGATAGCCTTATCATCTACTAATAACATCCCGCCTTTTTCGCCAGTGATGGTTTCTAAAAACTGTTCATCAACGTGGATAACTTGATCGACGAGAGGGGCTCCAATGGTCAAAATTTCAGGCTTCTTGCTCACTATAAATTCCTAGGCTTAAGAGTTAATAATTTTTTTACTAGATTGCGGTTAGCATAAATGTAGTCGATGGCGGAGAAGATAGTATATATGCTCACACCTGCCATCAGCCATAAGCTAATAACTTGAAAGGTTTCCAAAGATAGATAACCTAAAGATTGTGGGATCATCAAAATGGTAATTGTCGTGGCGGTTATACCTTGAAGGGTTGCTTTGATCTTACCACTTATTCGAGCTGCTAAAGCGATACCGCGTAAAGCACACACTGTGCGCAGGGCGCTGATAACGGACTCTCGATAGATTAAGATGAATACCAAGGCTATCGGAAGTTGGACAGGTCCAGTAGTGAAAGCAAGGAATACCGATATCCTGACCATGCTATCCGCCATGGGATCGATAATCTTACCAAAATCTGTAACTTGATGGAGCTTACGCGCCAGATATCCATCGGCTAAGTCCGACAAATCTGAGGTCAGCAATAAAAATAATAAAATATAAGGTAAAACAACATAGCTGATATTCCAAGCATCATAACTAAGATAAATAAACATGAAGATGGGGCTTATGAAGACCCTGATAAATGTTAAATAATTAGCAATTCCCATTATGTCTTACCCTTCACTTTAATTTTATAAGGATAAATCATAGGCGATGACAGCTTTCCTATCAAGGTCGCAATTGTGGGTTTAACTTCAAAAATTGTTCCTCCCAGTGATAATTCCCTAATAACCCTTTAGTGTCGCGTCTTAAAAGGTGATAAGCAATAAATAAGGCTTCTACAGAGGCCAATCCTTGGCTAGGGTCGGGACAATCCTCTTGGCGTCGAGGATAGGCAGTGACAAAGCCTGGTGGAATGCTGCGGCGAGGTAGCGATGAGAGCTCTTTAATCTGGGATAACATCTTGGCGGCATAGCGCCATGTTCCGTCAAGCAATAAAAGACCTAGATGACTATCGGCATCCGTTAACGGTGGTCCATCTATAGATAATAAAAAATAATCATCGAGCGAAGGAAGCGAAGGTTCGGGGTAGGTGAGAAAGGTAATATCTTGACGTTTCTCTAGACCGCGCAAGCTGCATTTTTTTAGATTTTCTTTACGATGGCGAATAATAATAGTTGGAGGGTAGCTTTCCATAATCTGATATTTGGGTTTCCATAAAAAAGGGAGTTGTCATAGTATCATGATAACATCAAAAATTTAAACAAGGACTTCTATAATGAAGAAGATCTTTGTCACCTTATCGATTTATTTGTCTTTGGCCTTCTTTAGTGGAGGGATAGGGGAAGTTGTTAGTTGGCATAGCCACTATAATGCTGCTATGAAGTTAGCAAAACAGCAAGACAAGCCGGTAGTAATGGTTTTTACTGGCTCGGATTGGTCATCATGGTGTCAGCACTTGAACCAAGAGGTTTTCGGTACCGAAGATTTTGCCGATAAGGTCGGGGGAGATTTTATCTTATTAACAGTTGATTTCCCAAAAAAGTCCTCATTGTCATCGGAACAGCGACGGCATAATGAAGATCTTAAGGCTAAATTTCATGTTTCAACATTTCCGACGGTAGTGCTCCTTGATAATGATGAGCACCCTATAGCTTGGGCAGGCTATCGCCCCGGCGGCAGCTCACAATATGCTGATTTTTTAGTCAAAAGTTGGAATAAATATTCCCTGTTGAAAAGTGAAGTTGCTCAACTTCCTCATCGCAGCTATCCTGTTGAAAAGTTAGAAGTTATGTATCGTCAAGCTCAGGAGATAAACTGTGATGACTTTCAACGTAAGATTTTTGCTGCGGGAATAAAGTATGAGGATAATATTTTTTTCCAAACCGAACGTTATCTGTCTTTGGTTCAAAAAGGAAAAATCGATTCTGTACAAGCCCGTAATCTTAGGCAGAAGCTCTCGCAAAGCGATGATGCTGAAGTTCATTATCGTTTAGCTATTATAGACTTTCAGGCTAACAATAACGCTGGTGAACCCCATGGAGTTGTAGAACCTATGCTACAATATTTGGAACGTTTTGGTGACCAGGATCCTGATAAAGCTTGGCGAGTTAAGGATGATAGTATCACAAGTTTATAGTGATCACTCTTGTACGCAAGAAGCTTTGGATTATACCAATTCCAATATGAAAGTTCACAACTAATGTTGAGTTATGATATATAATCATCCTTTTAATAGGAGGATAATATGGCGGTAAAAAAAAGAGCCCC
>JBNJDP010000059.1:0-5897 GCA_051744985.1 Chlamydiota bacterium | reverse complement strand
GCTAAATATACAACAAAATTGTTAAAGAACTCAGATTTTCAAGGAGTTAAGGAGTTTTCAGAGGTCAGTATCGTTATGTGTTGTTGGGAATCCAGGATGGGCAGGATAGCTTTTTTAGGGGTGATGAATTCTGATCGTTTAGAGAAGGGTGTTGATCGTGGTGATTGCATCTTTTTTAAGGCGCGGCGGTATTGCTCCGGAGAAAGTATGTGTGGGAGCCTGTTTTCTAAATTATGTGGTAAGATACTACCATGTTTTTTAACGGTATCAGTAACTTTTGAAGCTTTCTCATGGTCGATATCTGCCTCTCTGTATAACTTAGGTGTCTCGCTGGCTTTAGCTTCTTTTGTGAAATTTGTGGGCTGCGGCAGGGCCCTTGACGTGGGGGCTTTTATTTCAGGAGAAGTATATTGCGGCTCGGGAAAAGCGTAACCGCTTACTCTTCCTGTGGTATTGGTGCAAACATCCATTGTGCTCTCCTGTTAAAAGCTATAATATTCATTTTAATGATGATAGATCATTTAATATTTTTACAAGAAGGCGTTTTTTATCCTTCGCCGGGCTTAGTCAGACTTTCCAAAAGCATTCTAAATATTTCTAAATAAAAGTTTTGGAGTAATTTCCAAAGAGCTTTGGGAGCACTAAAAGTTCGAAATGAATGAGGCTGCCGGCATTGTTCTTCGAGTTCTTGTAGATAGACATAACAAGGATCAAGAGGATTTTTTAGATAAGTATCACAGTGGTCGCCTGCAAAATAAATAGACCAAGAACTTAGGCGCCTCTTGATGAAGTTAGGCGTTGATGGTAAAATGTCGGGATTTGATAAAAATTGCGGGTAGAGCAGATCGACAGCTTGGCGTAGTCGGGGGTTATGGCGCCGCCCTTGATGATAAATATAAAAGTGGTCGTAGATAACGCCGAGGCCTTCTTTGTCGATATTGGTAAAATAATAAGGGCTATCACTTAAAAAAAGTTCTGCTGCCGTAGGATAGGGTTTATAGAAAGTCTTCTCATGTAAAATCCAAACAACTTTATAGCCTAAACGGCTATAGTCGATATTTCGTTGACGCACCTCGGCAGCTTTGATATAAGAACATTGAATTTCAAAAATTAATCCTTCCGAAGGCCAGCAAATATCGGCAATACGATTGATATCGGGAAAGGGTTTTTCAAGGAAAACTTGACCCTCAGGTAGCCGTTGCTGGATATAAGCTTGAATAGCATGGTGAGTAGCGCCTTTCCCTTGATGGCGACAAGCTCCGGGAGTTGAAAGGTGAAAATAATGAGCTCTCCGACGACTAGTCGAGCGCACCCGTAAGCGACCTAAGCATTCAATACAATAATAGTCACGCTGTTTTTTTGCTAGATCAGCAGGAATAATCTGCCGTTTTTCATCAAAAGCATAAATTTGCATTAATTTTTTGGGGGTTATGCCGATTATTAAACAATAAGCTTGATATAAATATCGATGATTTTTTAAAAAGTGAAAATTTACCATTCAGAGTGGCATAGGAAATTGTCGCTCTTGACAAAAAGTCATAATTAGCACAAATTATTAAGCCCTTGCCTTATTATTACTTAATAATAAAGTGTGGTATTTTTCACTGAATTTTTTTTGACCTCTATAGGGAGTATTTTTTTGGACAAGAACAATAATAACGGATTTTCCGAATCTTTTAGCCATCAACAGCAACAGAAAATCGAAGAATTGATAGCTGTTGCTAAAGAACAAGGCTACATTACTTATGAGGAGATCAACGAAGTTCTTCCTATGACGGTCGACTCTGCTGATCAGATTGACCAGATGCTGATTTTTTTGAGCGGGATGGACATTCAAATCCTCAACCAGTCAGAAGTTGAACGTCAGCAAGAGCGAAAAAAAGAAGCCAAAGAGTTAGAGGCTTTGCCTAAAAGGGTTGAAGGCGCTGCTGATGATCCCGTGAGAATGTACCTTAAGGAAATGGGGTCGGTTCCGCTTTTATCACGAGAAGAAGAAGTCGAAATTTCCAAGAGGATTGAAAAGGCTCAGCTTCAGATCGAGCGGATAATTATGCGCTTTAGATATTGTACTAGGGAAGTAATTTCTATTGCTCATTATTTACTAAGTGGCAAAGAGCGTTTTGATAAGATCGTTTCTGAAAAAGAAGTCGAAGATAAGCAGTATTATCTTGAACGCCTCCCTAAGCTATGCCAGCTGCTTGAACATGAAGATGCTATTCTCGAAGATCGCCTTAATGCTTATAGCCATGCTTCTTTGGGGAAGAAAGAAAAAATCCAAATCAATGAAGAAATCGAAAAGTGTAGGATAAGAACCCAAGCATACCTACGTCGTTTTTACCTTAAGCATAATATTATCGAAGACTTCGGTGAAGTTATTATGCGAGCTTATGAGCGCTTTCTGAATTTGGAAAAAGAAATTAAAGATCTTACCCCTCGTGCTGAAAAAAACCGCTTTGCTGCTGCAAAGCTTGCCGCTGCTCAACGTAAATTGCGCAAGCATGAGCTTGCTTCAGGGCGGGGCATTGACGAGTTTAAAAAAGATGTCAGAATGCTCCAGCGTTGGATGGATAAGAGCCAAGAAGCTAAACGAGAAATGGTGGAATCAAACCTTAGACTGGTGATTTCAATAGCCAAAAAATATACTAACCGCGGCTTGTCGTTCCTCGACCTTATTCAAGAGGGTAATATGGGCTTGATGAAGGCGGTAGAAAAATATGAATACCGCCGAGGTTATAAATTTTCGACATATGCTACTTGGTGGATTAGACAGGCTGTCACAAGAGCTATCGCTGACCAAGCGCGTACTATCAGAATACCTGTACATATGATAGAAACTATCAATAGAGTGTTGCGGGGAGCGAAGAAGTTGATGATGGAAACGGGCCGAGAGCCTACTCCTGAAGAGCTTTCGGAAGAATTGGGAATTACTGCCGACAAAATCCGCGAAATTTATAAGATCGCTCAGCATCCCATCTCCCTTCAAGCTGAAGTAGGCGATGGTGGTGAAAGTCAGTTTGGGGACTTCCTCGAAGATACTGGTGCTGAATCACCGGCAGAGGCTACAGGGTATTCTATTCTGAAAGATAAGATGGATGAGGTTCTACAAACTTTGACAGATCGTGAACGTACCGTCCTTATTCAGCGTTTTGGTTTGCTGGATGGAAAGCCCAAAACTTTGGAAGAAGTAGGCTTAGAATTCAATGTCACCCGTGAGCGAATCAGGCAAATCGAAGCCAAGGCTTTGCGCAAGATGCGCCACCCTACCCGTTCTAAGAAGCTTAAGATCTTCTTAGATATGATGGAAGCCGAAAACGCTTGATTTGTTGTTACTAAACCCGTTAAGCTTTTGCCTCTTTTACTGCTTAACGGGTATTTATCGTTGATGGATAGTTTTACTACTCAAGATGTTTTAAAGCTTATGGGCAGCCATGGCCCTTTTGCAGAGGCTATTGAAGGCTATGAATCTCGTCCTCAGCAGATAAAAATGCTGGAAAGAGTTCTAGAAGCTTATGAAAAAGGGCAGATAGCTCTCATAGAAGCTGGTACCGGGACCGGCAAGAGTTTAGCATATCTGTTGCCAGCAGTATTGCAAGCCCTTCATCATGGTCAGCGTACCGTTATCTCTACCCATACTATTAATCTTCAGGAGCAGTTGCTCTTTAAAGATATTCCTTTGTTACAAAAAGCTTTGGACTGTGATTTTAAAGCCGTCTTGGTTAAGGGGATGAGTAATTATATCTGCTACCGTAAGCTTGAAGAGGCTCTTCAAGAAAAAAAATCTTTGTCTTTAGAGCATTTGGAACAACTTGAAGAGATCGAACAATGGTCGACAAAGAGCTACGATGGTACAAAGTCCGATCTCTCCTTTGGGCCTTCAAAAATGGTATGGGATAAAGTTTCTGCCGAAAGCGATGCTTGCAGCCATAATAAATGTCCCCATTTTAAGCAGTGCCCTTTTTTCCGTGATCGTCGTCAGGCAAACGATGCTCATATTCTAGTCGTCAATCACCACCTATTATTTTCTGATATTTCCGAGCGTCCGGAAGGAAATTTTGATGAGCAATGCATCTTGCCTCATTTTGAGCATTTGATCCTTGATGAAGCCCATAATGTCGAAGATGTGGCGACTGAGCATTTTGCTTCTAATGTAGACAGCTTTTTTCTTAAACACCAGCTTAATAAGCTTCTATGGGAAAAGGGTGCTTATCTTACGAGAGGTAAGCTCGATCTTCTCAAGAAAAAGGTTCGCAAACTTTATCAACATAATGAAAACCTTGATGTTGCCGAGATCTTGCAAAAGCTGGATTTTGATTTGCCGGGCAGCCGTCGAAGCTTGCTGGTAGCTATCGAAGATTTTTTCGAAAGGCTATCGGGATTTTGTGCTCAATGCCACCCAAATAACGTAGAGGAAAGTAATAATCAACAACAAAAACAATGGCGCATTAAAGTAGAGCACCTAGAGAATCCTTTTTGGGTTGAAGAGCTTATACCCCAAGCTGATGATCTTATTGAAAAGATCAAGAATTTTGCCGAAGATCTTAATACTATCAAAGAGGGGATTGAATTCCTCGACAATAGCAAGCTTCAGGAGCAGGTGTCGGGACTGCTGCTAGACATTAACGCTATTAGGAAGAAGTTGGCTAACGCTGCTAAAGTGATAGGCGACTTTTTTTATCAAGACTTAACGCCTACAGGTGTCCGCTGGATAGAAAAATTTAGCGATAAGCGTCATAATGACCTGCGGATTGTCAATGCTGACTTGGATATCTCTACGATCTTATCTCAGACAGTTTTCACTAATTTATGCTCGGTAGTTCTTTGTAGCGCAACTTTAACGACCAACTCAAAATTCAACTTTATTAAAGAACGCTTGGGGTTATTGGATCAGCATCTGGAAGGTCGTACTGTCAGTGAGGATATTTTCTCTTCTCCTTTCGATTATGATTCGCAGGTTTTGTTAGCTGTTCCACCTCAACTTCCTCAGCCTAACCATCCCTCTTTTATTGCTGTAGCTTCTAGAAATATTTTAGAAACAGTCAAAATCAGCAGAGGCAATGCTTTTATCCTTTTCACCTCATATTCTATGCTCAAGAACTGCTACGATAATCTCAGCGAGCAGCTTAAGGGAGCCGGCTTTCCTACCCTAAAACAGGGTGATGAGAGTCGCCAAGCGCTTTTGGAAAAGTTTAAAATTACCGATGGCGCTGTGCTCTTTGGCACCGATTCCTTCTGGGAGGGAGTTGATGTTGTTGGTGATGCCCTTCGCTGCATTATTATCGCTAAGTTGCCCTTTAAAGTTCCTAACGAGCCTATCACGGAGGCACGCTCAGAGCTGATTTTACAACAAGGTGGTAATCCCTTCTTTGATTATACTGTGCCTACTGCAGTCGTTAAATTTAAGCAGGGCTTTGGCAGATTGATTAGAAATAGCAGCGATCGAGGCTGTATCGTTTGTCTCGACCCTCGTTTAGTTCAAAAGTCCTATGGCAAGATTTTCGTCAACAGTCTCCCTCCTTGTCGCCAACTGTTTGATGCATCGCTGGATTTTATGGACCGAATAGCAGAGTTTTATCGCTTGCCTCAATAGATATTATAAGCTTATTGTAATTTTGCTATTTTTTATTGGAAAGTTACAGCATAAAAATCATCTTGTAAGGAGTTGCTCTATGGATAATATATCAGCTTTGATAACACCTAAAACTATTGTTTATGGTGCTACTGCTCTTAGCGGAGCTGTGGCTATCGGTGCTAGTGTTGGTAAAGCGTTACAAATTTTTAAGGTTGATAAAATCGTCTATTATAATGACCCCCGAAATTTAGACAGGGTAGTTTAGGAGAAAAAGCATCTCATTTATAATAAAGGAGATGTTAATCATGAGGAAAAAAAGGATGAGCAC
>JBNJDP010000058.1:0-6563 GCA_051744985.1 Chlamydiota bacterium | reverse complement strand
TTGAGTTCTTTCTCTGTCTCTTCTAAAGAAGCTACCATATGTGCTTTAAGAGCTTCGAAAGATTTTTGTTCTTCTTTGCCAAACTTGGAGTTTTCGACGCAGACTTTGAAGTCTACTACACCTAAAGAAGCGTTGTGGGATGCCGCCTTGGCTGTAGTAGTGAATACCATAGCTAAGCTTAGCGCAGCGATGGCCAAGGTTTTGGTTGAAATTTTCATGATAATATCTCCTCACTTATTGTGGTTTTGTGTTTTTAGAATTTAGTTCCAAAGGATAAGAAAAATCTTCGAACTTGACTAGGATTTTTTGCATTAAGGGGGTAACCCATTCCAATAGCTACTGGGGGAATGCCATTTAATAATTGTAAACGACATCCATAACCTACCGAAGTATAGAGGTAATTATCAAAATCAAACTCTTTTAACGAAAGTTGGCCTGAATCCATAAAGGCAAAAAGGTCGACTTTTTTATGTAGGTGATGTAGATATTCTACTGAAAATAGCCCGGAAGTTATTCCGCCACGAGCTTCGCCATTGTTGTAAGTGGGGCCAATAGCGCCGAACCGAAAGCCTCGCACTGTAGTTTCTCCACCTAACGTAAAGCGCTCGTCAAGGGGGAGGTCGGTAGCATGGGTATCGCCAAAAGGTATCTTAAACTTAAGGTCGAGGCGATATTTCAGGATTCCAAAGTCGAAGATGGGATAATAGTAGGTGTTAAGGTATTCGAAGTTAATGAAGTTATAGTCACCCCCCAAGCCGGCGATTTCAGTTTCTAAAGAAGAGCGGAAACCTCGCGAAGGCATAACAGGTGAATTAGTGGAATCATAGTTTAACGAGCACCCTACGGCAGAGGTAATCCCCGAGTTTCTAGCTTCATCGCGCAATAGCTGAGAAATATCGTCGGTGGTTACATTAATATCCGATGTGCGCAATCTATAATGGCATCCAAAATTCATAAACTGGTTCAAGGAATAGAACCCTCGGAGGGCAAAATTCCAAGAATTGATATCATAGTCATCGGAAAGAGCACGGTTATTGAGGTATTCTGCATCGAAACCTACTGTCCACTGCGTATTCATAAAGTAGGGCTTAGTCCAAGAACCCATCCAAGAACGCTGCTTGCTTCCAACATTGCACTTGAGGTGAGCGTATTCTCCTCCTCCGCGTAAAGCTTTGAAACCCTCATCAAAGACCTTAGGTATTCCCTCAATATTAAAGTTGCGCTCCACGAGGTCTATGCCGCCAAATAATTTTTCAGAGGTGCTAAAGCCAAAAGAAAAGCCTATATTCCCTGTAGATGTTTCTTCCACCTCGATGATTACGTCGCGGAAGTTGTCAGTTAGAGGGCTATTTTTATCAGTTCTTGCTGCATAAACGTGGACATTTTTAAAATACCCCATGTTGCGTAAGCGCTCTTCGGTTTTCTCGAGTTTGATGGTGTTAAAAACGTCCCCAGGAATGAGGTGTGTTTCATGTAATATAACAGGGATATTGGTTTTCTCGTTACCATAGACTCTTATCATCCCTACCCGATATTGTTGGCCTTCATCGATCTCAAAATTAACATTGTAGATATCTTTTTCCTCATCTAAACGTGCCTGAGGGATTATCGTGGCATCGATATAACCGTGGCGGCCATAAAAATCACTGATATTGCCGATGGTAGTTCGTATTTTATTGGGAGAATAAGGAGCACCTTTTTTCATCGCAAAGAGGGGGGAGATTTTATCTTTGGAAAACTTTTGGTGACCTGAAAAAGTAAGTTTTCCGAAAATATATTCGTCGCCTTTATCGACATCGATATCAATGATAACCTTTTTGCTTTGGGGGACTTCAGAGAGCTTGATGTCTACCTTTGCTTCAGCATAGCCTTTATTTTGAAGGTAGTCGATGATTGATAATTTATCGTGTTCAATAAGTTCTTCATGGTAGATACCCGCTCCAGTAGCCCAGCCTGTGAACATGTTATATTTTTTTGTACGGATATCGTCGAGAAGATCGCTTTCTTCATCTTTAGTGACGCCGTGGAATTCGATAGCTTTGACCTTGCCCGACCGACCTTCTTGAATGTCGATAATGATGTCGATCTCGTTATTCCCTTCAACAGGCTCGATCTTATAATTTAACTCGGCTTCGAAGTAACCATGTTTAACATAATACTGCTGTAATTTATTGAAGGAGCTGATAAATTTTTCGCGGTCAAAGGTAGTCAGAGGCTTGATGTCCAATTCTTTACGTAGCTTGTCGCTTTTATATATTTTATTTCCTTTAAAAACGATATTGCGAATGTCAGGTTTTAGCCATACCTCCAAAGTTATATCAACTTCTCCCTGATCGAGGTCTATCTTAGGTTCGATGCGCTCGAATTCATGGGATAGAAATTTAAGGTCTTGGTCAAAAGTATCCTGTGAAAAAGAAGTGCCTATTTTTGACTGGATGTTTTGACGAATAATTTGAGGGTCGAAGGAAGTTTTCGAAGAGATGTTTTTGGGAATAATCTCTACAGATTCGATTTGCTTGCCCTCATAATGTTCAACTTTAGCTATTCCTGGGGTACATGTTAACAAAGTAACAATAGCAGAGATAGAGCAGAGGGTTTTCCGTAATGATAATAGCATGATCAATAACCTTAATATACTAGCTTAATTTTATGTTAAATGGGAGGCATTATCTTAGAGGAAATAATGCATTATTGCAAGGTTAACCAGAGATTAATGCCCACGATTGTAACTCTCGGTGGAAGGGGAGATGGCTTTGCGCTGCATCGCATTGATCACAAAAAAGCCCTGCCGCTAAAAAGGCGACAGGGCTTTTAAGATAATAGCTGTGTTTGGAAGCTATATTAGTTGTCAAAAGTTGCTTTGCGGCTAAGGCGCAGCTGACCGCGATCGTTGATATCAAGAAGTTTGACGTTTATCTCTTCACCTTCTTTTAAGATATCTTCAACCTTCTCGACTCGTGTTGAGTCAAGCTCAGAAATATGGCATAGGCCTTCTTTTCCTGGAAGAATCTCTACAAAAGCACCAAAAGGTACTATGGAGACAACCTTGCCTTTATATGTTTTTCCAATTTCTGGTTCGGCTACTAGGTTATTGACGATCTCTTGAGCTCTCTTCATCATAGCAGGGTCTTTAGAAGCTATGAATACTGTGCCATCATCATCGATATCGATATCAACACCGGTTTCTTCGACAATCGCTCTAATTTGCTTCCCGCCAGGGCCGATAACGGTGCCTATTTTGCTAGGCGCTATCGAAATCGTGGCTATACGAGGAGCGTATTGTGACATCTCTTCCTTGGATTTTGGACACGCCGCTAGCATTTTATCCAAGATATGGATACGTCCTTCTTTAGCTTGGAATAGAGCAGCCTTCATTATCTCGGGAGTAATGCCTTCGACTTTGATATCCATCTGGAAAGCGGTGATGCCTTCTTTGTCGCCGGTAATTTTGAAATCCATATCACCTAGGGCGTCTTCCACTCCTAAAATATCAGAGAGGATAGTAGCTTTGTCGTCTTCTAAAACTAATCCCATGGCAATTCCAGCAACAGGACGCTCGATAGGAATTCCTGCGTCCATCATTGCTAAACATCCTCCACAGACCGAAGCCATCGATGAAGATCCATTGGATTCAGTAATGTTGGATTCTAGTCTGATAGTGTAAGGGAATTTATCATACTCGGGGATGATCTCTTTTAAAGCGCGCTCTGCGAGCTTTCCGTGGCCGATTTCTCGACGCCCTGGAGGGCCACTGCGGCCGACTTCTCCTACAGAAAAGGGAGGAAAGAAGTACTGCAGATAAAACTTGCGGCTGCCTTCGCCTTCTAAGTCTTCAAAGCGTTGGGCCATATGTTCACCACCCAGAGTGCAGATTGCTAAAGATTGGGTTTCTCCTCGAGTAAATAAGGAGCTGCCGTGGGTGCGGGGAAGAAGACTTTGTTCAATAGTAATAGGTCGTATCTCTGTGGTAGAACGCCCGTCAGGACGGGTGTTTTCCTCAATGATCATCTTGCGGCAACATTTCGCAGAAAGTTTTTTGAAAGCTTTCTTGATGTCCAATTCCTTGAAACGAGGCTCTTCATCTTCGGGTAAAAGTTCTGCCAACACTTTTTCTTTAATAATGCTGATAGCAGCTTCACGTTTGTCCTTTTCAAAGATGCGGAAAGCTTGAGAAAGCTCTTCCTGAGCAATTTTCTTGACCTCTTCGAAAATATCATCGGATAGAGGAGTTAAAGTTTCCGAAATTTTGGGCTTGCCAATTTCTTTGCCCCATTCAGCTAGTGAATGGCAAATATTTTTAATAGCGGCATGACCGCAGTCAATAGCTTCCAGCACTTGTTCTTCGGATAGAAATCCGGCAAAGCCTTCAATCATAAGAATACCATCTTCCGTGCCAGCTAAAATAAGGTCTAATTTAGAATTCTCTTGTGCTGAAACTGAAGGGTTGATGACGAATTTGCCATCGATCATACCTACTCTAACAGCCCCGATAGGCTTGATAAGAGGGATCTCGGAGATGGTTAATGCTGCTGATGCTGCACAAATGGCTAAAACGTCAGGCTGATGCTCTCCATCATAAGACCATACATAAGATAAAATCTGAGTGTCATGATAATAACCCTCGGCAAACATTGGTCGGATAGGGCGGTCGATAAGGCGGCTAGTGAGGATCTCTTTCTCGGAAGGGCGTCCTTCTCTTTTAATAAATCCTCCTAGAGTCTTGCCTGCTGAAGAGAATTTTTCTTGGTAGTCGACCCGCAAAGGCATAAAGTCGACATCTTTTAAAGGTTCTGCAGAGGCGCATGCGGTGCTGAAAACCATGGTGTCTTCAGCTTTGACAACTACCGCTCCGCCTGCCTGGCGTGCAATAACCCCTGTTTCGAAGGTTACGTCGGTGTCGCCGATTTTTATTGTAATGCTTTTTTTATCCATAAAAAAACTCCTAATTGTCTATTTTAAAAATGGTGTTATTGGTGGGTGATCAACTAGGAAGTAGTTAGAATAGAAGTCAGAAATTAACCTTTAATATATGTATGTGCTTGCTAGCTTAAAAGTTGATTTCTGAATTCTATGCCTCCCAGAGGATCAAAGTACTAAACAAAACAGGCAGCTTACGCTGCCTATTTCAAATCTTTGCTAAACTTTATTTTCTCAGACTCAGCCTGTTAATCAGAGTTTGATAGCGCTTAGTATCTGTTGAGTTTAAGTAGTCTAGCAGCTTGCGGCGTTGACCTACTAGTTTTAGTAGTGACAAACGCGATGCGTGGTCTTTAGGAGACCGCTTTAAGTGCTCGGTAAGTTCGGTGATCCTTTCTGTTAGAATTGCGATCTGAACATCTGCTGAGCCTGTATCTTTCTCGTGGAGTTGAAATTTTTTAGTAATTTCCTCCTTGGTACCTTTATCCAATGACATCCGAGAATTCTCCCTGTTTTCATTATATTAAACTTTTATCAACCTAAATCTAAAGCACTAAATTGTAACCTTATGATGATTTATTTTTCAAGGTTTACTTTCTTGTGATGCAAAAACCTTTAGGTCTCAATAGCATGTTTGATTTTCTTTTATCTTAAGAATAGGTTATTATTTCCCCGTTAAAAATATGTCGTTCAATAGAGTAGTAAGTCTCTGGTAAGGAAAGTTTGTTATGGAATCTGATCTCGATCACAAGTTTATGGGAGAGGCCTTAAAAGAAGCTCGCAAGGCCTATAATGCTAAAGAAGTGCCTGTGGGTGCGGTTTTGGTTCATGAAGGAAGGGTTATCGCTCGCGGCTATAATCAGGTGGAAATGCTTAAAGATGCTACAGCTCATGCAGAAATGCTTTGCTTAACGGCAGGCGCTGCTGCTCTGGATAACTGGCGTCTTAATGAAACCACTTTGTATTGCACTTTGGAGCCTTGTGCGATGTGTGCGGGAGCAATCTTGTTAGCGCGAGTAGGGCGCTTGGTATGGGGGGCTCCTGATGTTCGCCATGGTGCTAACGGAAGTTGGGTGGACTTGTTTGCGCAATCTCACCCTATGCATTCTTTAGAAGTCACCCAGAGAGTTATGGCTGAACAGTCTGCTTTTTTGATGAAAGATTTTTTTCATCAGCGGCGACAAGAAGGTTAATTAAGAGGTGCTAATGTTTTCCGTTGCTCGTTGTGACCCCATTTCCCAGTCTGTTTTACTTGAGGATAATATGACGGATAGTCTCGTCGCTCCAGTAACATGGATAGGGCGCAGTTGGAACTACTGCGAGTATTGTAAGATTAATTATTGTATAACAAAACTTTCTAGAAGACTACATTATGCTGAGGTCGCTGATAAAGATCTTCGGCGATTACAAAGGCTGACAGATAATATATCAGGTGGTGATTTTAAAAGATTAAAGCCTTGTTACCACAAAACCTTAGCTAAACTTTTTACGTCAACAGCCCTGTTGGATAGCCCTCTTGGGAAAACTTCTCAGAAAAACCTGATAAAACTAGGCTCTGTCCTTAAAGTTTCACCCACATGATAATACTCGCTATAATAACGCCTGCTTTAAACATCAAAGCTGTTTTATCATAACGTGTTGCTATA
>JBNJDP010000057.1:0-7295 GCA_051744985.1 Chlamydiota bacterium | reverse complement strand
TTCAGCCCATTCTCTTGAGTATAAATTCGTTGTGAACTTTCATGTTGGGATTAGTATTATTCCATTCATATCCTATGTTCTAAGATTAGGGACATTACGTAAGATAAAGAAAATAGTTAACCCCAAAATTAGACTTAAGGAAATTAAGAAAACACTGCCTACTATAATGTAAATGCTTCCTGTTAAATCTAAGAAATTAGTAGGCCAGATAATTAGAGCTAGCACTATTGATACTAGGGTTGCAAGACCTTTATCTAACTTTCTCATGACCTCTCTCCTCTTTTGAATCTATAACAAACTTCACTGATAGCAATTAACCTATTAAATTTGCAAATAGGTTTTTTACTAGCGCTTGTAAATTAATAGTGTGTGACATCAGAGAAAATAACCTGAGTCTGCTTCCTTCAAAAGGAGGAGGAGGGTATGACAGAAGGAAACAGACTAGGTCAGGAGGGAGGATATATTATAGTTAACTTTAATTAACTTGCCCCTATAGTAGCAAATGATTGTTAAAGAAAGTTAAAGATTAGGTTAAGATAAGGTTAAAGCTTGTGGTTGTGGGTAAAATTTTACTCTACCTCGGGGAGGGCGATTTCGATATCTTGAGCCAAGCGGAGAAGCTCCTGATAATATTGGAAATCTTTTTGAGAATATTTTGCTCGGCGGTGTTGTTCGAGAGCAGGAAGGGTTTTTTTCAAAATTGTGAAAGAAGTTGGCTTAGAGTTAAGAGGCTCCTGACAAAATTGACGAGCTAGGGGGGCGATAGCTTTTATGATGATCTGCTTGGTAAGAGCTTCTTCTGGAATAGTTGGGGATGTTGAGGTGAAGTATTCTAGGAAGCTGAAGATTTCTTGATAAAAATTAGCGGTGTCGCGTTCATCGATATTAAGGTGAGATAGCAATTCCACACTATTTTCGCTTAGGATTTCACAGGTTATTCCTACTAGCATAGGGTCGAAAGTATTTTTGTACACTAGGTCTAGTGATTTATGTAGGCAGGCCAAGGGGATAGAACCGAGTGAAGGATAATAGAGGGTTGTTATGTTTATCAAGCTCCGCAAGGCATGTAAAGAGTTTTCACAAGGGACGGGCAAGTTTTTCTGGATAGTAGAGTTGATCATACTTTCATAACTTTGAGAGAAGACCGTTAATAATTTTCCGAGGTTTTTTTGGATAGCTTGGTGGTGATGGTCGAGCGAAAGGGTTAATATTTGACAGTATAGGAGGTGAAGTTTTTTGAGGATGGTGTTATGGTCGGCGATATGATCGGGGTTCAAAGCCTGGCAGCTTAAAGCTGCTATTTTATGATGATAGGCCAGAAAATCATCAACACTACCTTGGGAAGCTGCTCGGTAGGCTTTGGAAGTCAGCAGCGAAAAAAAATCTTCTGGATTAAGAATTTTGTAAACATGACGGTAAGTCCACCGGCAAAAGTCGAGAGTCACTCCCAATAATATTGTCCAGGCAGGTATGAGATATTGATGAATATCATTTTCTGATGATGAAAGCAGCATCACTAAAGAAATTAAGGGGAAAACAGTAAAATATGCTAAAACACTTTGAAATTTAAAATCTTCTTTTAGCAAGTTTAAGACGCCGGGGGTAGTGTGATATTCCGAGCGTAGGATAGGCAAAAAAGTTATTGTTATAATGGTTAGGATTAATCCGACAGCTCCTAGGGTGCTATATAAAATATATTCTTCAAGCCAACCTTCAGAAGAATAACCGTAGTAGTAGATAAAAAAACTTAATACCGATGCTAAGAAAGATGCTAAGAAAGCAGAGCAGATGCGTAAAATTTTCATGGTTATCCTTTTGTTTTAACTAATAGGAGAAGAGCCTCGCATATTGAAAGGCATCTGAAGAGGCATAGCATGGGGGTTATCTTTGGTGGTATTGCATTGTAAGCATTCGTATAATGCTTTTAAAGCTTCTTTGTTGTGGGGGGTAAGTGTAACAGCTGCATTAAGCTCTTGGAGAGCTTCTTCACGCCTCTGATTTTCTAGGAGGGCTTTGCCCCTTATGAGCTTGACATGAGCAATGCTTGAAGGGTCTTTACTGAGCTGTTGAGCTTGAGTTAAAACTTGTAGAGCTTCTTCATGACGTTTCATATTAAGAAGAATTTCACTTTTCTTGATCAACACCTGAGAGGAAGCAATTTCCACCTTGTCGAGGAACTGTAATGCCTGGAGGTTATCATGGAGGAATTCCTGGCAGAAAATAGCAGCGAAGAAGTTGAAATTTTTGCGCTTAAGCTGTTTTTCGTTGAATTTCTCAAACCATTTCGAGAAGCCGCGAACTGCTAACTCCGAAGAATCGGAGTGGGTATTGAACACCATCTCACGGGCGGCATCGATATCTCCTAACGCTGCCAAGCTGTGTGCTGCAATAGCTTTTAAGCTAGGAAGCTGCTCATGGGGTGCCGCTATTTTATTGTAATGCTGTAGAGCTGCTTGCCAGTTGTTAAGTTGATAGGCAGAGTAACAAAGGTTTATATAAACTTCATTGCCAGGGCGACGGATATTGTTAAACCATTGAAGGCTTTCTTCTGGATTGCCTTCCAGTTGACTTAAATAACCTAAAAGCAGGTAAGCGTGGTCACTAAGGCGGCAGGATTGAGCAAGGCTTTTGAGGAGTTGCCTTCCCGCTTGGGGAGTATCATTATAAATTTGGCATATCGCTATAGCTTCTTGAGAACGTTTGTCGGGATTGGAGACTTTGGAGAGCTGTTGGAGGGCATCTTTAAAATCTTCATGGTAATAGGATACTGTTCCTGCAATATAAGCAGCTTGTCGGTTGTAAGGTTCGATATTTAAAATCCAGCGGGCACGCTTTTGAGCTTCTTTGTAGCACTTAGATTTAAAATAATATGCTGCATCGCCTAATTGGTTGGCTAATTCATTTTTTCCCAAGAAATCGTGGATGTCAAAATTAAAATGCTTGATAGCATCGTATAAAGCGCCTAACTTGTCGATATCATCATCGGCTAGTGCTTGTTGAAAGCGGGTGTTGATTACCTGAGTAACTGTGTTGAGGAAGCTTTCTTGCAGTGAAGAGGGTGATAGTTTTCCTGATAATTTTAAGAGGCTGCTAGATTTTTTAGCTTGGAAAGGTCTTTGCCATAATACTTCGGAAAGCCTAAGAAATTGATCAGAAAAGTCCCTTAATAGCATGGGGGACTCAGAGACATCTTGATAGAAATCCATCATAATATTGGCGATGGGGAGATCTTCATTGTCGGCAGCGATGGCTTCGACAAGCATATTAGGCAAACGTTTATTAAGCTTTTCTGTTAGCGATGAAGGCTGAGGGGCGATTTGTAAGGTTAGGTTCCAACTGGACAGCGCTTGATGCTTTTGCCCTTCCGCCAACTGCTGACACAGGTCTTCGAGTAACTCTTCGGACAAAGCCTCTTGTAAGAGGTTGGTTTTAAGGTGATTAGTGAATATAGAAATGTGCTCGGGGTTGATACGTAGATCTCTCGCTAGCATCCCCCCAAGGAGTTGTATTTCCGTGGTAGCTTGCCAAGATTCCAGCCTTTCAGCAAACAAGAAGAAGCTTTCAAAATCTAAAGCGTCGTAAGCCTCTTGAGCCGCTCTATAATACCGTGATGCCAAGGAGTCTTTTCTAGCAGAGTGATCGGCATGCTGATAGCATAATAAGGCTGTTGAGAAGGGCTGGTTATCAGCTTGTAGCAGATAACTTAGTCCTAAAAGATAGTAATATTCTTCTAAGTCTTTTGAATCGGTGGGTGGATAGTGTTTTTTTAGCAGCTGGCGAGCTTCAAAGAATTTATCCTGCTCAAGATAACAACGGGCGATATGGTAGTTCTGCCACTGTTCATCAAAGATCTCGGGAAAAATTTTAGCCATCCAGGGTGAATATGTTGTAAAGGGGGGTAAGTTTTGCCATTCGTTTAAGGCTGCAAGGTAATTGTGCTTGTAATAATAATTTAAACCCTGCAACAAATGCACATAGCCTTCGTCAGGATAAAGAGATGATAGAGACGCTACATATTCACCAAGATTATTGGAGTCATGGCTCAAATAGGCATTGAGAGCGAGATTCAAATATAGTTCGGCAACCTGAGAATGAGGTAGGTTATTTTTATAGGCCGCGGCGAGGGCGGTCTCCAGAGCTTGGGAGCTTTTGGGGAGGTTATTGTCAATACGGTAAAGATAAGCTCGTCCTAAATAATATTGATGGCTGGTGATAGAGGTTTTGATTTTCTCCAGCTGCGTTAAAGATAAAGTATATTCTTCCTGCTGAAAAGCGTCTTGGGCTTTTTTAAGCCGGTAGTCACCATCGAAAACAAACAACAATAACACCAGTAGCACCGACGCTACAACAAAAGTGGTAACAATAGCAGCTTTTAAATAATTCATAGATATCTGTGAATAACCCTCTAAAAAAACAAACTTTTTAGCATAAGAAAGCAATATGTCCAAGTCAAATTTGTCGCACCCACGATTGTACTACCGACGCAATAGTTAGTTACAATAGTGGGTTAGAGTCTGCCTGCTCTCCACGAGGATCGAGGTTAGCAGCCACAGGGCTACTACGGGGAGGGATGGCCACATATTCGCTTTGCTCTTCTATAGAGACTTCTGGGCGCCGTGATAAAGCTTGTAATCCCGTTACTAGCAAACTTCCAGCTACTAAAGCAACATAGAGGTAAAGGGCTGAAAGACCAAAAGCATTGGTGAATATAGGAGCAAAAAGAGGACCGACAATAGCTCCTCCTCCATAGATAAGAGATAGCTGCCCAATAGCGCTATGGATATTTTTGTCTTCGATGCGGTCACAAACTTGTGAGATGCTGAGCGGATAGATCGTAAAAATTAAGCCTCCCAATAAAAAAGATGCCACCATCACTAGCCCAGAAAATTTGGGGAATAAAAGCAAACAAAAGCTAGGTAATAGAGTTCCCGAAGCTACTCCAATTAGAACTTTACGCCGATCAAGGATGTCGGAAAGCTTGCCAATCGGCCATTGTAAGAGAAATCCTCCTCCGATAGTGATGGTCATAATGTAAGAAACTTTTAGGCCGTACTCTTGAGCAAAGTTGGGGGTAAAGCTATAAATGGAACTGAGTATCATCCCCCCCATAAAACACCCCAACCATCCCAAAGGTGAAAAGTGGAAGAGCTTAAAAACGTTGCTGAGGGTAGGCTCTTCAACCTTAGGAGAAACCGTTTTTGTAATCGCCAGAGGAAAGATCGCTGCAGCTGATAATAAGGCAGCTAAAAGGTAAGAAGCTGAGGTTAGGGGGTCGATATAATTAAGTATGAGCTGACTGCCTGATTGGGAAGCATAGAGGACGGCCATATAAATCGCTAAAATTTGCCCTCTGGTTTTAATAGTGCTTTTGGCGATCAACCAACTTTCGATGACGATAAAAAGAGATGCCATACAAATCCCCGTAAACAAACGAGCTAAAATCCAAACTTCTTTAGATAGAGGCAGTAGCCCTAAAACCATCAACCAGATGATATTGATGCTAGAAAAAGCTGAAAAAGCGCGAATATGTCCAACCCGCCTTATTAAACGCTCGACCTTAGCAGATCCTATCAGGTAACCTAGATAAAACGCCGAATGAAGATAGCCGATAGTTGTTTCATCGAAACCAGCTAACTTAAAGCGGACGCTGGTAAAAGTATTAAAATAGGCGCTGCTAACTACAAATAGAGTTAAGCTGATAATAGGAGAGATAATGATTTTTAAAAGATGGGTCATAAATATCCTTATAGGGGGTATCGATAAAGTCTTGCTTTAATTTTTATTAATCTTTTAACGATCTTCCTTTTTTTACCGTATAAATTGCCCATATAAGCCTTTCTAAGGAAAAAAATTATGGCACGGTGCTCAATCATCTCACAGCGCAATAAACATATAAAATGGCGTTTAAAGCTTTATCGTATGATTATATAGGCACCCTACCCTGCCATTTTATCAAAAAGCTTATTATAGATAAAAATACATTTTGTAGGAATCTTCTGCCTTGCAAAGAAAGCATAGCCTTATCATGAGAGGGATCCTTATAAAAAGAAATTATTATGAAAATATTGTTAAAAAATGATTTAATTAAGATAAGGCTAAATAGTGTATTAACCTATTTTCAATAGGAGAGAGGATAAGATGGAAAAGCAGAGAATAATCTTATTGGAGGATGAGGAAGACATCGCCGCCCTGATAAAATTACAAGCAGAGATAGCAGGGTATTCTCTACATGTTGAGGTCGACGGCATCAATGGTTACCGTGCCATAGAGCGTGAAAAACCTGATCTAGCTATTATCGATATTATGCTTCCTGGTCAAAATGGCTTGGATGTATGTCGTAAAATGAAAAGTCATCCCGAGTTAAAACATATTCCGGTGATCATCGTCTCTGCCAAGACTGAAGAGATCGACGTTGTTCTGGGGTTGGAGTTGGGTGCCGATGATTATGTTACCAAGCCCTTTTCTCCTAAGATTCTTTTTTCTAGGATTAAGGCCGTTTTACGTCGAGCAGCAGAAATTGAGCACTATGAAGATGCTGAAGAAGAAAATGTTATCCATTTTGGAGAATACACTTTGGAGATCGATCGTTATCAACTCAAAAAAGGTGACCAGATAATACCGATAACATTGTCGGAATTTGGCATCTTGCGGCGCCTACTCTCTAGCAGGGGGAAAGTTCTGTCTCGCAATCAACTTCTCGATGATGTCCAAAATGAAGATGCTTTTATTATCGACCGTAATATCGATGTACATATCGCCTCTTTGCGTAAAAAGCTAGGCCCCAACTTTGATATGATCGAAACGGTCAGAGGTGTCGGATATAGGATGAAGGAAGAATAGGGTAGAAAGAACATCATTTTTGGAGATGCCACTGCGGAGGATATTAACCGACAATTTTTTAGCTTGTAGGGGTGAAGGCTTCTATTAAATTTTGGTAGAGGTTGGCAGCGCGAGGGAAAACATTGCCATAGTCAGAGATAGACAGGTCTAGAATTTGTTGTGCTGTTGCTTTAAAAGCGTGGTATTGATCATTTTTGGGTAGACCTTGTTGGTGTTTTTTCGCTTCTTTTTCTAATGTACCGATAGACATTCCGATTCTGGTTAATAACTGAAAAGCAGCTTCAGCCTGGTTTAAACTCGAAAATTTCGACTTGGTCTCGGGCGTGATTTTGGATTCAGCGTTCATTAGTTTTAAAAGGTGCGTGGCTAGATTTTTAAATTCTTTTGATTGGTAGGCCTTTAATATTTGATTGGGATTAAAGTTTTTTAAAAATTCACTATCGGTATGAAGCTTA
>JBNJDP010000056.1:0-7465 GCA_051744985.1 Chlamydiota bacterium | reverse complement strand
AATAGCATCTGTGATAACTCTGCGTGACATAAATACTCCTTTGTTGCTAAAGGAAAGCTTATATCAAAAATTGCACTTTAAGGACAGAGCCTAGTAAAAATAATTTTTAACCAGGATAAATTAACGCATGTTTTAGCAAACTTATACCATCGCCTCCCCCAGGCAACCCCCTCTTTAATTTCACTAGCTACAAAAGAAAGAGGAAAAGGTAAAAGTGCCTTAAAAGCAGAAAAAGCTTCTATTTTCATCAGACGACTCCTCCCTAGCTTAGTGTCTGACAACTATTGTAGAGAGTATCTCCCTATCCTGAAAAGATCCTAGAACCCACCCTCACCATGGTAGAACCCTCTTCAATGGCTATACGATAGTCGTTGGACATTCCCATTGAAAGGTGTTTGACTCCAAGCTGATCTCTAAGCTCTGCCAGCTGCTTAAAGCATCGCCTTATAATAGAAGTATCTTCAGTAGCGGGGGCCATCGTCATCAATCCTTCCACCTTTATATTTGGCAAGTTTTGAACCTCTTCAAAGGCGGAGATACATTCTTCAACAGCAAAGCCATGCTTAGATTCTTCTCCCGAAGTATTTACTTGCAATAGGATGTTGGTCGTTATATTGTGAGATAAGCTCGACGAAGAAATTTTATGAGCCAATTTGAGAGTATCTACCGAATGGATAAGGTCGAATTTACCTATGGCTTTATTGACCTTTTTACTCTGTAAAGAACCTATCAGATGCCATCGAACACCCTGCGGCAGATGAGCAGCCTTCTCTAAAGCTTCTGTTAAGCGACTTTCTCCAAAATCACGGCAGCCCTCGCTATATACAGTTTGAATGTCGGGCAAAGGAATATATTTGGAGACCGCTACTACAGTGATCTCCTCAGGCTTTCTGCCACAACTTCTAGCAACAGCTGCAACATCTTCCAACACTTTCATATAAGGAGTAAGATATCTCATAGAATACGATTTCTTTAAGGCCAGATAACATTCGAGCTCGTTGACAAGCCCTGAAGTTTTTTAGCAAGTTCATTGGGGTCTACACCTGAAGATTGACAGGGCTCTTCAACATCAGATTCCCAGCTATCTTCAGGAGTTTTAATCGGCACAGAGTTGCTGGCGATATCACTAAGGGTTGATGAAGCAGATCTTGCTACACTATCACTATGCTCATCATCACTTGAATAATAATCACTTGAATAATATACGCAAGCTGCTCCGCGTAAGTCTCCAGCACCTATTGTCGTCATTTAAACCTCCTTGTAAAATTATTTTTAAGAAAATTTCTATCTCCTCAAGCGTTCCATACCCTTAGGAGAGCCCATGATAGCATTATAAACTACAAGATTACGAGGGAAATTAAAAGATTTTATTATATCCAAGCTGCTCAGCTCTTGCTTTCTATTCAGCGCATAACTATCTTCATCGACCTTGTAAGCATCTTCATCAACTTTATAAGCATCAGCTCCCGTCTGATAAACATCGGTGTCGATTTGGTAAGCGTTAGAGCTGATCTCTGAGGACTTCATCACATCATCATGTTCATATTTTCTATTATAATTATTATCAACTTGGCTATTATAAGGGCGACGAGTTATTGAAGACTTATTTTGCCGACCTTCAAGGTCATAATGCAGAGAATAATCCTTAGCTGTATCAGGAGTAGCTTTTCTATACTCTTCTTGCAAAGGCTTTTCGTTCCTAAAAACTGCATCAGGTTGCGACTGTTCATCAGCAGAGTTGTCGGGCTCTAAAGCTTGTAACCACTCACCCCATTCTGTTGAATTCTTGTGGTTGTTATTTTTATCCGTAGAGCTTTTATCATTAAGACTGGCTTTGCCTTTGGATGACACAATTATAAAGACCAAAAACCCTAAAGCAAAGATCAAAAAATCTATTATCTGCACAAGCTGCTCCTTACTTAGCGGGCAGCTATTTGCTGCCCGCTACAGTGTTCTTATTTCTGTTTATCATCATTAGGGTTGGCAATCGAAGAGCGCATATCGGTGTCAGCCTTAACATTTTTCATCGTATAGTAATCCATAACCCCTAGGTGACCTTTACGGAAAGCTTCAGCGATAGCTGCTGGAACCTCTGCTTCAGCTTCTACAACTTTAGCACGCATGGCCTGAACTTCGGCTTTATTCTCTTGCTCGGCAGCAATAGCCATAGCACGCCGCTCTTCAGCCTTAGCTTGGGCGATGCGCTTATCGGATTCCGCACGGTCAGCGCGCAAGCGAGCACCGATATTTTCTCCAATATTGATATCAGCTATATCGATCGATAAGATCTCAAAAGCCGTCTGCGCATCCAACCCTTTTTCCAAAACTAGCTCTGAAATCCTTTGGGGAGCAGCCAAAACATCAAGGTGAGTCTCAGCAGAGCCTATCGCATTGACTATCCCTTCACCTACTCGTGCGATAACTGTCTCTTCAGTAGCACCACCAACAAGTTGTAAAATATTGGTCCTTACCGTCACCCTTGCACGTGTCAAAAGCTGCACCCCATCGTTAGCGACGGCGGTAATAGCTCCCCCAGGATGCTTATCCCCCGGACAGTCGATAACTTTAGGGTTTACGGAGGTTCTTACGGCATCAAGAATATCCCGACCTGCAAGGTCGATAGCTGTTGCTTGCCGCCAGTCAAGAGGAATATTAGCCTTATCGGCAGCAATCATAGCTCTGACAACTTCCAAAACTTTACCCCCCGCCAGATAATGTGTCTCGAGGTCGGCAACAGTAAGGTCCTTAAGGCCGGCCTTATAAGAATTAATCCTAGCATTGACGATAATTCGCGGCGGAATTTTACGTAGGCTCATACCAATAATATTAAATAGTGATATCGGCGTTCCTGATACAAAAGCCTGGAACCATAAGCTAATAAACTTACCTGTCACCCCCAATATAATTAGGGCGACAATCGCCAGGATGACGAAAATAAAATAAAACTCTATCGTAAATTGTGACATCATTAGTGGCTTTCCTTTTTTTGACGTTTCACAATGTAATGAGCGCCTTGACCGCTCACCACAATAATTTTTGTACCCTTGGGAATAAATCCTACTTGGGATACAGCTTGTATTTTTTGGTTTTTAACGAGAATATACCCCGAAGGGCTAAGGTTGGTAAGGGATTCCCCTGCTTCCCCTATCAGCTGCTTATCATATTGAGATGCTAAATACCCTTCTTGATCTTGGGTATGATAAACACTGCTCTCAGGGCCTGCTTGTTTTATACGCCAGAGGGCTGTCTTAATAACAACTATCACTCCCAACAAAGTCATTAGTATTAAAGCTCCTATCTCCACAAGAGAAGGATCTTTTCCCGCTGCATAGACAATGTTGGCTATAAGCACTATTGTACCGATAGCCCCCATAATCCCGCCAGGAAGATAAAATTCGAGGTATATCATCAACAACCCCGTTAACATGGCAAGCCATGGTGCCCACATCATCTATTATGCTC
Source organism: Chlamydiota bacterium (assembly GCA_051744985.1). Lineage (GTDB taxonomy): Bacteria > Chlamydiota > Chlamydiia > Chlamydiales > JABHNK01 > JBNJDP01. The sequence goes on along the minus strand of JBNJDP010000056.1, from coordinate 4,003 downwards.
TCCTTTTTACTTTTTACGATCGACTATCACGCTACTGCGCTCAATATTAACGACGACCACTTTAATGCCAGCTTCAATAAAATTCCCTATGCTGGTAGCATCACAAACCTGTCCCTCAATCTCAACCTTTCCTGCAGGACGAAGAACATTGACCACCACCCCTTCAGAACCTATAGGAGGAAGCTCTTTAGCATTACCGCTAACATATCCTTGGCTAGTGGTTTCTTCTCCCTTCAACACCAAACGTTGAAAACCATGAAAACGCGGCATAACATATTTACTTAACAATATCATGGCCACTATAGCTACTATAAAACTAATACTCAACCATACTACGCGTTCCATCACAGCTTGCCCTGCAGCATTAAAAGTTTGAGAATTAAAGTCGAAAGAGATAGAGCGCAACCCTGGCAATAACATTCCCAGCAACCCTGCTGCCGCCAACCCTACCCCCAATAAACCTGCTAATCCAAACCCTGGTAAAACCAAAAGTTCTACACTCAGGAATATCATCCCTGCTGCCAACAAGATCAATTCCAACCATGCTGCCGCTTCTAGTGAAAAACTAGAAAGAATAATAAAAAATAAACATGCTAGCCCTAGGATTCCTGGAACCCCAAAGCCGGGAGTATTAAATTCTGTATAAAACCCTAACATCAACCCCAAAAAGAGTAATGAGGAAACCATCGGAATTGCTAGGAAAGCTAAAAAATGCCCTTTCCAATCCATCTGATATTCATCGACGCTCATCATTCCTAGATGTGATAAATAAGGGTGGTGAAATAGAGCCATCTTTTCCGCTGGCCATTGCCCCTTAGCCTCTTCTGCTGAGGAACGCAGGGGTATTTCTTTTGGTTGGATAACCATATCAGCTACGCCGTATTCGATCATTTCCTTAGCATCGAGGGTAAGTAGCTTGCCGGCTTTAGTGACGACAATATCTGGATCGGGACCACTATAGCGTATACTTGTTGGGTCTTCGAGCTTAATGATCTTTCCATGGCGAACTACCAAAATCATCTCCTTGTCGACCATAGCTTCGGCTATAAGAGGATTACGGTTAAAGAATCCTGCTCTATTGGAAAAATCAGCGCGTAAAGCAGAATTAACCTTCTCGGGAGCAGCTTGCATACCTCCAGAGCCTCCCGCAAATACAGGCTCAGCAGCTCCCATACTAGCATCTTTAGCGATAGCGATAAAACGGCACGAGTAAGCAATCATCGCCCCTGCTGATATGGCCCAATTGTTAACATAAGCGATAACAGGAATACCGTAATTGATATCAAAATCCTTCAAAGCATCAGAAATTTTCTGGGCAGCAAAAACTTCTCCCCCGGGGGTGTTGAGCTCCAAAACTACTACAGCAGGGCGAGTCTTTTTATAATAGTCGAGAGCACTACGAATATAAATCCAAGTAGACTGCCCGATGGGCTTGTCTTTATCATCGATATGAAGATAACCTATCGTTTGTTCTTGTTCTGGATCTAGGTTGATATTTTTCGACAACCTATCCTTTACTTCCTGGGGGAGCAGGGCTAAGGAGGTAGTTAGGAGATTTTCTTCATTGTCGACAGAGGCTGTTTGGGAAGAGACTCCATAATGGGCCCTAAAAGCATCAGCACTCCATACCGCTTCCACGAGTTCTAGCTCTAGAAGCTGATTATGATCCAAAACCAAAGCCTCTCCACTTGACGAAACTACATTGTAATCGGCCTTATCAGCCCTAACAACGGTCAAGCCATTTTCGGCTGCTATAGTTAAAGCGGGGTCAACCATACCCGCCGCAGCCATGCGCAATAAAGCAGCATGAGAATCTTCGTTGGAGATGAGGCTGCGCACTCTGCTGCGTAGAATATTGGTAGGTAAAACATCTTCTGATCCCGACGGTATGTCACCCCACACCGCAAAAAGCGAAGCGACACGCTTGTCAGCAACAAAGGGTATCATCGCTCCCGGCCCGAAAACGCTGCCACCGATATAGACTACAAGCTGCCAGTCATTGTCGCGTTTTAATTCATATAGCTGCTGCGCCCAATCCAAAACCTCTAATAAATCGCCCGAATGAGTGTTGAGATCAAGGATAACCTTGGAAGGATTGTCTACGATAGCTTCCTGAAGTTTTTCAGTAGCCCCCTGCAACTTATCTTTGTCTAGATGACCTTGGAGGTCAACCACCACAGGTTCAGAAAAGCAAGGGCCTACCATCCCCAGTAAGCACCATAACAATATCACTATCCTACAACGCTTCAATATTACCCCCTTTTCCATCTATTGGCAATATAGAGAACCCATAGTTTTAGTGCTAATGATTTCTTGATTTTTAAGGCAATAAAATTTAAAATTTCAGCGCTTTTAAAACAAAAAAACTACTTAGCCACTATGTCAAACCCAATGGTTATTGGATGCAACCCTCCCGCTGATTTAATCACCACATCGTCTGCAACCTCCCCTTATACTTCCACTCCCGATCTATTTAATTCCTGCAACACCAAATTCACTCCCTCCCCTTACCTTTCTAAAGAATTAAGCCGAGGGGCCCATAAAATAGCTAGACTTGTTCAAGAACACTTTGATGAGCCTCCCTATACAGTTGCTTCACCCGTATCGGAAGAGGGTCAGAAAATCATGCAACGAGAATTTAGCTTCATACAGGATCATTTAGGATTCAATAGCCCTTCTCATAAGTGGATATGCTCTTTTTATGATACATCCTATTGTACAGATCAGGATGTTAGACTGGTTATGCCCTATTACAATCAAGGAGACCTAAGTAAAACTTACCGCAAACTTTCTTCGCCTGAATTGGAAGAAATAGTAGAGAATATTGCTGAGAGCGTTAAAGCTTTACATCGCCGAAAGATTATCCATCGCGATATTAAGCTGGAAAATATCTTCGTGCACTCCGAAGAAGGTGAAACCCATGGATATCTAGGAGATTTTGCCTTTGCTCACTTAGAAAGCAAAAGCTGCCAAGAGATTTATTTGCGCGGTTCTGAAGATTATATGGCGCCAGAATTACTACAAGCTTATAACACTGATGACTTCAGCGCTATTGACACCAAAGTTGATATCTACGCTATCGGAATCCTCTTTGAAGCTATTAGTAAAAGGAAGCGCTTTAGTAGTCCCCGTCAAATAGCCCGTAATCGCGTTATGACATTAAAACGAATGATACCCGGCTATCCAACACCCCATCATAATTCTTCTGACCGTTTAGAAATTACAGCCTTAGTGCAAAGAGCAAAACACATACTTGGTAATCCCTCGTGTCAACAAGATTACATAAAATGCTTTGGTAATGGCATAAAAAATAGTGCCCTAACAGATATTATCCAGCACTGCTGCCACCCCGACCCCAAAAAACGTTGGAATGCAGAACAATTTGCTGAGGCCTTTTCCTGCCTGCGCTCTCAGCAGGCTGGCAACATTTTTTAATCCACAGCCTTTAACCCAACCCACAAATTATGTTATGATAGTCGACAATTTTTCTTTATCAGCTAAGATGTTTTTCAGCAATCCCGAAGTAACCGAAGGCGTCGAGGCAGAGCTCATTTTAGGCTCTACTACCCACCCTAACCTACAGTCACTTTTTAGAATAGCTGTTAGAACTTTAGATACTGACCATCTTGAAAGAAAGACTTTGGATGATACTGAACAAAAAAACTACCGGCCTCTTTCATTAGAAATCGATGGCGCTTGCCAGACAGTACTGGTCAAAGTTGACAGCATAGCTCAGGAGCTTGGCATTTCATCCCAGTCTATTCTAGAAGCAGCTGATACCCCTCAAGAGCCATGGAGCTATGAGTCTGGAATAGCTACCGGCAAGCTAGTCACTTCTCATATTGCTGCCATTTCACAAAACATCTATTCTCAACAACAAAAAGCAGTAAAAGTCCTAGAACCTCTAGCAAGCCACCAAAATTATGAAAATAGTTGTCGCAAAATTTGCAGTCTATTGAGGCGCTCCCCATTACTATTTTCCCAGCCTTCTAACCTGAAAATT
>JBNJDP010000055.1:0-8797 GCA_051744985.1 Chlamydiota bacterium | reverse complement strand
CAATACGAGTAGGTGAAATACTTGAAAAACAGAAGTTGCTATATCACGACCTTGGAATTGAGCCGCCAACCTCGTTATGAGTTGGCGGGAATTCAGGATAAAATGCATATTGCCCCATTTTTTTTCTCTTGTCAACCATTTTACTTCAACCTAATGATTACAACTCTCTAGTTAACCCAAAAGGAAGGGTTAATGATATTACTCTAACTATAGTTTTGATTTTTTTGTATATCACACCTATTATTCCTAGAGATGCTTGATTCATGATTTTAAGGAACCGTGCGATGAAAATCCATAAGTGGCTTTGGAGCCTAACAATAGCGTTTAGCGCTTTATCAGCTAATGATTACAATCTAGATTCGTCAGAATTTTTAAAACTTCAAGATGAAGCTAACATCCTAGCATCTCAAGAAGAATATATGCCAGCGGCAGAAATTTATCTCAAGCTCTTCAATTCCTGCTCGGCATCTTCAAATACTGAGCTTTATGTTGGTCTAGGGCTGCGCTTGGCAGGACTGTACTTCCGAGCAGAAAATTATGAAAAAGCTGAAAAGCTCCTCTTTAACCTTCGGCAGCAGGAAGATGTTCAGGATTTTCTGCTGCCTATCGAAATCATGCATGCTCAAACATATTATAGGCGGGGCTTGATAGCTAAAGCTTACCTGATACTCAAAAAACTTGCTGCCGAAGTTCCTTTAGAAGAATGGGCTGTAACCGACAAGCAATTATTCCTCAACCTTGAATACACCCTTAACGAATATTACGAAGACCTTCTTGTCCAAGCGGAAAGTTTTTTTGAAGCAAGTCTGTTAAAAGAAACTATCCCTATCTATCGAGAAGTGCTTTATGGTATTCATCAGGGTTATTACCCTAAAGCCAATGACCCCTCCTTCAAGTCTCTTCTCCGAGGAGAGATATGCTATCTTTTAGGAGAAGCATATTTTTTCAATAAGGATTACCAACAATGTCTGAAAATACTCAAAAGCCAAGGTAATTCTCCCCAACAACCTTATTACCTCGACACTCTCTACTTAATAGGAAAAACCTATAATAAACTCCACCAATATGAACGAGCTATTGAGGTCCTTAGCACATACCTTACTTATGATAACCAAGAGAACCCTGAAACTTCAGTAGAAGCTCACTGGGAAATCGGCATGGCGTACTTCAACCTTAAACAATATCAAGCAGCGCGCCCTCACCTTGCTATCATGCCTTCTTCCCAAGAACCTATGGATGATTATTTTCTTCCTAGGTTATGTCTAGCAAAAATTTACCTTTATGAAGGTAATTTAAACCTCGCCAATAGAATTCTACAAACCATCAAGCAAGAGCTTACAAGTGATGATCCTCTTAGCGTAGAAGCTACTTACCTATTAGGAGAGTCTGCTTTTTTTAATCAAGATTACCTTCAAGCTATCGATTATTATACCGATGCCTTCCTCATCAAAGGTTTTTCTCCCACTGATGGAAAACTATCAGGATTATCGCATTTGGGATGGAGCTACTTCAAAGCCAGCAATGAAAGTTCTCAAGAGCTGCATACTAATTTGCTTTTCCTCGACAAAGCCCAAGAAGCTTTTGAAGAACTACTTACCTACTATGATGACGAAAAAGCTTTGCTGGGACTAGCTCAAATACATCTTGCCAGATCCCAGCTTATCGGCACTCCCCTACCTCACCAAAAAATTCGTAACCTTCTTGAAAACCATTCTTTTCAATCTATTGATGACAAAGCCGAAGCCCTACTACTTCGTGCCAAAGCTGCCTGTAGCCATCAAGAAAAACTCTATATTTTACGTTCTTTAAGTAGTGAAACTTATAGCACAACACCCGTTTATGCTATAAGCTGGCATTACCTCGGAGAGGCTGAATATACAGAGGGCATAGAAGCTAAAAACCATAATGAAATAAACCATGCCGAAGAAAAGTTCACCCTAGCTGAAGAAGCTTTTCAGAAAGCTTTCTCTTACTCTCAAGATAATAATCGACTACAAGCCGTTCAATCTCTTAAAGCTCTAGCACAGCTATATTCTCAACGAACCATCCCTCTAGCAAAAAAGCTAGCGGCAGACACCTTAATAGATTTAATTAACAACAAACCTCTACTCTTTGAAGCTGCTACTGACCAGGACGAAATTTTATACCTCAGCGCATTATTTGCTTCACAGAATACAAACTTAACCCTCAACTATTATAAAAATGCTATCCAGGCACTTGAGAGGCTGAAAAAAAATCATCCCTCGAGCTCCTACCTCGCTCAAGGGCTCAATCTGCTAGGAAACCTCTACCTTCAACAGGATAATCACCAAGAAGCAGAAAAAGCTTTTCTAACCCTTGCCAAGGATTACCCTAGCCATGACGATGCTGCTGAAGCATGGTTTCAAGCAGGGAAGTGCGCAGAAAGACTAGAAAGACCTTCGAAAATTGTTAAAAGCTATCTTACCAAGGTTTTTCAGCACTATCCCCACCATTCCCGAGCTCCGCAAGCTTACTTTGAAATATATAACTGGAGCGACTACCTTCAAGGAGACACCCTTGCTATCAAACATCTAAAAGCTATGGAAGATAAATTTTACTCTACCCCATACTTGGGGGTGTCTTATTATCTTTTGGGATTGAACCTCAAAAACACCTGTGATGCTGATGCTGCAATTTTTTTTGATAAGGCTTTCCAGGTTTTTGATGAGTGTTATAGCTCTAACTTGATATCCGAACAGGACTTAGAATATTTCACCACACTATATTATCGCACTCTTCTAGAAAAAGGTTTAGCACTAATAAATTTATCCTACAAATCCAACCCTGTTAACGAATGCCAAAAAGCTACTGCTACTGAACCTTTAAAAAAAATCAACGCCGATTTCCAGCAACACAAGCCACCCCTCAACCGACTATCAAAAATTAGCACCCCCTTAATTAGAATCCACAAAGAATGCCTAGCAAATTTAGATAAATATAACATTGAACAATAACTCATGCCTTGGAAAAGATATTATTACATTCTAGGTAATTTGTCTCTAGCGCTTACCACCTTTATCACCCATGCGCCCGCTCTTATAATTTCTCTAGGGTTATTAACAGGCGCGGGCTTAGTTTTTACAGGCCAGCCAGCTTTGCTTTTGCCTCTTTTAATCTTGGCAATATTACCACTGATTGGCCCTAAGCTCTATTTCGATTTCCATTGCTACCGCTCGATTATAGCTACGATTCTTATAACTATAGGATTTTTTATCTTTTGTAAACTTTACTACATTTTGCCTCCTCCCGATCAAAAAGATCTCGAAGGTACAGCCTATCTAACCATCGAAGATGTTTCTCTAAGCCATAACCGTTTTGGAACTTCATTGGCATATCGAGGTACTATTAACAACTTTACTCCTTATAAGTCAGGGAAGGTTTACCGAAATATCCCTTTTAGGATGTATGCCAACAAAAAAAAAGACTTCGTCTCCCCCAGCTATAAATATTGTATCGAGGGTAAGCTTTCATGTGCTGACAACGCTAGCACCTACACTTTTAAGCCTTATCTCCAATCTACACCAAAACCTTATCGGCGACATTGGAGCTTAGCATCTTATCGCCTTAAAGCAAAAAAGTGGGTCAACAGCTATATTTCACGTAACATTAAGGAACCTCGAGCGGCAGCTCTTTTAGCAGGATTAGCCACAGGAGAATTCCACGATCGCTCGACGCTTTTCGACTTCGGACGCCTAGGACTGCAACATCTTATGGCTATTTCCGGCTTTCACTTTGCAATTATCGCTTTTTTTATCTCTGTCTTCCTTCAATCTTTTCTGCCTGTAAAAAATAGCATCTACGTGCTGCTTACTCTGCTTACAGCTTATTATCTATTTATTGGTGGAAGCCCCTCGATCCAAAGGGCTTGGATTAGTGTCGTAGTAGTGTTGATAGGCAAACTTACATGCCAACGAACGGTCTCTATAAACACACTAGGTGTCGCTCTCGGAACTATCATCCTTTTAAATCCCATGATGATTCTTAATTTGGGGTTCCAGTTTAGTTTTTTAGCTACCGCTGCTATTCTTCTTCTATACTCTCCCGTCAACAAAGCTCTCGAAAAATGGCTAACACCCCAACCTTTAGGTAGGGTCATCGAACTCTCACACTTACAACAATACAAATACATTCTAGCAATGCTTTTCAGACAAGGGTTAGCTCTTATAATAGCTGTCCATTCTGCAACCATTCCCATAGTATTATTGTATTTTCATAAATTCCCTCTCTTAAGCTTAGTCAGCAACCTGTGTGTGCCTTTCTTAATTAGCATGGTCATGATTTTATTTATGCTGGCTTTAATTTGTGGAGCACTTTTTCCTCCCCTAGGAATATTCCTTAACCGCATCATCGGCATATTCTGCCATTACCTTTTGGAAGGATTAAGTAATATTCCTAATAACTTCAATTTTTATATCAGGTCTAACAGCCTTAACGCCCCCTTGTTGATAATTTTCTTATCCATGATTTTCTTGGGAGGCATTTATGCTTATGACCATTTCAAATTTCGGCGTCTCTTCGAGTATATTTGATACACTAACGCAAGAAAAAGCTCTGCAGCATCTGAAAATCAGGCTAAAGACATTAAAATCAACAACTTTCTATTGACCTAAAGATCCTCCTTTTGTATAAATACTGTTTAATTTGATAGTTCAATGGCGATCGTAGCTCAGGTGGTTAGAGCACCGGATTGTGGTTCCGGGGGCCGTGGGTTCGAGTCCCATCGGTCGCCCTTTTCATACTTTACCTATCGACAACAGAAGGATTTTTGGTGTGTCACTTTTGGAGGCTCTCCTTCTAGGAATCATACAAGGCATCACCGAATTTTTTCCTGTCAGCTCTTCGGGTCATTTAGAACTGGTACAACACCTTCTTGGTTACCCCAACCCAGAAAAATATATCTTTTTTGATTTGGTCTGTCACTTAGGAACCTTATCGGCAATATTATTTTTCTTTTGGCGAGATATTATTACTATTCTACGCTATCGACATTCTCAGATTGTTTTTTTTATTATAGCTTTAATCCCTTTATTTTTTATTTATCCTGCCTTACACATCATTGAGTCCCTTTTCAATTGTCCGCTGTTGCTAGGCTTTTTCTTTCTTATCACTGCCATGCTACTTTTTATAGGAGAAAAATTTCATTCAAACACACCTCCACAAACCCTAAAAGCCAAAGGTATAGACAGTTTTTTGATAGGACTTTTCCAATGCTTAGCATTACTTCCTGGAGTTTCGCGTAGTGGTTCCACTATAGCTATTGCTCGCTTAAGAGGATGGAAATTTCAAGACGCCGCCCGATTTTCTTTTTTGCTAGCTATCCCTACTATTTTAGGGGGGAGCATACTGCAAATTTACCGCCTTTATCATAATTCTGGACTATCTGAAGCTTCTTGGGAACAATGCCTGATAGGCTTTCTATCTTCGGCAATAGTAGGCTGGCTAGCTTTGGTGGGTCTTATGAAAATCTTTCGCACCGGAAAGTTTTTGATTTTCGCTTGGTATTGTGTATTATTGGGGCTGTTTACAATAATATATTTTAGCTTCACGTAATATGGGTAGTAGCGATGGCAAGAAAAAACAGATCTGAAAAATATAACAGCGACAGCAAACCTGTCAACCATACCCCTAGAGAGGTTCGCGGACTATTATTACTAGCGACAAGCTTCTTATTATTTTTGAGCTTAATAAGCTTTACTGATGGCCAACACCAAACTAACTTCTTGGGCCTCTTGGGTTATACTGTTGCTTGGGGCATGGAATACACTTTTGGACTTAGCAGCTACCTTATAAACTTATTTCTTTTCTGGATCGGGTGGCGGATGCTCTGCAACAAGGCTAACGAGCAACTATTTCTAAAAACCCTATACTTTGCTATTTTGATATGCTCTATTAGTATCCTACTAAATTTGATTAACGAAACAACACCCGAAGTTGGCAACTATCTTGACAAACATGTTTATACCGAAAGAGCTGTAATCTATACCCCCTTCCCTTTCCATTATGAACGCCACAATTTAGGTGGAGTACCTTTTTACTACCTATACCGAGATATACCCGATTTCAATTTACAGCGTATTTTGAGCAATGTGGGAGTAGGTATTATTTTCACTACTACAACTCTAGCAACGATATTACTCCTAACTCAATCGAGTTTAAGCGCCCCCATATTTTTTTTAAGCAATCTTTTAGCCTCTTTATGGGAGCAACTCAAAAAAATTAGACTACCTAAATTTTCATTGCCAAAGATAAAAATCCCCTGGCCTACCATACCTCAACGACGTCAACAAGAGAGTATCATTGCTAGCTATAGCCCTGAACAGCACAATTTTAATGCTACTGCACCTGTAGAAGAAGAACTCGATGATATTTTCGAAGAGCCCCCTCCTTTGCCGCCCTCTCATAGCCCTTCTAAACCAGCCTCAAAAAAAACTACTAAAGCTGCCTTACCAGCAGTCGCTGACGCTCAAGGAAAAAACTATAGTGAATATCAACTCCCTCCCCCTTCTTTGCTGAGCAACGCTCGTAAGGTTGACCAATCGGCTCTAAAAAAAGATCTCCGACGACAAGCTGAGGTTTTGGAGGAAACCCTCAAAAGCTTTAACATCGATGCCAAGGTTGGTCAAATTAACTGTGGACCTACCATTACTTCCTTTGAAGTTCACCCTGCTGTAGGGGTAAAAGTTCAAAAAATTAAATCGCTGGAAAATGATATAGCTCTCAACTTACAAGCTCGCTCGATCAGAATTATCGCTCCTATCCCAGGCAAGGCAGTAGTAGGAATTGAAATTCCCAATCCTGTACCTCAAGATGTTGGTTTTAAGGAAATGATCATCCAATACAAGAGCCAGAAGCGTAAAGCCCATGTTCCGCTTCTGCTGGGAAAATCGGTTAGCGGTGAAAATGTTATCAGTGATCTATCAAAAATGCCTCATTTGATTATTGCTGGGGCTACTGGCTCGGGTAAATCGGTTTGCATCAATGGAATTATCGCTTCGATAGTTATGACAGCACGTCCCGATGAGATTAAAATGATTATGGTCGACCCCAAGAAAGTCGAGCTCACCCCATACACAGCTCTACCCCATATGATAGCCCCTGTTATCACAGAATCTGATGAAGCCGTCAAAGTCCTCCACTGGCTGGTTAAAGAGATGGAAAAACGCTATGAAATCTTTAAGCAATTAGGGGTGCGCAATATAACTTCTTTCAACCACCGCAAGGCTAACCCGGAGCTTGAACTTTCCCTCGACATGGAAATCCCTCAATATATGCATTATATCGTATGCATCATCGATGAGCTCGCCGATCTTATGATAGCAGCAGGTAATGAAATCGAAATGCCCATAGCCCGCTTAGCTCAGATGGCTCGAGCGGTAGGCATTCATGTCATCCTAACTACTCAACGCCCCTCAAGGGAAGTTATCACAGGCCTTATCAAAGCTAACTTCCCTGCACGTATCTCCTTCAAGGTCGCTAGCAGGATTAACAGCCAAATAATCCTTGACGAAGTCGGTGCTGAAGCGTTAATGGGAAATGGTGATATGCTCTTCTTGCCGCCTGGGACAGCCTCATTATTAAGAGCTCAAGGTGCATATATTAATGACGACGACATCAACACGTTAGTCGAATACCTTACCAGCCGTTATCCTCCTAATTATTTGATCAACCCTTCTCGTATGGAAAGCACTAACAACAGTCTCAATGATGATGAAGGACCTCGTGATAGTCTCTACGGTCAAGCTGTCGAAACTGTAATTTCTACTGGCAATGCTTCTACCACCTTTTTGCAACGCAAACTTAAAATCGGTTATGCCCGAGCCGCCAGCCTTATGGACGAACTTGAAGGCAATGGTATAGTAGGCCCTGCCGAAGGCAGCAAGCCCCGCAAGGTTCTCGCCAACAGTGACCAACCTCCTTGCGATACCGAAGAATAAACAATACAGCGTTGCAACTATTAGCCACATCTTTCTATAATCCGGCACAAAGAATTTTTTACAGAATGTGCTATGTTCTCTGACATTTTTCATGTGCTAGATACTCATTTCTTCAATCTTCTGTTTATCATGGTGGTAATTTGGACGATCGGAATGGTGCTAAACAAAATACGCTTGCCTTTAATTGCTGGGCAACTTATTGCCGGCATTATCATTGGCCCTGCTGTTCTAAACATAGCACGCCACACTTTTGAAATCGACATCTTAGCTCAGCTAGGGATGTTTTTTTTGATGTTTTATGCCGGACTAAAAACACATCCCCAAAAAATGCGCAACATTCTCCCTTCATCGATCTTGATAGGCTTTTTAGGTACGGTGTTTCCTTTTTGTTTAGGTTTCGCAACTCTATACTATCAAGGCTTTTCTTTACTTCCCTCCTTATTTATTGCTACAGCCATCTCTGGCACTTCTTTGGTCACCAAGACGCGCATATTGAACGATTTTAAACTCCTCAAATCCAAGCTTGGACATACTATGATCAGCGCCGCTATCTTTGACAACATTCTTTCTTTTGTCATCCTTTCTGTCTTGATCAAATACGCAAAAACCGAAGAAATGTCGCTAAGCTCTGGCATGGTTACTGCTCTAGAAGTAATAACTTTTTTCAGTATTGTCATAATTATAGGCCATTTTCTTCTTCCCAAAATGCATAACTTTTTATCCCAAAGAAAAGAACATGGCTTTACTAAGGTGACCCCCATTGTCTAGACAATTTTTCTTCTAATTTTTAGGAGACTAGCACCTCTAGTTTTGGTTTATAAAAATGCTTTTTCCGACTGCCT
>JBNJDP010000054.1:0-9377 GCA_051744985.1 Chlamydiota bacterium | reverse complement strand
ACAGCTGTCCAGTGGTTTTGGATTTTTTTTATCGGGATGGGAGTTTTCTTGGTGTCTTATCCCTGTTGGAATCTAGGCGTCAAAAAAGGTAATTTCACCCTGCTAGCTCTTTTGTCGTATTTTACTCCTTTGATTTCGGTCTTGTTTTTGATAACTTTCGGAGAAGCCGAGCCTTCTTTGTCATTATTGCTGGCGTGTTTTTTTATAATCTTGAGTAGCACCTTCAGAGTGGTTTTGGGGAAACTTTTTAAACCTTTGCGGCTCTTGCAAAAGTATAAAAATAAAACCGCTTGCTATTAATGTAATGACTGGCGTTTATATAAAAATTTATTGAAGGTAAGTTTTTATTTTTATTTAAAAAATAATAGCGATAAATACATTGGAATACTATAGTAGTAAAATGAGTGCTTGATAAAATAATTAGTTAATAAAAAGGCGGCTAGCATGGAAGGTATCAGTTTTAACCCTATTAGCAATGTGGCAAAAAGTGTTCATAGCCGGCAACCATCTGGCTTATCAAGGGAAAAGGTTAATTTTTTCGGGCGTACAGTAAGCCCCTTTATTCGAGGCACAGCACAAGGTGTATTAGACACCATCAAGAAGTATGCTTCACTATTGTTATGTCCTTTTGCTCTTCTGGTTCCTAAATCTATTAAAGAAAAGTTTAGCAAGCAAAAAAACTCTCTTCGACCATCACCGGCAGGTAAAAATGTGTCCGAGGTGGCGCAGGATAAGATGCCGGCAGTTCCTCTGTCCCCCAAAGTGGAACATGTAACTCCTGAAAAAGTAAGCGAAGAAGTAATTTCTATTAGCCCACAAGATAAGACCCCACCACGACAAGAAGAGGTTGCAGCTGTCGATGAAGAGGCTGCCAAACCCTCCGAAGTAATTCTACCTCTCGATACCGAAGAGATTAAACAACAGCAAGATGGTATTAGAGACTATGGTAAAAGATTGGAGGATCGCTTAGAGGGTAAGTATAGGCATCCCCAAAAGATATTTGGCTGGGAGAGAGCTGTTTTTGATAAAAGAGTAGCGGAATGTTTAGAACCTTTTAAAGATGCTTTGGAAGGCAAGGTCGAGGCGGTAGAGGATCAAAAAGGGCTTAGAGAAGCTTTCGAAAAACTATTGAGACAAGAAGCTTTGATAGGTGACGATGATGAGTTGCCTGAGCACCCTGAAACCATACTTTCTACAGTTCAATCACTATGGGAAAACGTTAAGAGATATGCAAAAGAAGATTTTGAAACATATAAGCGTACTAAAAAAGAGGATAGTGGAAAACAAATAATAGCTCCTTATGTTGACTTTGAAACATCATTGAAAAGGCTTTGTGTTTATAGTACTAGCACTCCTATTCTTCAGAAGCCGGTAAACATGACATTAGGTAAAATTATTAATTATGAACAGTTGTTTGCAGAGATAACAAGTCATTTTGAGGCTATCGCTGCCGATGATGGTTTTGGTAAGATGAAGGGTAGACTACCTGATGATGTTAAGAGCTTTATAGCAGCGCTTGGTGTGGCAAATGTTACAGATTACTGTGACCCTATATCAGAATTCATTATCTATAATAGCCTCCGTTCTATGGTAGGGTTATACCGAGACAAGACGATGGCAATAACTCCTGATGATATCAAAACAATAATTATACATGATGATTGATTGAAGCTGATAGGCAGTCATAAGATAAAACTATTTTTTTAAAAGGATATTTTTTTGGCTAACGCGGGTTTATAGTTTACATCGTGAAATTAGATGTGCAAAAATGTGCTTTTGTAACAAAAATTAAACGATTATGGATCATCATCTTCAAGGAGCTTTAGAGGCCGCCCGCGCCGCCGGCGAAGTTCTCCGGGAACATTGGGGTAAGCTTTCCGATATCAGAGAGAAAGGTATTCCCGGCGACCTTGTTACCGAAGCTGACAAACACTCAGAAAAAACTATCATCGAAATTCTAGAGAGGCGTTACCCGTCTTATGGTATTATGGCTGAAGAGTCGGGAGCTCACCATGGCGAGGCAGACTTCCTCTGGGTTGTCGATCCTCTCGACGGTACTACCAATTATGCTCATAGTTACCCGATGGTGAGTGTTTCGATAGCCTTGCTCCATCAAGGGGAGCCTATTCTTGGCGTTGTCTACAACCCTATCGTTGGAGAGCTGTTCCACGCTCTCAAAGGGCAAGGTGCTTATTGCAACGGCAAGAAGCTGAACGTTTCTTCGATAGCGGACCTGGAGCATAGCTTGTTGGTCACCGGTTTCCCCTATGATCGTCGTACCTCTCCCGTGGATAACTATGCCGAATTTTGTCATCTTACCAATATCGCCCAGGGGGTTCGCCGGGTAGGTTCGGCAGCTATAGATTTGGCTTACGTCGCCGCCGGCAGACTCGAAGGTCATTGGGAGCCGGGACTCAAAGCCTGGGATGTCGCTGCCGGCACCGTTTTGGTCTGGGAAGCCGGCGGTTTGGTGACAGGTTATAATATGGAGCCTCTCGACCTCTATAACGGCAGGATTATCGCTACCAATGGGCTTGTCCATGAGAAGCTCTCTGAGGAACTGAGGAGGGCTCAGGGTTAGATGGCTACCTCACGTCTCGCTGAAATTATCGATAACAACCTTATCTGGTCGGTGATAGAAAATAGCCGCCAGCAGTCGGGCGAAAGAAGTAGGGTGTCGGAAATATTGGCCAAAGCTCGCCACCATGCCAGCAGCGGCAATAACCCCTTGACATCTGAGGAGATGGGGGTCTTAATAAATATCGACAGTAGTGATCACCAAACTCTCGAGGAGCTTTTTGATACCGCTAATACCATTAAGAAGATAATCTTCGGCCTGCGGGTATCGCTTTTTGCTCCTCTCCATGTCTCCAATTGGTGCCGCGGTAGCTGCTTGTATTGCGGCTTTCGCTCGGCTAATAGGGAGTTTAAACGCAATATCCTTACCGATGAGGAATTAGTCGGCGAGGTTGTAGCGCTACAGCGTCAAGGTCATAAACATCTTCAGATGATAATGGGCGATCACCCAGAGTATCCTTTTGAGGATTTTATCGAGGCCTTGAAGATTGCCTCAGCGGTAAAGACTGAACCTCGAGGCAAGATCAGCCGCATCGATGTTTCTATACCACCTCTTTCTGTACAGCAGTTTCGTGATCTGCACTCTACGAAGTTGGTGGGCACCTACACTTCTTACCAAGAGACTTATCATCATCAAACCTATCGGCAGGTGCATCCTTATGGCCCCAAAGCTGACTACTATCGACGCCTGTCGACGATGGATAGAGCAAGGGAAGGGGGGATGGAAGATGTCGGCATAGGAGCCCTGCTAGGCCTCTATGATTACCGTTTTGAAGCTTTGAGCCTTTTCTATCATGCTCACCACTTGGAAGAGCATTATGGGGCAGCGCCTAGAACAATTTCAGTGCCGCGCTTGCAGCCTGCGATGAATACCCTCCAGTCGAGATATCCTCCATATCGTGTTAGCGATATTGATTTCAAGAAGCTGGTGGCGGTGTTGCGCTGCGTTATGCCTTATAGTGATATCGTGTTAAGTGCGCGGGAGGCGCCGGCGATGCGTTGTCAACTTTATGACTTAGGTATCAGCCAGCTTTCAGCAGGCTCGCGCATAGAGCCCGGAGCTTACCAGAAAAATACCACTTTCCCTAGTGCCGGTCAGTTTGAGCTTAGCGATCACCGCTCTCTGGGAGAGATCGTCAAAGAGCTCTTATCACGAGGTTTGATCCCTAGCTGGTGCTCGCAATGCTGGTGTCAAGGTTGCCAAGGGCAAGACTTTATGAAAAAGGCGGCAGATCATCAGCTAAAGGCTGTATGCCAGCAACAGGCCCTAGCAACATGCGCTGAATACCTTGAAGATTATGGTGACGATGAAGCCTGGCAGCTAGGAAAAGCGCTTCTTGGCAGGTTGTCTCATTGACAAAATCAGCAGGGGGGGATACCTTAAGGATAGCTCAATCTTATATGTGAGGAGTTATGAACGTTCTGCAAGCCTTGGCGACGTCGCCATTTTCTAAAGATTATCCTATTACCGTCTTGTTGGTCGATGACCAACCTATTATTGGACAAGCCGTCGGGGAGATGCTAGAGGGTGAAGATGATATCGTCTTTCACTACTGTAAAGACCCTACTAAAGCCATATCTATGGCTGATGATATTAAGCCTACCGTCATCCTACAAGATCTTCTTATGCCCGAAATCGATGGCTTGACGCTACTACGCTACTTCCGCGCCAACTCCGCAACAGAGGAAGTGCCGATGATAGTCTTGTCATCGAAAGAAGACCCTGAAGTCAAAGCTCAGGCTTTTGAGCTGGGCGCTAATGACTATATCGTGAAGCTTCCCGACAAGATCGAACTGCTGGCGAGGATACGTTATCACTCTATGGCTTATATCAACCACCTCCAGCGTAATGAAGCTTATGATAAATTACAACGCAACCAAGAAATTCTTATCAACGAGCTCTCCGAAGCTGCTCAGTATGTTACTAGCTTGTTGCCCGAACCTCTTAAGGGAGAAGTTTCTGCCGAATGGGTTTTTATCCCTTCTACCCAGCTAGGAGGGGATAGCTTTGGATACCAGTGGGTCGATGATGATAACTTTATCGTTTACCTCTTGGATGTTTGCGGTCATGGGGTAGGATCGGCATTACTTTCAATATCGGCTATGGATTCTATCAATTCCCGCTCTTTGCCGGGGGTAAATTTTTTGGAGCCCGCCGAAGTGTTGAAATCCCTCAACAAGCATTACCCTATGGAGGAGCACGGCGATAAGTTCTTTACTATGTGGTATGGAGTGTATAATAAAAAAACACGTACCCTCAAATATTCTTCGGGGGGACATCCTCCTATGGCCTTGTTGACGGGCCCTAATGCTGATGAGGCGGAGCTGGTGCTCTTGAAAACACCTGGGATGTTGGTGGGTATTAGCGCCGATGCGGAATATCATACTGATAGCTGTAAGGTAGGCGATTATGGTAAGCTGACAATCTTTAGTGATGGAGCTTATGAGCTGGAAGCCTCCCAAGGTCATAGGATTAATATTCAGGAGTTTGTGGAGGTTCTGGAGCAGCAACCTCGCGCCGAAGGAAAGGCTATCGATTATCTGTTAGATTGGGCTCGTAAGGCCCAGGGCAAAGAGAATTTCGAAGATGATTATTCGGTAGTCGAAGTACACTTTCACTGAGGGGGAGATTGTGATAGCAAAAAAGATAGAAAGTCATCCCCAATATTGGGCGATAATAGGTCCACTAACACTTTCGTTGACGGTAATACTAGCAGTGGTGAAGGTCTTTCCTGGCAGCGCTTACCTTGCATTTGTCGCCGCTGCCGCCTTGCCTGCCTGCTGGCTAGCGAAGAAGCGAGGGGCTGTAGCCATTACCCTCTTGATGGTAGGAGGGTTGCTCATTATTTATGCTGGAGATTACAAACTTTGGCAGATGGTGGTCATGGTGTCAATGGCGCTGGGCATAGGGGTGAGCTACTTTTCTTTCGAAGAAGCCGATAAGATTATCGACGACAGGCAGGAGGCGTCGCAGAATTTTTTTAAAAAATTCCTCGCCGCCGACAGCCAGCTTAAAGATGTTAGGAAGAAAAGCCAGGAGGAAAGAGAAGGCCTTGACAGGCAGCTAGCAGAATATCAGCAGGAGGTCGAAGACCTTAAAGAGCAGCTTAACGCTCAGCAGAAAATGGTGATCATTGCTAATGACAAAAACCAAGAGCTCAACGTGCGCAATAATAAATTGACGGAAGAAAATCTCCAGCTTCTCAGAGCCAATGCCTACCTTAGAACACAGCAGGAAAAAGCTGCAAATGTTAAGCCCGACATTTATGAAGGGCGCTATAAGCAGCTGCGCCACCAATTTGAGGAGAAGTCCGCCGTCCTCGACAGCACTAGAGTCGACCTTTTCGAAGCTCAGGGGAAGATCGCCGTCCTCGAAAAAGAGAAAGCTTTTGCTTATCAGGAGCAGCAAGATTCTGTACGTTTATTGCAAGAAGAGCTATCATCTTTCGAACAAGAAATTAATCAATGGGAATCAGAGGCTTTATTGCTCAATGATTTAGTTTCGGCATTGATGCGTCAGCTAGCCCAAAGGTCAGGATGAAGGAGAAGTTTTTTGGAAGAGCATTTGTGGGGTTATAGCGCCTCGGGGCGACAGATAAAAGCTTACCGCCACGGTAGAGGGGAGCCTAACATTCTTATTATCGGCGGTGTTCACGGTGATGAGCACGAAAGTATCGTAGCTTCTCGAGCTTTACAAGAACACTATTATCAATATCCTCCTAAAATGGGGGCGGTGACTATCGTACCAGAATACAACCCCGACGGGGTTGCGGAGAACAGGCGCTCGAATTCTCGAGGTATAGACCTCAACCGCAACCTCCCCACCAAAGATTGGAAAGCTGAAGTTGCCCACCCACGTTACCACCCCGGCCCTTATCCTGGTAGCGAGCCCGAAAGTGAAGCTTTAGTTCAGTATCTTAAAAATTATGACACCTCTTGGATTATCAGCCTGCACTCTTGGAATCCTGTCCTCAATGTCAATGGGGAATGTTCCCTAGAAGCTCGCCTCTTGCAGCAATATGTCGGCTATAAGATCGTCGATGATATCGGGTATCCCACGCCAGGATGCTTAGGGACTTATGCTGGGCTAGAACGTGCTATTCCTACCTTGACCTATGAGATCGAGCGGGGCTTGGATGGCGATAAAATTTTAAATGTTCACCTTCCCGCTATTATCAGCGCTATAAACTTTCACCAGGAAAAATATTATGACTCATAATCTTCAAAATGCTATCGAAGATGCTTATAACAACCCCGAATTGCTCGAGAAGCAGCCTTATCATCAAGCTGTTGAAGAAACTATAGCGGCTTTGGATAAAGGCTCTCTGCGGGTAGCCTCTAGCAGCCCGCAAGGCTGGGAAACCCACCCCTGGGTAAAAAAAGCTATCCTCCTATACTTTAAGATCAATAAGATGACCCTCATAGAGTCGGAGAACTTTTCTTTTGTCGACAAGGTCCCCGTCAAGCAGTGGCAAGGTGATGAAGGTGTCAGGGTAGTACCGCAGGCTATTGTGCGGCGCGGAGCTTATATCAGCCCCGGAGCGGTGCTAATGCCCAGCTACGTTAACATAGGAGCTTATGTTGGCGCTGGCACTATGGTAGATACTTGGGCGACAGTAGGTTCCTGTGCTCAGGTTGGCAAGGGCGTCCACCTCTCGGGGGGTGTAGGCATCGGAGGGGTCCTTGAGCCGCTACAAAATAATCCCGTCATCATTGAAGACGACGTCTTTATCGGCAGCCGCTGTGTGGTCGTCGAAGGGGTTCATATTGAAAGAGGGGCTGTCTTGGGAGCAGGGGTTGTCATCGCCGGCAATACCCGTATCGTCGATGTTAGCGGTGAACATCCCGAGGTGTCGCGAGGGCATGTTCCTGCCAATGCCGTAGTTATTCCCGGCACAACCCCCAAGAAGTTCCCCGCCGGAGAATTTCAGGTACCTTGCGCGCTTATTATCGGCAAAAGGTCGTCTTCTACTGACAAGAAGACTTCCCTCAACCAGGTGCTGAGGGAACATAATTTGACGGTCTAGGGCTGGAGGGTTAAGACCTCATGGCCATCATCGGTAATAAGGATGGTATGCTCCCATTGAGCGCTAGGGCTGCCGTCAATGGTTCTAACCGTCCAATGGTCATGAGGGTCTACCACGCCTTCTGGTATGCCGGCATTGATCATCGGCTCGATAGTGAAAGTCATCCCCGGCGTTAGAGTGAGGTTGCTTCGATTGCGGCAATGCTGGATTTCGGGGGGTTCATGGAACTCTACGCCAACACCATGACCTACAAATTGATATACCACTGAGCACCCTTGGGAGGTGGCATAGCTTTCGATAGTTTCTCCGATAAGCGATAGGGGGATGCCGGGCTTTAAGATCTCCATAGAACGGTCTAAAGATTCGCGAGCAACATCAACGACCAACTGCCGCTCCTTGCTGGTCTTGCCGCCAACAACGACCATCCTGTTGCAGTCGCCATAGTATCCGTTGAGGATAGGGGTAACGTCGATGTTAAGGATGTCGCCATCTTGTAAGACTGTCTGGCTGGGGATTCCATGGCAAATAACATCGTTGAGAGATGTGCAGATGCTTTTAGGGAACGGAGGTACTCCATAGTTGAGGGGGGCGGGGATGGCGTTTGCTTCTTTATGAAGCTTATAGGCAAAGTCATTGAGCTCCTGGGTTGTAACGCCGGGCTGGGCCCTCTTGCAGGTCTCATCGAGAATCCATGCTGCCAAGCGACTAGCTTGGCGGATGCCTTCGACCTGCTCCTCGTCTTTGAGGATAATGCGGTACTTATCGTAATATTTCTTTGCTTGTTTACTGAAAATTGTGTCAGCATTGGCTTGGGGGAAGTGGCATTTCTTCCATTTTTTTCCGCTGCCACACCAGCAAGGATCGTTGCGACCTATCATATTTACACTCCTTAGTTAAATAAGTATTGTAAATCAGGAGGCCTTAAGATCCAAATGATTTATACCCTTCATCACAAATACTTGGAGATGCTGATAAAGACGCCGTTAGTGTTAATACCTCCATTGGGCCCCGAACGTACATTGCCATGGGATATGTGGCGCCAGCGATAGCCTACATTGAAACTGTAATCGGCGCGGAAGTAGTATTGCAACCCTGTGCCGGCCTGGTCAAGGAAGTTAAATGAAGGGGAGCCTTGGGGTTCGGTGCGCACACCTAGGTACATGGGCGCTACACTACCTTCGAGGTAAGCGGCAAACTTCTTGCTAAAAGGATAAGCATATAAGACCCCTAGGCCTATGCCTGTTTCTACTCCGCTGTTATAGCGTGATGCTACCTTGTTACAAAAAAAGTCCGTCGTAAATTTTAGCGTTCCCGGATGCTTACTCCAGTTAAAGTAAGGATGGAGGTCAAAGCCAACCATAACACTATAGGGGACGGCCTTGTAGTAGTGCTTGTCTTCCGGACGGTCGACCCACATATATCCCGACCCTGCCCTGACCTCCGAGAGATGCCACGGCTTACTTTCGGCAGCACCGAGGATGCCTGAAGATAGTATCAATAGTGTTAGAACAACGTTAATTTTCACGGCCAGCCCACATTTTTTTTGATGAGCCTCTTGTAGCATGTTAGAGTTGCAAAAAGCTAGTACCCGTATTCCGCACCCCTCTCCGCGAGCAATAGGGTGCTTATCTGATTTTTTTTTGCCTTAATCAGGGAAAAGAGCTTTTTTAAAAGATTTTTTCTTGTCTTGTCCTTAAAATCAAGAAGATTTTTATTATTTCATGGCAGGAGGAAGCAATGAGCGAAGAATATAGCAGCAAAAACTTTGATCAT
>JBNJDP010000053.1:0-9487 GCA_051744985.1 Chlamydiota bacterium | reverse complement strand
TCTGTTCTAATTCTTCATAGGTAGGTTTCATGCTAAAATACCTTAAAAAATTTCACTCTATCTTGCAATGCTAATTTGCACCCCGTGACCGATTACCTTAAAAATAGATTTTAAGGCGTTTTACTCTACTAAGAGTCGATTTTAAATTTTTCAGGGAAAGATAATGAATAAAATAATAAATAATATGAATCCTGTTAGAAATATCCAAATATATCAACAGTGGGAAAGATGTGAAGGTCATCGGAGTGGGTGGAAAGCAAAGTTGCTTGGTGCTGTAGAGGGGGTTTTAGCTACTATCGACAAGGTGGTTTCTGCACCGTTTCATCTGATAGGGATGGCGCTATCTTCAGATAGGAGAATGGCCTTAATCCTGAAAAGTTGGCATTTTACTCCTTTCGGTATCGATGGAAGCTCTGATCATAAAGTAAGGCAGATGATGGAAAAGCGTAAACAATATCAGGCGCCGGAGCCTCAACTTAGGTCGGAGTTTGGAGGCAGCTATAATAAACCAGTGGTTAGCGATATCTTCACCACTAAAGAAGCTCATGCCCCGCAAACCAGTGAGATGATGGAGATGAACCAATTCCGAGAGGCTTTTGTTCGTCGACTTGAGGAAGAGACTGGTGGGCGATGGAGCTATTTTATCCGCAATGACCTCGATAGTTTAACTAGTGGTTGTTACACTACCGAAGATTTTAAAGGGGCTGTCCTGCAACACATTGAAAAATTTACGCCGCGACATTTTTGGGATAATGATGTTGCCTTAATAAGCAATATTTTTGATGAGCTTTCTTTTGTGCCATCTGTTGATGTTCCCAAAGTTAGCAGTCTTGAAGAGTGCCTAGCGGCTATTAGAGAAGGAAAGCCGGCGATTAAATTTTTCTATGAAGACAGAAGGGGGGATAAAACAACATGCGGTAATGGTCATAACGAAACATACTATGCCCGCTTTGCTAATACCGTAGCGGATGCTGTACATTTTGCTGGCCAAGATTGGCCTACAGCGGAACATGCTTTTCAAGCTCAAAAATTTCGACCCGGAACTCCTGGTTATCAGGGAATCCTTAATTCAACAAACCCAGGGCAGTTGCGGCGCCTCGTGCAAAATTATAAATTAGGCCTTCGCTATAATAATGCTCAATGGCATGGTCGTGGAGGTGAAGATAGAGGTGTTAAATTCGATTTGATGTACGAAATAGTAAAAGCAAAAGTACAACAGTATCCCGAAATAAAGGCAATGCTACTTGCTACTGGCGATCTTCCAATCGTAGAGTGGAGTAATCAAGATGACGACTGGGGTATCTGTCGTAATGACCACCATGCTAGGTCAGGTTCTAGACCCCTGGCAGGCAAAAATTACCTCGGTTTAATTTTAATGCGTATAAGGGAAGAGCTATACAGCAGTGACATAAACTTGTGATACAGGTCAATTCCTGGGAAGGAGCCTGTTAAGCCAGTGTCATTATCTATCAATTGCTAGCCATTTTATAGTAGTTCCGTGATGCCCATCCAACAAAGAGGGCGGCGGGTCCCCAAAGTGCTAAAAAAGGTGGCAGGATACCATTTTCTCCTAGGATATATCCTGCATCGAGGATGGTGAAAAAAGAAACCAAGCCAAAGATGCTAAGGCTATAGATGAAAAACGTAGGCATGTTACGTGTGAAGCGCACGCAAAAAGGCGCTGGACCGATAACCGCGAGCAGGCAGGCCAAAGCAGTCGCTAATTTTGCGTAAAGGGTGGCAATAATTCTGTTGTTGCGCTCCGAGCGAGCTGTGTCTTTGTAGGAAGCCTGTTTCCACAGCTGGGAAGGAGGCTGGAAATGATAAGGGGTGATGATCGATTGCAGTTCTTTTTCTTCGAAGATGATCTCTTCAAATTCCTGGTAAGTTTGAGAGTCACTTTTCACTAGAGTGCCTTCCTCATTAGAGATAAAATGGTCAACGTAATGTCCTACGGGGACTTCTCCATGAGGTAAGAGGTATTTAATATGGTAGATATCATCTAGAGATTTTATAAAAAAAA
The DNA here is from genome assembly GCA_051744985.1 of Chlamydiota bacterium. GTDB lineage: Bacteria > Chlamydiota > Chlamydiia > Chlamydiales > JABHNK01 > JBNJDP01. The sequence goes on along the minus strand of JBNJDP010000053.1, from coordinate 7,464 downwards.
CATCAAAAAAGCCTTGGGAAACCGAATCATAATGCTGATATAGTAGAGTGTTGTTATCGTCGAGGTTAAGGTGGTATACTGAGGGTTGTTGATGATTATCTTGACCATCAAAATGAGTGTCTTCAACCCATTGGATCATGTTCAGGGCCTTAGGCGCCAAGTATTCGAAGTTTAATAAGATCATTGCTGAAAGAGCTACAGCTATAATAAGAAAAGGGCGTAGAAGGGCGGTTAAAGAAAAGCCCCCCGCCTGATAGCCTACAAGCTCTCTGTTAAGATTTAAGGTCGTCAGTACTTTTATGACAGCCAGCATTGTAGCAAAAGGGATAAGGATTTCAGCGCGCTTGGTAAAATGACATAAATAATATAAGGCTACGGTGGGGAAAGAGAAGTCGGCCTGGCTAAAATGTTTTGTATGGGCAGAGTAGTCGATGAGGACATACAAAAAATAAAAACTTCCAATAAAGAGAAAGAAAATCCTAAAAAAATCTTTGAGCAGATGTTTCTGCCAAATTTTTAAGATAGCCATCTTATTCTAAGCCTTGGTTAACGCGTTTGAGATTTTTTAATGAAAGCCATATTATTGCTAAATGAGGAGCAAAGTATAGAAAGGCTGCTAAAGGGAAGTTTTGGTCGAAGCCTCTAGCGGTAAAAAAGGCTAGTAAATATATAAAAGCTAAGCTTGCAACGGTGATAACACCCTTTCTGGTAGGGGTGCGGCTAAGTTCGATGCCAAAGGCACATCCCATGAGGGTAAATGTTAAGGTTGCTAAAGTTACGGAAAAGCGTCGAGCGATTTCTGAAATGATAACTTGGACTTGGCGGCGATTTTCAGTAACCTGTGAAAGTTTTTGTGCTGGGGACGCGAGCTGGGAAAGTTTTTTGTTGAGCTTGACGAGCAATAGTCGGAATTTTAGGTGATCATTATTAAGTTTCCAGCCTTCTTTTGTCAGCAGACGGGTTAATTCATCAGCTGCGGTGGCGAAGCTACTGATATTTTCTACAAAAACATCATCGAATGATGCTGCTTCTTCAGAAGGGGCGATATTATATAAAATTCTGAAATTGTCAGCACTAAAGGTATTGTCTTTGAAATTGATTTTATGAGCGCTGGCGAGGTGTAGGCGACTGTTATGGCTATTTTTGACAGCAAAGATCACGTCTTCTGCATATTCGCCGGGGTTGATTTTTCCTAGGACGTCGGCGTAGGCGCCACGCATAGTAAAGAAGTTGGGAGTTTGTAGAATAAGCAAAGGGTTGACAGATTTAAACTTGTTTTGTAGCTTCTTTGTAGAGAGGTGAGATTCGGTAGCTAGCTCAGAGACTACATATAGGTTGACAAGCATTAATAGCCCACTGGCAATAATGACGGGGGCTATAATATGGTTGATGCTGAAGCCTGCAGCGCGCAATGCTGTTAGTTCATGGGTATGGGAAAGTCGTAAATATAGTACCATTGCCGCAATCAAGCAGGAAATAGGAATAGCTATGGGAAGGATGTAGGGGAGCTGGTATAAGGCGAATAAGCCCAGATCACCAATAGGGGCCCCCATAGCTGCAAAGCGTGCTACTTCATCAAGCCGTGTTATCATCAGGATGGTAATAAAAGCCACGACTGACAATAATAAGGTTTTAAGGTAGCGTTCTAATAAATAACGCCAGATTATAGGCATGGTTAACTTAGAGTGTGTTATAATATTGTCTAAAATACAATCTACCTTATAACATTATCTCCAATAAATGTAACGTATTAAATCTTATGGAAAGACTTTGGTATCTAAGTATTAATGGCGCAAGTGAAGGCCCTTATTCAGTGGACGAGCTGGCGAGGGATCCTCGTTTCAATCCTGATGTTTTAGTGAGAAAAGAAGGGATGGAGCTTTGGCTCCTAGCCGGGGATGTCGAAGAGTTAGCGGAAATTTTTAAGGATAAAGAAGACTCGGAAGAAGAGGAGGAACATCAGGAAGAACCTTTAGGTAAGGGTGAAGGTGAAGGTATTATAGTATCAAGTTATAGCTCATCGAATGGGCCTTTCTGGGTTATAATATTACTCCTATTATTAATTTTCCTTATATTAACATATTTGCGAGCTCATTAATCTCTATATACTTCAATCCATGCGCACTAAAATCGAACAAAATTTAGATCGTTTTCTTCAAAGCTATGACTGCCAAAGATGTTCTGTCCTAATAGGATTGTCAGGAGGTCCTGACTCATTGGCTTTATTTCACTTGCTGATAAAATTAAGTGCTAAGCATCGCTTAGAGCTACATGTTGCTCATTTAGATCATGGGTGGCGTCCTGAAAGTAGCAGCGAAGCAGCTCAGCTTAAAGAGTTAGCTCAACAGCATGGTATACCCTTCTATTGTAAGACTTTGATGCCAGGGCTTATGTCAGGAAATCTCGAAGCGGCTTGTCGTGAGGCTCGCTTGGGGTTCTTTCGGGAGCTATGTGATCAATATTCATTGGCAGGAGTTTTTTTGGGGCATCATGCTGATGACCAGGCGGAAACAGTGTTGAAGAGGATTTTTGAAGGTGCCTCTTTGACTAATTTGGGAGGGTTGCAGGAAGAAATCGTGATCGATAAGGTCACTGTTTGGCGACCTTTGTTGTCTATTAAAAAGAGTGAAATTTTAGACTGGCTAAAAAATAAGGGGTTGGTAGCTTTTAATGACTATACTAATCTTGATCCGCGTTTTTCTAGAGCACGTTTGCGCACTGATATTATACCTATGTTATCACGAAAGTTTGGCAAAGATGTTTCCGGTGCTTTGGTTAACCTTGGAAAAGAATCCCAAAATTTGAAGCATGAATTAGACGATGAAAAAGAGCTGTGGGAGGATTATTTAGTGCCGGGGGTTTGGGGACGTTTATGGGACACTTCAATAACAGGTTTACCGCGTTTTTCTTTACTTAAGCATATTATTAGGTCGTGGAGCCATGCAACCCTTTCCCGCGACATTGTAGACCAAAGTTGCCGCTCTCTGAAGGCTAAAACGCCTCAAAAAAAATGGCATGTTGGAGAGCAAACTATTATAGTAGAACGAGGTAAAATGTTCTGGGTTGATCGTCCTTTACCTTCTTTTTCTGATGACGAAAAAGATCCTAGAGTATTAGGTCCTTGGAAACTTTGTTACTATCAGCCTGATGAATTATTTCGAGCTACAGATTGGCGAGATATTTGGCAGGGGCATGGTAATGTGATGGTGGATGCTAAAGAGTATTTTTTGGCTTCCCCGGATCCTAATATGTTCTACTGTTCAGTGGGTATGACGTTGGGAGAATGGTGGTCGTCACAAAAGATTCCTTTGTTGTTAAGGCACATAGCACCGGTGTTGATTTCTGAAGGGGTAGTGATCCACGAATTTTTGACAGGAAAGACCTTTTTGAAGATAGCTGAGGAGGGTGAAAAAGTTGGTATTAAACTTGAAATTGAATGAACCCATCATTTATAGTATGTAGACAATAAAGAGAATATAGGAAAATACATGGCGAAGAATAATCAAGACAATAAAAAGGGGTTGCCCGGTAGCTTTTTCTTGTTTTTAGTGACAGCGATATTAGTAGTGCTGGCTATACAGAATTTACTGGGCGGCAAAGATGCTAATATTTCTTTTAGTTATCAAGTTGAGCATCTTGTAAACTTGGATTTGATACAACCTCAAGCTAGCCGCAAGGTTGCCCTCAAAGAAAATCTAGTAACTTTCAGCGGAAAATTTAGAGAACGACTAAACGAAGAATCCAAAGAGCGATACAAGTATTTGAAGCTTTTAGATACGAATTATAATTTGAGTGAAAGAAAGAGTGAACTAGAAGCCGATGGGGCAGCTTTCAAAGCCAATGTTCGTGAAGCCAGCGACTGGTTTCTACATCTTTCTGGAATAGCTATCCCTAAAAACGGTTATCGTGTTGTCGACGAAATTTTTGATATTCCTGGCCAAGAGAATCGGATTGTTATTCAGAAGTTATCTGAAAAGAAGCTTACTAGTTTGAAGGAAATAAAAGGTGATTACGATGCTCTACGCAATCCTCCTTCTTCTGATAGTCTCGATGAAGTCGGTGATGATATCGACGCTTTAATTACTAACTTCAGAGCTCCTGTCCTAGGTATTGGTGATGAAAAAATTAAACAACAGCTGCGTGAACTTGAAGATAAGATTGATGATGCTAAGGCTGCTGATGTAGATGCTATCAAAAAGCTTACCGCTTATAATGAGATCCTCACACAACTGCAAGCAACTGTTAATCAGCTTAATGCGGAAAAAAACCATGTAAGGCTTAATCAGCTGCGCAGCGTCAGAAATTATGTTGATACTTTACGTGAATATCAGTCGGTAATCGACTCCTTGGAGGAAAATAATGTTAAGCTAGCTAAAGCTCGCAAAGCTGTCTCCGATGTTACGTGGTATTATAAGGATCAAGAGCTTTCGACAAGGGCTTTAGAAAGACAAAGCGCTGATGATTATCAACATTGGTTTTCCAATGCTCAGGAAGAATGGCAGAATTTCCCTGAAAATCAAGGTGCACGCTTTAAAGCTCCTGACCAGCCTCGCAATATGGTTTTAGATAAGGTCTTTAAGAGTGAAGAACCTGCGCCTAACTATTTCAGCTACTTTTTTACAATACTTCCAATCTTACTTGTCTTGCTTTTGTTATACTTTGTCTTTTCTCGTCAGATGAAAGGCATGGGCGGATCGGGGGCTATGAGCTTTGGTAAGTCACCTGCTAAGCTGTTAAATAAAGAGCAAAATAAGGTGACTTTTAAAGATGTCGCCGGCATAGATGAAGCCCGAGAGGAATTGGAGGAGATCGTTGACTTCTTAAAGAAGCCCAGCAAGTTTACTTCTTTGGGTGGAAAAATTCCCAAAGGAGTTTTATGTGTTGGACCTCCAGGAACAGGTAAAACTCTCGTTGCGCGCGCTGTTGCTGGCGAAGCTGACAGACCTTTCTTCTCTATTTCGGGTTCAGACTTTGTCGAGATGTTTGTTGGTGTCGGTGCTAGCCGTATAAGAGATATGTTTGAGCAGGCCAAGAAAAATGCACCTTGTATTGTTTTTATCGATGAAATCGATGCTGTAGGGCGTCATCGTGGCTCTGGCATTGGCGGTGGCCATGATGAGCGTGAACAGACTCTAAACCAATTATTGGTGGAGATGGATGGTTTCGATACTAATGAAGGGGTGATTATCGTTGCTGCTACCAACCGTCCTGATGTTCTCGATAAAGCTTTATTGCGCCCTGGACGTTTTGACCGTAAGATTATGATCGACCTCCCCGATATCAAAGGAAGGTATCATATATTAAAGGTTCATGCTCGTAAGATTAAGCTTGATCCTTCGGTAGACCTTATGAATATAGCACGCGCTACGGCAGGGTCTTCGGGTGCCGACTTGGAGAATTTGCTTAATGAAGCTGCTTTGTTGGCAGCACGTAAGGGTAGAAAGGCTGTTACTACTCAAGATACTGCTGAAGCTACCGATAAGGTTCGTTATGGTAAAGAACGCCGTAGTTTGGAGCTCGATGAAGATGAAAAGAAAACAACTTCTTATCATGAATCGGGGCATGCCTTGGTAGCGCTTATGGTTGAAAAGGCTGACCCTGTAGAGAAAGTAACTATTATTCCTAGAGGTTTTTCATTGGGTGCCACTCATTTCTTGCCCGAGAAAAATAAGTTAGGATATTGGAAGAGTGAGATTATCGACCAGCTAGCTGTTCTGATGGGTGGCAGAGCTGCGGAAGAGCTCTTTTTAAAAGATCTTTCTAGTGGGGCTCAGCAAGATATTACTCAAGCTACTAAGCTAGCTCGTAGCATGGTATGCTCGTGGGGAATGTCTGAGAACTTGGGCACCGTTGCTTATGATGACAGTTCTTCCCAAGGACAGATGGGAGGAATGCCTGGCTACTACGAGAAGAAATACTCTGAATCTTCTGCTCAAGCTATCGATAAAGAGGTTCGCGAGCTTATAGGAGCTGCTCACCGCCGTGCTATCGATCTGCTTCAAGGGAAGAATGACAAAGTCCATCTGATGGCTTCTATGTTGATGGAATTCGAAACTCTTGATAGTACTGATTGCAAGAAAATATTGGCAGGCGAATGGGATATCGAGGAAAAGCGTAAGCGACTCGATGAGATTAGTAGAATACAGATGAAGCCTATAGAGCCTCCTCCGCCACCGCACGATGTTCCGGGAGTTGATCAAGATAAAATCGAATCCCTCGACAAAGAAGAAGAGTAAATGCTATCTTTACTTATTATAAAAAAAGAAAGCCGGCTGCAATAGCCGGCTTTCTTTTTTAGCTTTGTGTATTTGTTTACTTTTCGAGCAAAGCTTTATATTCTTGGATAGTCTGCTCGATGCCAGCTTCTAAGGAGATCTTAGGATAAAACCCTAGGGATTGCATCTTGGAAACATCCATACACTTTCGGGGCATACCGTCGGGAATGGTATTATCCCAGGCAATCTGACCCTGGAAACCGCATTGGTTGGCGATGATCTCTGCCAGCTCCTTGATGGAGATATCTTTTCCATGTCCGATATTGAGGAATTGAGCTTCGTCATAGTTTTTCAGACAATATATTACAGCTGCTGCTAGGTCGTCGACATGCATAAATTCACGACGTGCACTCCCTGTTCCCCATAGTGTTACTGTGGAATTTCCAGCGATGGTAGCATCGACAAACTTTTTGACTAACGCCGATAAAACATGAGAATGCTTAGGGTCGAAGTTGTCATTGGTACCGTATAGGTTGCAAGGCATAAGGCTGAAGCCCCCGAAGTCATACTGCTTGTGGTAGTATTCAACCATTTTAAGACCACTGATTTTAGCTAGAGCATAGCCTTCATTAGTAGGCTCTAAAGGGCCGCTTAATAAGTACTCTTCTTTGATAGGCTGTGGGCATTCACGCGGAAAAATGCAGGAGCTTCCTAGGAAACATAGCTTTTTGACGCCTTGTAGATAAGCATTATGAATAACAGAGTTTTGGATAGCTAAGTTATCATAAAGGAAGCCTGCTTGATCGTTCATGTTGGCCATGATTCCGCCAACTTTTGCTGCCGCAAGGACCACAATATCAGGTTTTTCGTTTTCAAACATTTCTGCAACAGCAGCAGCATCTCTTAGGTCGAGTTCTGCTGAAGGTATCAGTAATAGGTTATTGTACCCTTCTTGATGTAATTTGCGGGTAACAGCCGATCCCACCATTCCGCGATGGCCGGCTATGTATATTTTATCGTTTTTGTTCATTGTCATACTCCATGATTGCAGAAAGTAATTACGTTTATCAAAAAGTCCTTTTTTTGTCAGTAATCTTGCATTCATTCGAAGGAGTAGATATCCTATTTTAGTTTAAATTATGAAGAAGAGTCAGGGCGATTTCATCTAAATTTTGTTGACAATATCGTTTAATATAGCCACAACATCTTCAGATTAAAATTCAACTTGAGGTGGAAATGACTAAGAGTA
>JBNJDP010000052.1:0-9808 GCA_051744985.1 Chlamydiota bacterium | reverse complement strand
CCAAATAAACGATTTAAAGCAGCAATGGATCATACATACCTAGAGACAGTACTGAAGGCAGCATGATGTCAACAAAATTTAGATGAAATCGCCCTGCCTTACATATAAGGTTCGGTTATGATCCAAAAAGTTTTTTACAGCTTTCAAGGCGAGGAAAAAAACCATGCAACCATCGAGTAGAGTCTACGATCAACAACCCCCTTCTTATACGCCACATAATAATTCTTATCATGAGGAGGTACCACCTTCAGAACAACCCCGATGGAGGGGAAGAAGAGTTTCTTTTAGTAGAGCAAGGGAGACTCCCATTAATGTAGAGGAGCATATCCCCCATTCGGCTACCCCACAAAATCCCCAGCTCCACCCTAGAGTTGTTACCTTCGATTCAAGTACTCAGACTGATCTTCCGTATACCGATAAGGAGACAGAAGATTTTGTCGAAAGCTTTAACCGAGGGGCTTGCAACACCCGAGATGCTATTGAAGAAGCACAGGCTCGTTTAAAGAGCATCAAACAAGATCTTTGGACAACCAACGATAACGGCAACTATATATTAAATGTCGACCAAGTACAACAAGGCCGAGCTAAGCTATACACACTATCGGGATGCAATCATTATGAGCTATCCAAGGAAGCTTTAGAGGCTTTAATTCTGGTATTAGAGTGCGACCCGATTCAAGAAAATACAGCTCAAGGTTTGATAGCCCTCCAGAAAAGAATTGCCGAAGACAGCAAAGCTGTCTTGTCACAAGAGGATACCATAACCCTGCAAAGACTGCGCATTAGGGCTTACGCTACGACTTTAATAAGCATCCTTCTTCACAGTACTGAAAAGCACCTCAATGCCATCAGCGAAGCTACTAAACAAGAAATTTTGACAGCTACTAAGGAGCTGCAAGCTTTAAATTCTTCAGAAGACCCCGAGATAGCTTTTTGGACAAAGTTTTCTTATGAAGCTACTATCACACTAAAAAGCGAGCATAGCTCTTCTGAAGAATGGTTAAAACGAACGGCTACTATGGCTAGCTTTATCATGAACATTACCAGCAGTGGAGCTCAAATAGCAGGGGCAGCAGCTACACCTACAGTGGGTGGCGTCCTCAGCCTTCCCAGTTCAATCTCGGGGAATTTAACAGCTGCTTATAACGACCTTTCTTCAGCCATAAGTTCTGTTCATTTAGAAAAGCAGTGGCTCAAGCCAGTCTTGACAATCATCTATATGGCTTACTTTTCTGCCCTGAACGGCAAAGAATTTACAGCTTTCCTCCAGAAAGTTACAGAATATAAACACTCTCCGCAGCACACCGGCGGCTCATCAGAGCTTTTTTTTAGCATAATATTTGCCTTAGAACATATTGTTATTCATTCTCCCAAGCCTAAAATACGTCAAGATGCTTTACGAACGTTGATTCAATATATTAGAATGGACTCTCCTGAGATACAGGTAAAAATCATCAACACCCTTGATAAAATCATGCGTTGCAGCCGTGATCATAAGATCACCAACACTTCTTTAATGATTTTATCTATGATCCATCACAGCAAAAGCTTATCAACGATCGAGGGCAGGGAAACTCTAAGCGCACTTCCTCAGCTAAAAAGGCCCCAAGATTATATTCGTGATGCTCTAAGACAGCGGTGCAACATTATCCCCCACGATCAGATTTATCCCCCCCTCATCCATACTTTCCTCGTCAATGTAGCAGAAATAAAGGTGTCTTTGCGTCACCCTTCCTTTTCGACCTTACTAGCTTATTCCGACGAATACCCCGAAAAAATTGCTGGTTTGTTAGAAGGGATGATACAGACATACGAAAATGCTTTCGTACCAGACAATCAAAGTAATAATTTTTTCCATAGCTGTGCTTCTCAAGGTAAAGCTGATTTGATCAAATATATTCATCAACGGATAGGAGACAATCGTGGACTTCTTAATGCTAAAAACAAGGAAGGTGATACTCCTGCCCATGAAGCCTTTAAAGCCCCACAAAACTATCTAGCAACTCTTGAGACACTTTTGTCTTCAGGAGCCGACCCTTCTATCTATAACGAACGAGGAGAAAATTTAGCACATATAGCAGCACAAAGCGCTGCTCGGACTAATGATACTGATGCTATTGCTCTTCTGGCCGAATACAATGCTGATTTCCATCGCCCCGATAAAACAGGAACCTCCGCCCTCGATTACATTCATAGAATTTCTACAGACATTACTTTAGATCAAATTGAACAATCACTCCAGTATCAATTTACATCGCGCTTATTGGAACGGCTGTATGATCTTCCTCGCACCTCCCACTCCTTCTTCACCCCCGACTATAATACATTAACACACATCATGCTATCCATCAAAAACGGAGCGGAGCTCTATTTAGGGTTAGCATTATCCAAGCAACTACTGCAGGGAAATCCTTTAACTCTAGAAGAAGAAATAGAGCTCATAAAATTCATCGTACCTTGTCCCAATGCCGCAGGACACACTACTGGATGTTCTACAGAGTTTATCAGGCTATGTAATATGTTAAACGTTAACCTAAGACCCATCTTTGAGAAGTTCAATATTTCAGAACCAATTATCAGCGCTGATTCTGATGAAATCGCCTTTACATCTCTTAGGACAACGGAAGAGAGCTTCCCTTTCAATAATAGTAGGTTAATACAAAGTATTGCCGAAGGCCATTGCCCTCAAAACCCGGAGCTTATCACGCAGGATATTGGCAGAAGAAATATTCTTGGTTATTCTGCGCTCCATGCAGCAGTAATTACTAGTAACACGGATGCTGTCGAAACGCTTTTAAACAACAATATCGATGTCGACCACCAAGACTATCAAGGGAATACTGCCTTGCACTATGCAGTATACCTTGGCAATCAAGATGTTGTAGAGCTGCTTTTAGAAGCAGGCGCTAATAAGAGTATTATGAATCGCTACAAAGAAACTCCTCTAATGGTTGCTTGTGGAGTATCTCCAACACATTTTTATCGTATTAATACCTCCTTGTCCTTTAATCATACTGACAACCCACAGCCCCATAGGCAAAGCAATATCATAGGAATACTAAACCTTTTGTTGGGCATCTCTTTGTCGAGATCTCTTCCAGACTTACCCCCACCTGCTTATCCTACTCCCAACTCTTTTCCTATAGAGGTAGAATCTTCGCCCAATACTGATCAATCTGAATCCGAGATGGAAACTTTATATACTCCATCGGAAAGCTTTTCAGAAGACACCGCTTCAACACCCTCTAGCTTAAACTCTTCAGCAATCGGCAGCACAGATTGTGAGCGGGGATCATCCCTTAGTCATCTTAGCCTACATTTCTCTGAAACACCGTTGGTTGAACGAGATCTCCATAAAGATTCCTTTGGAAACAACCTCCTACACCACGCCCTTAAATATGGCTTCCAACAGGTGGAAACCCTAGAAGATATGCAGAGGATGATTCAATTACTACTACAATATAACCGAGAGCTCTTTTTTGCTCCCAACAATGGTGGTGCGGTCCCGCTCAGATCTCTTTTGGAGTCAGCAAACCCCGACCCCGAGCTTCTAGAATATTTAATAACAGTAATCTGCCAAAACAGCTCTTTTGAAGATGTATCTAGGCGGATGATAAACGATGGAGTCCCTTTACCTTTGATTTTCGCAAGATCTGATGTCGGCAAGGGCTACCTACAGCAAATTTTCCAAGATGAAGAGGTGGCTGCTTTCAAGGGAGACAAAGGTGATACCGCTTTGCATATTGCAGCTGACAACCGAGATATCACCATTCTCAACGACTATCGAGAACATGGCCGAAATAACGAATGGCCCCTCTTAAACCAACAAGATGACGATGGGCTAACTCCCGCACATCGAACCATCTTGGCAGGAGATATCACTTTCCCCAGTGATCAAGATGCTCCCACCACTTTCATTCAAGAACTAGTCAGTGCTGGCTGCGATTTAACTATTACAGATAACGAAGGTTATACTCCTGCCTTGTTGGCCATCAAACAACAACATCCAGGGCTAACCCATTTTTTCCATGGGTTATCTCAACTGCAAGTAAATAATGAAGAGTTTAATGTTGGTGAACTTTTTGGCCGCAATAACGCCGGTGATCTTCCGATACACATAGCTTGCCGAGCAGGTTTTGATGACATTATTCCTGAGGTCATCGAAAATTTCCCTCAAACACTTTATAAGGTTAACAACAACCTTCAAAATCCTTTACATGTAGCTTGCGAGCATGGCAATTTAAAAGCCGTTGAGATGCTATTAGAGGCACGAAAAAGAACTAGAGAACAACGCCCCCTGGAAAATGACGTACACTCCCTTTTGGAAGCTACCGATATTACAGGAGCCACACCTTTAGTGACCGCCGCTCAAAATGGCCACCATGAAATTGTAAAGCTCCTCTTAGAAACTGGAGTAAATTTTTTAGCTCCCGACCACAATTTAGAAATTGCCCTCCACAAAGCCTGTTTCCAGCGTCATGCTAATGTAGTTAAAGAGCTGCTGGAATATGAGAGTCGATTTATTGATCTTCCCGAAGACAAAAAGCAGGCCAACGTCTCTGATATTAATTTGGAAACGGCTTTATTAGAGCTAGGCAAGTGGAAAAGCGATGCATCACTTGAGGTAGAAAAAAGGATTATCAGCCTTCTATTGCAACATGGAGCCAACCCCTCTCAACGAGGTGAAAAAGGTGAAACACTGCTACATAATCTGGCGGAACAAGGAAGAGAAGAACTCCTCAAATACTTTATCGAAGAAAGCAAAGCTCACAAAAAACCTGTCAGCATAAATACCCGCGACCATCTTCAGGAATTACCGCTTCATAAAGCCTGTCGCAACAACCACTTACAATGCGCAACGATTCTCGCCCTTCATAAAAAAACACAGATTAACAGCATTAATAATGATCAAATGACCCCTATACAGCTAGCTGCTAGAACAGGAAATCTTGATCTTGTCGCCATGCTTTTCGAAAAGATAAAATCTTCTTTATGCTCTCCTATAGCTATACAGAGAAAAAACACTTCTCCCATTGACATTCCCAAAGGACTAATAAAAGAATTCAGGGAAGCTCTTATAGGAGTTCCCATCAACAGCCAACAAAATTTTCATCATATCAACAACTGGAATCTCTTGCTTTTGATGTTGAACCATGAAGAAGCGCTAGAAGAGCAACATGTTGCGTTAATAGTAAAGATAGCCAAGGCATTTCCACGTCTATTAATGCAAAAAGATGAAGAAGATAACAACATCCTCCATATTATCGCAAAAAACGGTCACACTGCTGTTTTAAAAGCCCTAATGGACAATATACCTCGCACCAAAGAACTCCTCAATCAACCTAATAAGAAAAACATATATCCTTGGGAGTCTTCAAAAAATGATGACATTCACCACGCGGTACGGTCGTATACTATGAGAGCTCCTTCCCCCGCCCAAGTGTAATTATTTTTGATAAATGGTATAAGTGCATAAGCTTGGTGTCAGCATAAAGAGCTCCTTTAAGGTTTGAAAAAGCTGCTTACCAGCTTATGCCAGCCCAACTTTATCAAGCGCTTAATATCATGTTGTTTAAACATCCATTTTAAGGCATACCAAAATCCAAAATGGCGACGCAAAACTTTTAACGTTTCACGAAAATGGTGATATATTCCCAGCGGATTCATGCGCTGCCCTTCATAATCGAGTAAAACCCTATCTATCCATTGGGCATCGAACCTATCATCCAAGGTTAGGCGGCAGATCAAATCATAGCCCCCTCGCAAAAAGTAATTAGTATTGAACTTCCCGATGCGCTTCAAATCAGCAACTTTGAAGCAACATGATGCTAAACTAACAGGCTGGCGCCCTCCGGCAAGAAGATTTTTACTCAAAGGTCGTAGCATAACATAGGGTTTCTTATTATGTTCATGGAGCATATTTCCACAATATAACAGAGAGGGATGATACTGTTGAACTATTCCTTGGCCTAGATAAGCTAAAGCTTCACGGCAAAGGTAGAAGTCTCCGGGAACAAGAAAAGCAACATAATCACTGCTCGCCAACGATATTCCGCGGTTAAACATCTCATATAACCGATATTTAGCAACAGAAAACACCCTCATATTAGGAATATTAAAGCTGCTGACAATCTCTAAAGTGCGGTCGGAAGAATTAGCATCGACGATGATAAGTTCCAGCTTAGGATATTTTTGTTCGGCGATACTCGCTACCGTAATGTCTATAAGGTGCTCATGGTTACGAGTAGGGATCACTAAGGTTAATGAAGGAAGCTGATCCCAGAGACCTTGATAATGCTTTTCAGCATAGTGCTGCCAAAAATTTTGTTCTAAATATGCTTGCTTTTTACTCATAGCTACCACCTTATTATTCTGCTACACTGTAAAAAGGTCAGATTTGCGGGTCAAGCTTTTGATTACATCCGTGATTATAACCTAATTACTCATGATGTGCTGAATAAACATACCGTTGTAAAAAAAACCCTCTGGTTTAAATTGACTTTTAGCTCGCTATAACCTATAAGATCTTAGATCTTAAAGGTTTTTAATAATAGCGAGGCAAAAATGCTGGGATTTCAAGATATCATCGCCCGACTAGAGAATTTCTGGCGAGAACAAGGCTGTATTATCCATGAAGGTTACGACTTAGAAGTAGGAGCAGGAACCTTTAACCCTACCACCTTTTTACGCTGTCTTGGTGAAGAGCCTTACCAAGCAGCCTATGTCGAGCCCAGCCGCCGCCCCACTGATGGCCGCTATGGAGAAAACCCCAATAGGACCCAGCATTTCTTTCAATACCAGGTCATTCTTAAACCATCACCTGACAATGTTCAAGAGCTTTATTTAAGATCTCTGGAGGCTATGGGCCTTGATCTCTCCAAACATGATATCCGCTTCGTTCATGATGATTGGGAGTCGCCGACTTTAGGAGCTTGGGGGCTAGGCTGGGAAGTTTGGCTTGACGGTATGGAAGTTTCTCAATTTACTTATTTCCAGTCTGTCGGAAGCGTAGATCTGCACCCCATCTCGGTAGAGCTAACCTATGGCCTGGAACGCTTAGCAGTTTACCTGCAAAATGTCGACGACTTTTTCTCTCTGCAGTGGAATGACCGCTTAACGTATGGCGATATCTACCACCGCAATGAGGTAGAATGGAGCCACTATAACTTTGAACAAGCTTCTACCGATATGTGGCTACGCCATTTCGATGACTTTGAAAGAGAAGCCCTCAGACTCATCGAGGAAAAGCTTGTTATTCCCGCCTATGATTTTGTTATGAAAGCCTCACATGCCTTCAACATCCTCGATGCTCGTGGAGTGATCTCCGTCACAGAACGCACGGGATATATCGGGCGTATAAGAAACCTCTCTCGAGAAATTGCCCAAGCTTATATCCAGAGCCGCAAGGATCTGCAGCTTCCTCTTATGCAAAAATTCGACCAGCTCCACACTACACCCTCAAAACCGGCGACGGAGCTTCCCAAGGTAAAAAAAGATGTCGAAGACTTTTTGCTTGAGATAGGCTCTGAGGAGCTACCAGCGACTTTTGTACCTATCGGCATCGCTAACCTCGAGAAAGATCTCAAAAAACTTTTAAAACAACATGGTTTGGAATACCGGGAAGTGCATACATACGGATCTCCTAGGCGCTTATCGGCACTAGTCAAGGGCTTACAAGCCAAAAAAGATAGCAAAACTTTTGAGCGGCGGGGTCCCTCTCTATCCGTAGCCTATGATGAGCAAGGCCTGCCTACTAGGGCTTGCCAAGGATTTTTCCGCTCTTTACAGCGAGAAGCCCCTGAATACGGAGCATTGGACGATACCTCCGATGTTGAAGTGCGCAATATCAAAGGCACGCCATATCTCTTTGCTCTTTTGGAAGAACCCGAGCAGCTTACTGCCCAGATTCTTGCCGACAATCTTCCAGAACTAATCCTAGGACTAGATTTCCCAAAAAAGATGCGCTGGGGCCGCGGAGAAATCAGCTATGCCCGCCCTCTGCACTGGATAACGGCGTTATACGGAGATCAGATAGTACCTTTCGCTGTCGGTGACATCATTTCGGGAGACTTTTCCTTCGGCCATCGCCAGCTTTCTCCAGGAAAATGCTCTTTCATACATGCTGGCGACTACCTCGAAAAGCTACGTGACCACTATGTGCTAGCCGACCCTCAAGAGCGCCGCCAAACTATTGAGGCCCAGCTCAACCAACTCGAAGATGAAACAGGCTATAATATTATCGCACGCGATAGAGTTATTCCTGAGGTTTTAAACCTCGGAGAGTGGCCAATGTTGACGATGGCCTCTTTTGAACCAGAGTTCCTTAGGGCTCCCAAAGAGGTTTTAATTTCAGAAATGGTAGAGCATCAAAAATACTTCCCTGTCGAAGATGATAGTGGCCAACTTATCAATCATTTTGTCATCACCGCCGAGAATACTCCCAGCGATAATATCCGCCATGGCAACCAGAAGGTTCTTTCCGCGCGCTTAGCTGATGGGGTTTTCCTCTACGAGCAAGACCTTAAGGTACCCCTTGAAGAGTTTAATAAAAAATTACGGCAGGTAACTTTCCAAAAAGAGTTGGGCACGGTCTACGACAAAGTAGAGAGGATAGAAGCCAACGTTGGACTACTCTATCGCCAAATCAACCTGGGGGACCTCCAAAAAGCTCTTAGAGCTGCACACTACTGTAAAGCTGACTTAGCATCTAACTTAGTCTACGAATTCCCCGAACTTCAAGGTATTATCGGCTGCCGTTATGCTCTAGCTCATGGTGAAGACCCTGAAGTTGCTCATGCTATCGACGAGCATTGGATGCCGCGCAGCGAGAATTCTCCCCTTCCCGCCAGCATGACAGGAACTCTGGTAAGCTTGGCTGATAAGATCGACAACTTAGTATCATACTTTAGTGCTGGCTTAAAACCTACGTCCTCTAGTGACCCCTATGCTCTACGCCGCCAGGTTCTGGGCATCATAAAAATGGTTATTACTAAAAAAATCAATTTTAACCTGAGGGAAATTCTTGAGCAAAGGACTGCCGACAAAGCTGTCGTCGATGAGATCATGAGCTTCGTGACCAACCGTATCAAGACTATCTTCCAAGATTATCATCTCACTTCTGACGAGATCCAAGCTTCACTTGCTGGAGAGTGCATTGATATCTATGATATCTTTAATCGCATCAATGCTCTTCACCGCTTCCGCAGCGAGCAGGGCGACAGCTTTCAAAAACTCTATGAAGTCTATAAACGTTCTCACGGGCAGCTCAAAAATGCCCCGCAACACACTTTTGAAACTAGCCTCCTTATCGAACCCGCAGAAAAAGAGCTCCACAATCAACTATCTACTACCGAACAAAAAATAGAACAAGCGCTCATAGGTCGCGATTATGATCAAGCATACAGCCTTCTAGCTCAACTACAACCAACCTTGGCATCTTTTTGGGATGAAGTTAAAGTCTTAGATGAAGATCCCCAGATTAAAGGTAATCGCTTGTCATTGCTCCAGAGGGTTGTAGAGCTTTTCTTTAAGCTTATAGATTTTAGTAAGATTAGCCTTAATAAGGGGTAGTCTTTGTTATAAAAGTTTAAACTTATACTCCTCAACCGACAAGGATATCATGCTAAAAAAAATAATCCTGGCAGTAAGCCTGATTATCGTAATGACTACCATGACAAGCTGCAACACAGAAGTCAAAACAGGTGTTGCCACCTGAATTCCCGCCAACTCATAACGAGGTTGGCGGCTCAATTCCAAGGTCGTGATATAGCAACTTCTGTTTTTCAAGTATTTCACCTACTCGTATTGA
>JBNJDP010000051.1:0-10905 GCA_051744985.1 Chlamydiota bacterium | reverse complement strand
CTTATCATGGCCGTTGCGGGCGGCGACATGTAATGGAGTTCTCGCCGATGGGGTTTCGCTGGAAAGAAAGGCTAACTCAGGGTTTTGCTGGAAAAGGTCTTTTAGTAAAGAATATTGATTAGAAAAAGCTAATAAATTCCCTAAAGAGAGGTGCCGATCTTCCTTTAGGCGGCTAAGGATGTCACTATGAAGACCCTGTATGTTGTTAGGATATTTAGCTCTTACTAACCTTTCTAAAGTCTGAGGTCTTTGTTTTAAGGCCGTAATTTGGAGGGGTATAAGACCTTGGCTGTCGGGATACCAAAATAATTTGGGGTATTCTGAAAGGATAAGGTCGATAAGTTCCAATGTACTTTCTTTGATAAACGATTCTTTGACGCAGCGCATTAAGAGGCTATCTCCCCTAGAATCGCGGGAAGTGATTTTTGAAAGAGGGGGAAGTAATATTGTCAACGCTTGAGGGGAATCTTTGCGCTCTATACTTAACAAGTCGAAACCGGTAGCGGGGTTGACCAAAGTATAAGTCAATAAGCTACTGTGCTCGATATAGTTGCCACAGAAAATATGAGCAGGGATCTCTCCATATATATTAGAAGTATATCGTGAAGATTTATTGCTGAGAAGCTGTATAAGGCGTTCGTTGCGCCAAAAGGCAGCAATATGTAAAGGCGTAAAGCCGTCAATAGTAGCGGTATCGGGTTTGGCTCCCATCTTTAATAAGTATTCTACTAGGTCTTCATTTTGGGCTAAAGTGGCAGCATGGAGGGGGGTGGCACCAATGTCATTACCTATGTTTATCAATGCATCTAACTCTTCTGGTGATAGACGTTCGTTTTCTAGAATGCTTTTGACCTCTGCCAGCTTGTCGGACTGTAAAGCTAACACTATTAGCTTATGGTTGCCGAAGGGTAGTGTTCCATTAACTTGTGGGATATCTATTTTTATAGAACCATCGTCATCAATAACAGGCTGTGGCCAAGCCGAGGATTCAAAAAGTTCGGCGTATTGGGGGGCTTTTTTCTTCATCTTAAAGTGAAATTTAGCAAAATCATCAGAGCACTTCGCAGGCATCGCATGGGGAGCTTGTCGTTTTTGAGGAGGTAGGAAAATATAATCAGAAGTAAACATGGAGAGGATAAAAAACTTTTCCAAACGAGAGAAAGGACCTTGGTGGTTTGAGATAAACTCTTTTAATACATTTTCGGCTTTCAAAGTTATTTTGCGGGTTCCGTCGCTCTGAACCTCATAGGTTGAAAGCCGTGTTGCTTGTATTAAAGGGGTGATGCTTTCATGGTCGCTTGTGATCTTAGCGCCATATTCTTGCAAGAGCTTTACTGCTTGCCAATTGTCGGCGGCAATAGCGTCATTGAGGGGGGCATTGCCTTCTAAATCATAAGTGAGCAGAGGAGCCTTAACGGTGCTGCATATTTCGGATCTAGTCGCCTCTAAAAGGATTTTCAAGCAGGTTGTGGGTGTTATTGTAGCTGCAAGATGGAAGGGGGTTTTACCATTGCCATTAGCGGCGTAAGGGTCTGCTCCTATCGACAGCAGCAATTTTACCATCTTTGAATCATGGAGTTCTCTGATGGCAAAATGCAGAGCTGTTTCTTTAGAAGAAGGGTGTAAAATATTGACATTGCCGATTCCTCTTTCATGAAGCGCGCTAATTAAGGAATAACTTTGTTCTCGAACAGCGTAATAATAGGGGTTAAGGCTAAAGATATCTTCAACAACTTCAGGATGTAGGTATTGGATGATAGCGTCTAAGATCAGAGCAGTATTTTTTTCATTAGAATGAGCCAATATGGAAATAACATAATCGCCTTGAGTCTGCTGAGTTTTAACCTGGGTGACGTGTTTGAGGGCATCTTTTAATAGATCAGAATAAGGAAGGAAAGCCAGTGATGGTTCTTTGCATTTCAAAGATAAAGGGCTTTGCTCAGTAGACTGTTCATCTTCGGTAATGCTAATAGCAGCTTTTTCAGGAGAATAGCGCGCCGGGGGTAGAGCTCCTCTTAAAGGAGAGGTGACATCCCTGCTATTCTCTTCTTCTATTGAAGGAAGGGTGAAGCTAACATAAGGCTTGTGGAAGGCTCTTCTGCTGCGCTTGTCACTTAAAGAGGTGCTAGAAACTTCTAAAGAGATGTCTTGTGCTGATATTACTCTATTAAGCTGAGGCGATTTAAAACTATCGGGAGAGCGGAAGCAAGGCTTTAATATTGTTGTACGATCAAAGGATTTTCCTTCGCAGACACTTTGAGCAGAGAAGCGTTTTTTAATATTATCACGTGAGTAATCAGGGAGGTCCTGTACTAGCTCCTTAGCATATGAACACAGTTCGGGCATTATCTGGTTAGTGATCCGGTGCAGTTCAATAATTATTAAAGTAGGAAGTTGTAGGTTTGGATCGTTGTCTGCTATAGTTTTTAAGGCTTGGAGAGTACGTCGTTGTATTTTTGGGGTGCTAATACCCATAAATTGCATGAGGAGTTTAATAGTATCTTTTTTAGCTTGGGGTAAAGAAGTGTGTAGGACGATAAATTCTAGTGTAGCAATGATTCCATAGTAAAGGTTGGAATCTGTTTTATCAAAGATTTCAGGAATCCGCTTTCTTGCTTCGCGTCCTATATCTTTAGGGGAAGCCTTTTGAGCTTCGAAGAATTTAGTGGCTATAAAAGCATTAATCTCTTCGGGGATTGTTCTAGGTTGTTTTTTATCTGAAGGTTCTTCTATATCTTCTTTAATATAGTCCTGGACAAGTTTTTTGAGGGAGTTAAAAGCATCTTGGTCGTGAAGAGCAAAGCGGCTGCTTTTGGAGAAGGCTATCAGCGCCTGAAACCAAGGGGGGTGCTTGGGAATACTTTTAAAGACGTTATATAAGCTGTGAGCAATGCTCATACCAGTAGCAGTAGCGTCACCGGCAGCTCTAGCAGCGTTGCCTGCTGTCCCTAAATAATTGCCTCCCATAATATTCAAGCCACCACTAGCACCTTCAGCAATAGTGTTGAAAGCTAGGAAGGATGATGAAGCCAACTCCTGGAGGGGGGCAATCATTTCGCAAAGGCCTTGCCGTCCATTTTTTAAGTCGTTAGCTGCTCTGAGAATCACTCGGTTCCAAAAACAGGTTTCTGGATCAGTAGTTTCCTGGTTAGCGCAGTCTATAGCTACCTGCCAAATTTCTTCTTTGGTGGTTTGATCGGGAAGGTTAGGGTTTAGGTTTCCTGTTTCTATGTGCAATAGTAAGTTGATGAGTGCTAAACCGTAGGCTTTCATTAGAAGTTGTTGCAGTTCTACAGGTAGAGATCGTGCTCTAATGGGTTGCCATCCCCTATCTTCATCATTATAGGTGTCATCACTGTTAGTATGTTGAGGATGGATAATTTTCCGTAATTTCTTTTCATCATCTATTAACCCAAAAGCGGTAGGGGATTGTAGAGGGTCGGCAGATAGAATATCGATTAGAGCGTTGAAGGCAGATTTTATAACAACGGCATCATGGCAGTGGGTAAAGAGAATGAAAATTTGACGCCCTCGGCAGATAGCTTCCATGCTTTTGAAGGTAGTGGGACGTTTAGTGTCTGTTGTGTGGTGCCAGATAGTTTTTTTTGCCCTTTCGATAATAGCTAGGGCTTCTTTTTGTTTATTATGAAAATCTAAGGTGGGTGTGTTGAAATATTCTACAAAGGCTCGTAGCTCTCGGATCTCAGTAGATATGTCCTCAAGTACTTCTTCATAATCACTAGGCGGAGCAGTAGTAGGAATGGTAGTGCTAAGCGTTTGGGGGGTCAACATTTCTTGTAAAACCTTATCTTCACAACCATGAAGACCTGCAAGCGTGGTTCTTAGCCTAGGTTCCATTAGACGCGGAATAAAGTAGTGGGAAGATTCTAGCTGATAAGGTAGCGTATCGCCTCTATTAAATATCTTTTTGCTATTTTTAACAAGTTGGTGGATTTTTTCAGCTAGCGTGGCGAGGCTTTTATCTAGTTTTTCGCGAGCTATTAGCGTCTCTGGAAGATTTTTTGCATTGCTAGGGTTTTGCAATAAAGGGGTAAGCTGTTGCCAAACTTCGCGTACAAGAGGTTCTAACTTGCGATAAATTTTATTTTCCTGCTCGACCCTTTGGTCTATTACAGGACCAGTAAGGCAAGAAGATGTGCTGGGACCAATCCTCATATCATCATATTCTCAGTGATTTATAATCAGCTAAGTTATATGACCCAAAGAAGATTAAATGTTAACTGAAAATTAACTTACTCCTCGAGATTTTCATCGATGACATGGATTTTCATCATATTAGTGCCTGTTTGTGCTTCTATTTCTCCAGCTACGATGACAATCTGGTCGCCTGGCTTACAAAGATCATGTTTAATAGCTTCCCTTTGACCATTAGCTATCATCTTGTCGGTATTTTTTACGCTTGGTAAGAGGATGGGGTATACAGCATAATACATCACAAGCTTGCGGAAAGTAGCCTCGTGGGGAGTGAAGGCGATGATTGGCATTGAAGGATGAAATTTCGCTAACAGTTTAGCGGTATAGCCAGACATTGTATGACATACAATAGCTTTAGCTTTAAGGTGTTCGGCGGTGCTAGTAGCTGCTGAGGCTATTATCTTTGTAGGATCTTCATGGCCATTATGATAAATTTCAGGGTAGGAAGATTTCTTGTTTTTTTCAACTTCATCAGCAATTTTACGCATCATTTTGACAGTTTTTAGAGGGTATTTTCCCGTAGCTGTCTCAGCGGAAAGCATTACTGCATCGGATTTATCATAAACAGCATTTGCAACATCGCTAACTTCTGCTCTGGTAGGGACGGGGTTTTTTACCATCGTTTCCAGCATCTGGGTAGCTGTAATCACCAGCTTGTCGTTTTGATTACAAAGCTGGATGATATCTTTTTGGATGGGAGGGACTTTTTCATAATCAAACTCTACACCTAAATCACCTCGAGCGATCAAAATTCCATCGGAGAGCTTTAAGATAGCTTTGAAATCCCGTACGGCTTCAGGTTTTTCAATTTTACATATTAATAGCCCCTCCCAATCTCGCGATTTAAGATGTTCGCGGATCCTTTCAACATCGTGATGTGTTTGGATAAAGGAAAATGCAAAAAGATCTAAGCCTTGCTTCATAGCAAAGTCGATATCTCTTTTGTCTTTGGGCGTTAAGACCGAGAATTGCTTTTTGGAGCTGGGAAGGTTGATACCTTTGTGATCGGAAAGAGGGCCGCCTTCTAAAACCTTGCAATGGACGTCTTTACCTTTGATTTCGGTTACCGATAATTTAAGTAAGCCATCATTGAGATAAATTTTGTCGCCAGAAGAGACGTATTCATAGAAGTTGGGGAAAGGACCAGAAACTTTTTCTTTGGTTCCGAGAATCTCTTTATGGGTGATGATAAACTTCTGGCCGCGGGCTAAGGTTACCCCTCCCCGCTCTTTGAATACCCCTACCCTCAGCTTAGGACCCTGAAAATCGCACATGATGCTGACAGGTTTGTCAAGTTCGGAGGAAAGCTTGCGGATATTCTTGATAGAACGCAGATAGTCGTCATAAGTGCCGTGAGAAAAATTGATCCTAAAAACATTGACGCCAGCTATGATTAGCTTTTTCATTGCTTCCTGCGAGTCACTGGCGGGCCCGATGGTGGCGATAATTTTTGTTCTGGGTAATTTGACCATGATTGCCTCCTAAATTTAATGTGTCGTAAGCTTGACCAATTGATTCCTAAGTTCTATCATCTTCAGGTAATAAACAAAAGTATTTTGGGTGATGTAATGAAGAAGTCTATAATATTATTGATAGCTATATCAAACCTGATATTTGCTAATGATGAAGAAGCTACAGATAGTTTGCGGTTGACCGTTGATGTTGCTCCTATCAACCTGGTAGAGATGGATTATATGTCCTTGGCCTTGAAGCTGGAAGTTTCTCAGGATGATTTGACCTTTGGCAGAACTTTGTGGATGGTGGAAGGGGATTCATGGTATTCTTTTATGAGCAATGGTCTGGGGAAAAAGCTTACGGCTCGGCTTTTTCATCCGTTGCCCGACCCTAACCTTAGAGTGGAAATTAGAGCTTTAGTCGACGGTCAGGGTACAGGTAGGGCTAGAGCTATAGGAAATTGGGTTGCTTTGTCAGAAGCGCCGGCGATTATTCTAGAAAATATCAATACCGCCTATTATCGCAACAATTCTTTGGAGTATCGCTTAGTAGGGGAGCCTGGAGTTCATGCTATAAAACAGGATAATAAGGTTATTTTGGAGTTTGCCGACTAGTCCTGCAGTTGAAAAGCTATACTGGAGAGAGCATTTCTATCTTTCGTTTTTCTTTGACCACCTCGAAAAAAACTTCTACGGTCTCTCCAGCTTCGATATTCACTAAAGAGCTGTCTTCGACAAATTTATGTTTAGGAGGCAGAGCATTATCTTTAGCAATGACTTTCCATTGCCCAAAAGGTATATTTTGGAAAGAGAAGTTTCCTTGCTCATCTACTACATCTTGGTAGTAGTCATCTTTGTTTTTAGTATTTTGTATAAATACTATTGTCCCAGGGTAAGGTGTGGGCTCGTCCACGCCGGGTTCGAAGTCGATATTTATCGATTTTTTATCCTGAGTTTCATCTTGATTAGCGGTTTTCTTGTTAGGAAGCTGTAACACTTGGCCTTTAATAGTCCCTCCCGGCATATAGACGATATCTATTACCCGAGTCTCTGATTCTCCAAGATCAAAGTTAATAGGCATATCTTGCGTCGGCACTAAGTCATAATTTTTTTTATCGACGAATATTCTTTTTTCACCGGGTGATACAAGGGGGAATATGTATTCGCCTTGCTCATCGGTGAGGGTAGTTTGTTGATTGAGTCTTACCAGTATATTTGGTAGAGGGGTCTCTTGCTGGTTATCGCGGCGAACAACTTTGCCTTTTACCGAAGATGCTTGGCGGTTGAGCCCTACCGGAATTCCGAAGGGTACAGTATAGGTGATGGAAAAAATAAATTCATGGTCGGGGTCGGAGCCATCACTACGGGTAACACTATAACCTGTATTGGCAAGTATTGCGTTTCCATTTTGAAATTGATGTTTATAATTAGTAGTCCAACTATCTCGTCTATTATGGGTGCCTTGCTCTAACCTATCATAATTACAACGAAGCAACGAGTCTTGTGAGATCTTCCAAGTAGCGGTCCCTTTATATTCAAAACCCCACCTAGGAGTTGTGGAGTACGAACGGTGTCCAATATTGGCAGAAATGCCATAAGAGAGATTTGTGAAGGGGCGGTGGGCAACCGATAGCCTATATTTTTGTATATTTTTTTGTTTTGATAAAAGGATATCGTGATATTGCCCCCGTTCTATTTCTGAGGTTAGCCGGTATTTTGATATTGCCCAATTGCTTCTTAAAGAATAGGTGTTTTGATCGGTATAGTTAGAAAGGGTAGGCATTCTGTCTTTGCTGCGCTGACGTTTAATAATAGCTGCTATATTAGCGCCTATGGAGGTACTATAAGAGAGGCTGAAATAAAAGATCTCTTTTTTGGGAGCTGAAGAGCTGATTTCATTAGAAAGGTTTAGGTTTTGCAGACGCTGATGCCACACCATTTCCGTGGATAGTTTTTGCGTGATGGGTAACCTACAGTTGACAGACCATAAATCCTCATCATGGAATTCTCCTAAAAAGAGGTGCTGAGAGCGCTGTTTTGAAATATTATAATCAAAATTTAAAGGTAATAACCCTTTTAAGGTTACTTTATAAGCTGAACGGATATGGGTTTCGGGATCGGATTTGCTTATACCCCATTCAGCTTCTGTGGAAGGAAGGTAGTGGGAATAGACGGGGGTTAAATTGCTGTATAGGCTATATATTTGAGCGCTAGAGATATCCATATTTCTGGGGGTGCTAGGAAGGTCTCTAGTTCGGACAGAATTTAGAGATATCTGGTATAGGTTATTAGGTTTATAAGTTAAAGTTCCTCCATAGCCGGGGTCGGAGTTCTGGGTTTGGGTAGAACTAGGATTATTCTCTACATAATGCAGGCGCCCTGTAAAGGATTCGGAATATAGTTTACCTTCGATGCCTCTTCCCGAGCGTGTTTCTACTAGTTGAGAAGTGCTGAAACTGCTATCGCCGCCTTTAATATGATAATCATTAGCAGTATATTGAGCAAAAGCTCGAGTATCCTTAGTGAAAAAAGGACGGTCATCGGTGCTCCTCAAGGGGCCTCGCAGGGAATAATCTAAACGGTTATCGCCGTTGATATTTCCACTGCCATAAAAAGCAAGGTCGATATCTCCTCCTTCGCTATTCCAGGTGCGGTCGTCGAATTTAGCCTGAAAAGTCGATGGTAGGCGTTTATACTTTTCTACTTGGACGGCTTTTGAAGGGTAAAGGGTGAGAGAGGTATAAGTCTTAAAAATTTCCTCTCCATTTTCTGTATTGCTAAGGATGATATCTAAGTTATGGCCGGTGGTTTTTATCAGGGCGTCGTTAGTAGTGACGGTAAAAGGTAGCTTTAGCCGCTCACGGGGAGCAATGTTGACAGAAGAGGGCAGGTTTGATATTTGGGCTCTAGGAGAGGTGGTAGCTTGGACTTTCAGCTTTAAAGGTGTGTTGCCAGCATTATTAAGGGTCAGGTGAGGGGAGTAGCTTTTGCCCGCCAATAAACTTTTAGGGACATCATGTAGCTCTCCTTCCAATTTTATTGTTGAAGGTATATTAACTTTGGTTGTAATGGTGGCTAAATTTTTTTGATTGTCGTGCTGTTGCACTAGAAAATTAATTTCATATTCTCCCGCAGCTGCTGATTTTGGTATCGCAATAACCAGAAATTGCAATTTACTTTTTTGGGAGGGTAGGCTGTAGAAAGATTGATCGAAGACAGAAGCTACCCAGCCCGCAGGCAGGTTTAACCTGTTAGATAGCTTGATTTGGTCATCACCTTGGTTGACAATCATAAACCTAAGGTTTACTGTTTGACCGCTTTCAGCTGTTATAGCTTCAGGGGTTATGGGGTTGATAGTAATATTATCAGCAACAGGCGCCTGCGCGTCCTCTACCAAAACTTCGACCTCGTAATCTACAATGGGCTTTAAAGTATCATTATCTAGTAGAGTATATTTTATGGAAAACGAGCCTTCTTCAGGTGAATAAGGAATCCTTAATTTAATGTCTTTTTTAACAGTAGTGCCGGGAGCTACAGTAAAGTCGTCTAAATTATCTAAAAGGGTCCAACTTTCAGGAAATTGCAGGGAGTCTTTCAGATTAACACTTTCTGTGGTGGGATTGTTAATTTCAAACTGTAAAGTAATAGTTTCCCCGGGGTTGGCATCGATAACTGGCGAGCTGTGCATATTAACATCAAACTCCGTCAGCTGGGCCTGAATTTTGGCTGGAGATAGCGTCAAAAATGAAGCTATAAAAATGGCCAGCAGGATTAATATTTTATATGATGAGGCTGTCATGTTCCTGACAATAAATTTATTACTTGCCAATTAATGCTTTGCTAAATTATCTCTAAGAGGGAGTGATTATATTGAATGACGTAAACTATGCAACAAAGAAATATCTTAAGTTTCCTCTTATTATGCTTGCTGTTGGTGGCTAACGTAAGTTACGGCTTGGATATTGCAGTTACTTCGGATATAAGGATGAGGCTCGACTCGGAAAGTGTTAACCTTGACTTCGGCTTTGATCAAGAGCTTACCTCGGGGTATAATGACATTTTGATCGATATCGATGATCCAGACGGCATAGGCTGGGAAGTTTATGTAGAACAAGATGGAATTATCTGGAAGGATGATTTTAAGGTGTCAATCTTAAGAACTTCGGCAGGTCATGCCTTAAATACTATAAGCTCGATTAGTGGTGGTGATAGAGACCGTGTTGTAGTTAGGGAAGGGCGCAAACAGTGGTTATTCAAAGGTAAAGGTTCATATAGAGCTATAGCGGTTCAGATTTTCCTGCAAGGGTTCGATCAAAGAGCTATGCCTGATTGGTATGAAACCAACCTTAAGTTTACGGTAGTGAAAAAAAATAATTAGCAAACAAGTTATAAGAGGTTTATAGATGAGAAAAGAGCAAAAGTCATCGAGTTTGTTGTACACGTTAATACTGCTAGGAAGCCTATTTTTTGTTTCCGCCATTGACGCTGCTATCACCGTTACCGACCAAGATCTTATGCGTATCTACCAGGTTAATCCCGGCGAAACTATTGAAGGTACTATCCAGCTTAAAAATTTTCAAAAAAGAGAGATCGTTAATTTTTCTCAACAGGACCTTTATTATGAGGAGGGGCAAAAGCAATCTTATATTGATGTTGATGAAAATAAAAACCCCAAGTCTAATGCCGCTTGGGTGCAATTTGTAACCCCTGAAGAAGCTACGTTAGAGGCGGATTCGGAGTTTACTTTTAAGTACAAAATTAAAGTGCCGGATGATGAAGATTTGCAAGGCTCTTATTGGAGCACTATCATGGTAGAGCCACAGTCCGCTTATGATCCTGACGATGATGATGTTCAGGAAGGCATCAGAATTTTAACCAAAGTGCGTTATGCGATTAATATAGTTACAAATATCGGTGACGGAGTTGCAGACATTAAAGTTTCCAAACATAAAATAGAGAGCAATGAAGAGGAGACAACTTTTAGCTTTCAGCTTATCAACGATGACATCTGGTTGTATAGAGTTGCTCCTACTTTACAGCTTTATGATCAACAAGGTCAGCAAGTTAAAAATATTCAAGGTGGCTTTTTGTCAGTATTTCCGAAAACAGAAAGAAAAGCCAGCTACGACTTTTCTGACTTAGAAGAGGGAGACTATACGGCAATAGTACTTTTGGAGCATATGCAAAAGGAAAGTGTTCAGGGGGTGCAGTATAACATCTCTTTGTAAAGAGGTTT
>JBNJDP010000050.1:0-11377 GCA_051744985.1 Chlamydiota bacterium | reverse complement strand
AAGGTCGATCAGTCTGGGATTTTTTAACTAGTGCTATACAAGCTGCCAGGTCGGGCACTACTTGTTCAGCTATTTAATCTATACCCGTGACCGATTACGATCTAGCAGAGCGTAACGACCTTTTTGTTATAAATAATCCTAAACCTATTATGGATGTTGACGATGCTGATTATCTAGTAGCTATGGAGCTTTTAGACCATAAGGAAGAAAAATATCATGGACAAAAAGTTTATCCTCTTTATCCTCAGAGGGGAGAGCCAGGGTCTATTATTATGATGACCATGAGGGTTAAAGTGTGGAATGTTAGAAGCGATAAGCCATATATTGTGCTTCAAGAAATTGTAAAAAGTAACCATTTGGTAAATCGCCAAGAATCTTTTCGAGATTATAACCAAATGCCATGGGGAACCACTGCGTACCGCTTATCACCGATGGGAATGGCTCACACTCGTTTAGCTAAAGATATTGTTAAACATCTGCAAACTTATATTACTTATGATGAGAAATAACTTATGCTTGATATAGGCCGTATAACAGTTTTTTTACTTTTGGCAGTCTGGGTTTTATACGTAGCACATAGACTTAAATTCTTTAGGTTGCCACCACCGTGGCTAGTATCTCCATTATTGAAATGGAAGCATATAGTCATGGTTTTTGCAATATATATCCTTGTGAACTTAGTCGTTGCTCCTGTAATCATCCAGATGATTCTATCCTTGTTTTGGGGGATTAGCTTAAAAGAAGCCTACTATCGGCCAGAATTGTTAGGTTGGATTTTGGCCTTTTCTTTGCTGCTTTCAGCTGTCTCCGTGGGATGTTATTGTTTTACTGGTAGGCGTCAGGTTATTGTCGCTAAGATTTGGGAAGTTTTGCCGCGCAAAAAATGGTTGGTCCCTAGCAAAATGGATATAGGAATGGGGATAATAGGGGGGCTTATCAGCTTTCCGTTGGTAGTCTTTATTACGAATGCGATAATGCTATTGTTGCAAAAATTATATGGTGAGGTAGACCTTGAACAAGTGGCCGTTAGGTATGTTAAACAACTTTTGGATACCCCTTGGATATTAGGCTTAAATGCTGCTTTAATTGTAGTCGTTGTTCCTATCATGGAAGAGTTGCTTTTTAGGGGTTTTTTGCAGACTATTTTACGCCGTTATTATTCTCGAAGAAAAGCTATCTTGATAGCAGCGATACTTTTTGCTGCCTTTCATTTCTCTACTCAGCAAGGAGTGTTGAATTTCCAACTCATTCCGGCTTTGCTAGTTTTAGGGTGGTTTTTGGGGTACGTTTACGAGAAGCAACAAAATTTGTGGGCCCCGATTTCCCTACATGCAATTTTTAATTTTGCCAATATTATGGCACTATTCTTGGTACATAAATAATTATAAGAGGAGAAAAAGTATGTTGCGCAATTTATTTTTTAGCTTAACAGCAGCAGCAACCATGACGGTGATAGGCAGTGCTACTGCCAATGATCGCTGGCCGCCGATGGAACAAATTCACCAGCAGCATGGTGTAGTCATCAATGATAGCTTAAGTGTGATGGATGAGGTTGTTAAGGGCAATACCAGCTTTGCTTTTGATATAAATCAGCAAATAGCTGCTAAAGAGAATTTTTTTGTTTCACCTCTTAGCATTTCAGCTGCGATGTCGATGCTTTATGAAGGGGCTCATGGGGTTACGGCTGATGAAATTCAGCAGACAATGCATTTTTTACCTTATCTTTCAGATCAGGGTAATGGTTATGATATTTTATTATCCCGCTTAAGTGATAGAGAGGATATAAAGCTTCACCTTGCCAATGCCTTATGGGGGCAAACTCAATACTCTTTTTTATCTCAATATGAAAATATATTAAGCGATGACTACCACGCTCATATTTATCAAGTAGATTTTGTTAAGCAGCCAGAAGAAGCTGTTCAAAAAATTAATAACTGGGTTGAAGAGCAGACCAGTAATCGCATTAAAGATATTTTAAGTCTCTCAGATGTTGGCGAGTTGACAAGGTTAGTTTTGACTAATGCTATCTATTTCAAGGGAGCCTGGGACAAGCCTTTTAATGAGGAAAACACTGTTACAGAACCTTTTCACCTTTCTTCTTGGAAGAGTATAGAGGCTTCTATGATGAACCAGACAGACTATTATCCTTATTATGCTGGAGATGATTTTACTGCTATAGAGATGCCTTATAAAGGTAAAGATCTTTCCATGGTAGTCTTTTTGCCCGATGATATTCAAGGATTAGAGAACTTAGAGGCCAAACTTGACAGCGACATTTTTCAAGAATGTTTAGAAAATATGTCGTCTAAAAAAGTTAGGGTTAAGCTCCCTAAGTTTCGTATGGAGTCTAAAATGTCTTTGGCTTCGATATTAGAAAATATGGGCATTGAAAAAGTCTTTACCAGTTCGGCGGACCTTTCAGGGATTAATGGAAAGCAAGATCTTAGTGTAAGTAAAGTTATTCACCAAACCTTTATTGATGTTGACGAACATGGCACGGAAGCTGCTGCTGCTACTGCTGTGGTTGCCAACCTTACATCTACGATAGGAGCTGCAACTAAAGAATTCTATGCCGATCATCCTTTTATTTTCTTTATCATCGACCGTCCAACAAAAGCGGTACTCTTTATGGGTAAAGTTTATAATCCGGAGAATTAGATGCCCTATTCGGTGATAGCAGGCTTCGATATCGAAGCCTGCGCTAAGTCTCATCAAGGCTTAATTCGCCAAGAAAATCAGGATAATTGGGCTAGCACAGTCGAAGAAGGCTTTTATGTGTTGGCCGACGGTATGGGAGGCCATCCCGCTGGGGCGTTGGCAGCTCAGCGGGCTGTCGACAGCATGTTGTATTATTTTAAAACTTCTATCTTGCCGTTAGCTCAAGAAGGTAGCAAACAAGATTATAGCTCCTTGTTATTGGAAGGGGTTGCTCATGTTAATAGAGTTATTTATGATCTTTCTCGCTGTGATAAAGCTATTCAGGGGATGGGGACAACCCTTTGTTGTTTATTCCTTTGCCAGGGAAAAGCTTATCTTGCACACCTTGGTGATAGTCGCATCTACCGATATCGTTCTAAACAATTAGAGCTTTTAACTCATGACCATTCTTTAGTTCAAGAAATGATCGATAGTGGAGAGCTCGATGCTTATCAAAGCGATAACTTTGCCCCTAAAAATGTAATCACACGTTCCATAGGATATTGCCAATCTGTTGAGCCGGAAGTGCAAACTTTGCCTGTTAGCACTGGAGACTATTATATGCTTTGTTCTGATGGCTTGACTAACGAGTTGAACGATAGTACCATTAAAGAGTATTTTAAAGATGAAAAACGATCTGTTGATTGTATTGCCGATGATTTAATCAGCGCTGCTAATCAAAATGGCGGCCATGATAATACCACCTTGATAATAATAAAAACCTCAAGCGCACTTGAATATTAAGAGAATACTATGGAAAGAATATACCTCGATAATAATGCTTCTACTCCACTGGATCCCGATGTTTATCGGGTAACTTGTTCGGCGCTGCAAGAACTTTATGGTAACCCCTCCAGTTCTCATCATGAAGGGCAAGCTGCACGTAAAAAACTCAGTGAAGCTCGCCACCTTGTTGCTGAATATTTAGGAGCTTCTTCTTCACAGATTATCTTCACTTCTGGTGGTACTGAAGGGTTAAACATGGCTTTACGAGGTATAGCAGAAAAATATCCTGGTGGACATATTATTACTTCGAGTGCGGAACATGCTGCTGTTTATGAGACTGTGCGTTTTTTAGAAAACAAAGGATGGGAAGCTTCATTTTTAGAGGCGGGCCCTAAAGGGGCAATAAGCGCTGATGATGTTGAAGAGGCTATAAAACCTAATACAGCAATGATAGCGGTGATGGCTGTTAATAATGAGACAGGAGTAAAGACTGACCTAGAGGGTGTTGCCGCTTTAGCACAAGCAAGAAATATTTTATTGGTAGTTGACGGAGTCGCTTGGATGGGTAAAGAACCTCTTAATATCCCCGAGGGGGTTTCCGCCATCGCGTTTAGTGGCCATAAAATCCATGCACCTAAGGGAATAGGAGTACTTTGGGTTGCCCCTAAGCTTACAATCCCTCCTATGCTACTTGGAGGAGGTCAGGAATATGGTCAACGTAGTGGTACTGAAAATTTGCCTTCTATTATAGGATTAGCTGAAGCAGTGAAGGTTTTGCTTCATAATGAAAAGTTTTATCAGCAACATATTTTAGGGTTACGTCAGCACTTTGAAAGGCTTTTAAGGCAAAATATTCCTAGTGCTATTATCCATGGACAGGGTCCCAGAACTACTAATACCACCAATGTTGCTTTTCCTGGAGTTGAAGCTGAAATGTTGTTGATGAGATTGGATTTGGTAGGAATCTCTGCTAGCTATGGATCAGCATGTTCTTCTGGTGCTTTAGAGCCTTCTCGAGCCCTTCTTTCTATGGGGATACCTAGTAAAATTGCGCGCTCTTCGCTACGTTTCTCTTTTAGCAGAATGAACAGCATAGCTGAAGTTGAAAAGGCTGTTGATATTATCACTGCTTTGGTAGATGCGTTGAGCCTTTAGAGCTCAAGGGGTCTATCTTCAGCTATAGCTTACGGTAAAAATTGGGGCTCCATCACGGTTACAATGTATTATCCTCTTTTCAAAAATTATGAGAAAGACTACAAAGAAACTAAAAACAAAAGAGGAGGAGGGTATTATCATGATAAATTTTAAAGTTGGCATATGTGTTTTAATGGCGGCAACGTTGCTGGGAGGGGTGCAACAAGGTTTTTCTCAGCGCTATCAAGATGAACAGGCGTATTATAAGCTGCACCCTTACTTCGAGCTGGAGCCTTATTATGTAGAGCAGCCTGAGCTATACCGCCCTGTTACTCAAGAGCTGATAGCACTAGTAGAAGGGGACGATACTATGCGTCACCTTTTGGAGTCATCATTGGCTCAGGCCAAAGAAGTCAATCCTAGCGAAGACACTAATCCTGCCCAACGCTTGGCTGAATATTACTATTTTATTGATCGTGTTGTTGATATTATCCCTACAAATCTTCTAGAGCAACCTGGTAAGTTGGCGAGAGATCGTATAGAACAGAGTATTCTTTATTTTTACTTTTTGATCGACCAGCCTCTTCCTGAACTGGAAAATAAAGGTCTCTATAAAAATACTCTGCAATACTATCCGCCATTTGCAGCGTGGCTAGAAAAGTTTGCTAAAGCTTGGGGGCATTTTTTGAGTACAGATCAATCATGGTCGCCTGAGATTTACCAAGAATTTTATGAGGACCCTAGCTTCGGACTTCAACAAGGATGGTATGAATCACCTAAAAATTGGCACACTTTCAACGATTTTTTTAGCCGTCATCTTCGATCTACTCAGCAGAGGCCTATAGCATCTCCCAGTGATGCGAAGGTAGTAATTTCGCCAGTAGACGCCACCCCTCAAGGGGTCTGGAAGATCGGTGCAGATTCTGAAATTATTAAGCAAGACGGTCTTAATGTTAAGCAGGCTAAATTTTATGATATTGAGGAGTTGTTAGGAGAAGACAGTCAGTATAAAGAAGCTTTCGCTAACGGAACTTTAACTCATGCATACCTTAATATTAACGATTATCATCGTTACCATTTTCCCGTTGCGGGCACCATTAAAGAGAAAAAAATTATCCATAATAATGTTGCTTTAGGAGCTGCTTGGGACAGTGATAAGGGGCAATATATCCCTGTCAATAGACTAGGATGGCAGGCAAATCAAACTCGTGGTTATGTAATTGTAGATAACGATCAATATGGCTTAGTTGCTTTGATGCCGGTAGGTTTGGCTCAAGTTTCTTCGATTAATTTCGAAGAAAATGTTGATGTCGGAACAACACATCAAAAAGGTGATAAGCTGGGATATTTTCTCTTTGGAGGGTCGGATTTTATTATCCTTTTTCAGGATAAAGCTAACTTCAAGTTAGAGGCGCCACAAAAAGATAATGGTTTTTATCAACATATGTTGATGGGGCAAAAATACGGTCTTTTCAATAATTAATTTTATACGTTAACATTGCTTGATGATTAGTTCTAGCACCTGCTTTTAGTGGGTGCTGGAACTATAGATTATTCGACGACCCAGACTTTGGTACCTATAGGCGTTTTATTAAAAAGTTCGATAAGGTCTTCGGTTTCCATTCTTATACAACCATGAGAGCTAGGGGTTCCTAATAAATCTTCTTGGTTAGTACCATGGATGAAAATTCCCCGTTGAAAGCTATCTACAAGTTTCCCTGAGGCGTTGCGCCCTTTATTATACCCTTTTTCAAGGCCATCGAGTTTAAGAATACGTGTTAAAATAAGATCCTCTTCGCTATAATCATTTTCATCCCATTGGCCAATAGCACGCCCACCTTTGAAAATTGTTCCGGGAGAGGCGCTATTACCTATCTTGTCGCTGATTCTGTGGAGTCCTAGAGGGGTTTTATTACTGCCGTAATTTTGTCCTGAGCCTTTGGTAGCAGTGGAGACTATATAGGATGTGTCGAATTGGCCGTATTGGAAGACATATAGTTTTTGCTTAGAAATATCAATGATAAGGCATAAAGGTTCTTTTTTAGCAAGTTGCCTCAAGCTTTGAGGGTGTGCAGCAGAAATTGTGGATATCAATCCCAATAGAAATGTCAATAGCATTAGGAGCTTTTTCATGATTTTTCCTTTGAATCTTGAGTGAAAAAACAGTACAACATTACATCACTACTACAAACATTTCAACCGGAGAAGGCAAGATGACCAAGGCATCAGCAGTTTTTCAAGACTTTGTCGGAGAGGCCAAAGAGTATCTCGAAGCGATGCAAAAGAATCTCGATGGTGTATTAAAAGCCGAGCAGAGCAGTCAGAATTTATTTTTTAATGACATCTCTCATGACCTTCACTCTATCAAAGGTGGAGCAGGTTTTCTAGAATTAGAAAATATCAAAAAGTTGAGCGTAGCAATGGCTAAAGCTGTTAATGGCTATCGCAACGGCAGTATGGCTATAGCTGCTGAAGGGGTTGAAGTCCTTAAAGAAGCTTTGCTAAACCTTAATAAATTGGTCGATGATGTTGAAAATAGCGACAATGAAGATATTTCTCAGACTTTAGAAGCTTTAGAAAATTTGGCCGCTTCGTCAGCTTTACCTAAGGATGACAAATCTATCCACACACAAAATGGCAGCTCTGCCAATCTTATAGCATTCTTTTGGGCTAGTGTCGATCAACAGCGTTATGCTTTACCTGTGGCGGATTTTGATAAAGCCATTATTTGCGATCAAGATAGTCTTGCTATAGAAGATCAGGTTAGGTTTTGCTATCAGGGAAGCTTTTTCCCGGTCGTTACTCTAGACCAAGGGTTTAGCAATAAAAGAGAGTATAAATATATCATGTTATATAAGGGGAGAGCGCTATTAGTCGAAGATATTCATGACATTGTTAGATGTCATGGCTATGAAGAAAAAGTTGAGGATTCGACAGCTCCCTGGATCGATGGCCATGCAGACCTTGAGGGATTATCTACTTATTTTGTAGACCCTTATAAATTAAGTCCCATATCCTAGCTAATACCATTCATCAAAAATATTACACAATGCGTGTACATATTACGCAATTATTTTTGATGAATGGTATAAGACTTAAAACCGTGATGCCTCCAAGCTCATTCTCTAAGTAAAACCTCAGTGATTGAGAATAAAAATTAGGTTGTGATCGTTGGTTTAAGACGTTCTCCAATCAAAGTTTGGTGATTAAAGTCATGGATTTCGACCTGTTGGACAGTTCCCGTCATGGTGGTATTGCCAGGGAAGAGCACATTTTTCCAGTCTCTGGTGCGCCCTTGAAGCAACTGAGCATCTCTGCTGCTGGCTCGTTCGACGAGGACTTCAGCCTTTTGCCCTATAAGTGCCCGACGCTGTTTGGTATAGATGGTATTTTGCAAATCAATCAATTTTTTAAGACGCTCTTCTTTAACATCTTTGGGGATATCGTCACGCCAGCGGGTGGCAGCGGTTCCTTTA
The DNA here is from genome assembly GCA_051744985.1 of Chlamydiota bacterium. Taxonomy (GTDB): domain Bacteria; phylum Chlamydiota; class Chlamydiia; order Chlamydiales; family JABHNK01; genus JBNJDP01. The sequence continues at coordinate 3,344 of JBNJDP010000050.1, read as the reverse complement.
CGAGGGCTATACTTGAAAAGAAAAGCTACGGAATATTCCAGTTTTTCGAGAGCATCGTAGGTAGCTTGGAAATCTTGATCAGTCTCCGTAGGGAATCCAACGATAATGTCGGTACCTATAGAGACTTGAGGTACAATTTCCCTCAGCTGCTGAACTTTTTCAAAGTATTCTTCGACGCTATATTTGCGGTTCATTTTATTAAGGATTCTATTCGATCCCGCCTGGATAGGGAAATGGACAAATTCACAGACTTTACTTAGATCATTAATGGCGTGCATCAGCTCAACAGTGATATCTTTGGGGTGGCTGGTCATGAATCTGACTCTTTCTATCCCTGAAATGTCATTGACCTTCGCCAGCAAATCAGGGAAGTAGCATTGCCAAGAAGGTTGATCCTTGCCATAGCTATTGACATTTTGTCCCAAGAGCGTGAGCTCTTTGTAGCCTTTGTCAGCCAGCTGGCGACACTCTTCCAAGATATGTTCTGGAAGGCGTGAAACTTCTCTACCTCTAGTATAGGGGACAATGCAGTAAGAACAAAAGTTGTTGCAACCTCTGATAATAGAAACGAAAGCTTTTATCGGGTCATCACGCTTAGTAATAGTATAATCGGGTTCAACATAAAAGCTGGAGGTAGCCCTTATTGGCGACGATTGTTTTTCTAGGATTTCATCGATGACACCATCCAGCTGGTGGATATCATTGGGGCCTAAAACAAAATCTAATCGGGGTAGCTTTTTAAAAAGCTCTTCTTTTTTTACATTGGCCATGCAGCCTGTAATGCCAATGATGGGGTTATCATGGCGAGATCGGCAAAGTTGCCCTACCTTTCCCATTACTTTACGTTCAGCTAAATCACGCACCGAGCAAGTATTGAAAATTAATATGTCGGCAGTGGTTTCATCATCGCTACGAAGAAGGCCGCGCTGCTCGAGAATGCCTACCATTACCTCTGAGTCTAGCTCATTCATCTGGCAACCATAGGTGCGGATAAAAAAAGTCTTGATTTGTTTCATTATCGTCACTATTTCTATTAAGAGAGTTAGTAATGATACCATAGAAAAGGTTATAATTGAAACCCAAAGTATTTGAGTAAGTGGTCACGGCTTCAAAGATATTTTTGAGGGGAGGGGATCTGCAAAAAAAATACCCGCAAATAGTTAGGGTTGCTATTTGTTGCGCTATACTCCATGATCCCTTACGTATTTGACCTGTCGTAGGTTTAGCTATGATAGCCCATGGCGAACTTAATAAAAAAGCTTGGCAAAAATGATGGATTAAGCGTATTATTCAGTCTTCTTTGATATAATGTGAAGTTTTAGTTTAAAGGTTACGGTTAGATGAATAAGAAAAATAAGACTATAATGATTAAAAAGGAAGAGGTCGAGCGAAAGTGGTTCCAATTGGACGCTAAAGGCAAGACCCTCGGGCGTTTTGCTTCAGAGGTTGCCAATGTTTTGCGCGGGAAGCATAAGCCTACCTATACTCCTCATGTTGATACCGGTGATGGTGTTATTATTGTCAACGCCGATAAAATCGCAGTTACTGGCAATAAAGAAGCCCAAAAAATTTATCAGTACTATACAGGCCATGTTGGAGGGCGCCGTGAAGTTCCTTATCGTGACATGCAAGCCCGTAAGCCTAAGTACATCATCGAGCATGCTGTCTGGGGGATGATGCCCAAGACCAAGCAAGGTCGTGCTCAAATGAAAAAATTGCGTATTTTTGTCGGTGAAGAGCACGATATGCAGGCTCAAAAGCCTATAGTAGTTGAATAGCAAAGGTTGATAGAAGATTATGAAAAAAATCCAAGAATTTATCGGGACAGGCCGTCGTAAAGAGGCTGTAGCGTCTGTACGCTTGCGACCCACCCAAGGTCAAGGAAAAGTTGATGTCAATGGTCGCAATCTAGAGGATTATTTCCCTTTAGAGCTTCAGAGAAAGATAGCTTTTGCGCCTTTGGCAAAGCTAGGAAATCAAGGTGGTTATGATATCATCATCCGTATTAAAGGCGGAGGATTAGAAGCTCAAGTTGATGCTACCCAATTGGGTGTTGCTCGTGCATTGGTTAAAGAGAACGAAGAACGTCGTAGCGAGTTAAAAGTCGAGGGATATCTTACCAGAGATCCTCGTAAGAAAGAGCGTAAGAAATACGGTCTGGCAAAAGCTCGTAAGCGCTTCCAATTCTCTAAGCGTTAATTTACGCGAGAAGTTTGTAGAGTTACAAGAAAAAACCCAAGCATTGCTTGGGTTTTTTCTTGTTAATTGCTTTCCTAAAACTGGCGGAAAGTCTTTTAACCATGATTAGGTTAACAATCCCGTGATCCCTTATTTATTCGAGCCCTTCGTTTAACTTGTTCCAATATTGATATTTCTGGCGGTAGTTTTGAATATCATCGAGGACTTTTTTAAACTCGGGGTTGTCTTCGGAAAGCTCTTCGACGACATCCTGCCATGTTTGCCTGAAAATTTTTAGCATTTTCGGCGACCATTTTACAATATCGGTTTTAGCTTCGAGCTCTTTAAGAGCTTGGTTCTGGGAGTATTCGATCTCAGTATAGCTGCTATAAGTGATATATCTTAAGGCAGTTTCCAGAATTGCCTGATGCTGAGGAGTTAAGCTCTTCCAAAGATCCTTGTTAAAGTACATAAAGAGAAAGGTGGAAGGTTGGTGCCAGCCAGGAAAGTAATAGTGTCCCGCAACTTCATAAAGCTTTAGGTCTTGGTCAGCTGAAGGGAAGGAAAATTCTACAGCATCGATAGTTCTTTCTTGCATAGCTTGATAAAGCTTGTCACCGCCCATCATCACAGTTTGAGCGCCCAATTTTTCAAAGATAGGGCGTACTAGGCCATAGGCTCTGATTGTCAAGCCTTGAAATTGCTGGGGTGAGGAGATCTTTTGACGGTACCATCCTGAAGCTTCGGGCGGCAGCAGTATTCCCGGAAATATGACATAGTTATCTTCTTTATGATACTTTTGAAGAAGCTCTAAGCCTCCGCCATCATACATCCAGCCGGCATATTCCATAGCTACTGGCCCAAAAGGTACGGCGGTGAATAAGCCTAGAGTTGGATTCTCTTCAGCTGTATAGCCTAGGCCACTAAAAGCAGCATCGATAGTTCCTTCTTGGACGGCATTTTCAAGGTTTAAGGTTTCTACAATTTCGCCAGGCTGATAAATTTCGATTTTGATTTCGCCATTGGATAATCGGTCGACGACCTCGGCAAATTTTTGGGGCTGGCTGCCTAGGCTCTGTCCTTAAAGTGCAATTTTTGATATAAGCTTTCCTTTAGCAACAAAGGAGTATTTATGTCACGCAGAGTTATCACAGATGCTATTTGGA
>JBNJDP010000049.1:0-11518 GCA_051744985.1 Chlamydiota bacterium | reverse complement strand
GGAGAAAGAGCTTATGTTTACCGATTTGAAGGCTTATCAAACTTTAGCTGCACTTGCTAGTAATCCGGTTGATTTGCGTGATACGAACGTTTTAACGCCCGCAAGAGTGAAAAAGATGGTTGCTAGCGGTTGTGGCTTTAAATTGCTCTACTCTACATCAAAGGTCGACGATGTTGTCTTAGAAGGCCTTTCTCAGCTGGCACGTGAAACACAAGCTGTCAGTAAGATGAAAGCGATGCAAGGTGGCGAGGTTATCAATAAAATTGAAGGATCTCCTAGCGAAGAAAGGGCTGTATTGCATACTGCTATGCGTGATTGTTTCGATGACCCTTTCCCTACTGATGAAGCACGTCAAGCTGCCAAGAAGGCCCAGCAAGAGTTGGAAAAGCTCCAAGTTTTTATTAACCAGCTGGAGGATGAAGATTTTAGCGATCTAGTATTAGTAGGCATTGGTGGGTCGGATCTAGGACCTCGAGCCTTATACCACGCTTTGGAAGGTTACCGTCAACAAGGACGGCGTGCACATTTTATTGCTAATGTCGACCCCGATGATGCAGCTAGGGTATTAGAGGATGTCGAGCTTGATAAGACTCTAGTGGTAGTAGTTTCAAAATCAGGAACAACCTTGGAAACGGCGACCAATGAAACTATTGTCAGAGAACATTTCCGCAAAGCTGGCTTATCAGAAAAGGAACACTTTGTTGCCGTCACAGGACAGGGAAGTCCTATGGACAACCCTGATAATTATCGGCAGTCGTTTTATATTTGGGACTATGTAGGCGGGCGCTATTCAGCAACATCGATGGTTGGAGGCGTTTTATTATCTTTTGCTTTGGGTTATGACAATTTCAAAGAGATTTTACGAGGCGCTCATGATATGGATAAGATTGCTCTGAAAGATGATTGCTCACAAAATCTGCCATTGATGGCCGCATTAATAGGGGTATGGAACCATAATTTTCTTTGTTACCCCACAGCAGCTGTTATCCCTTATTCACAATCTTTACAGCGCTTCCCTGCTCACCTTCAGCAGTGTGATATGGAATCTAATGGCAAACATATTGATCGACAGGGGAAGAAGGTCGACTTCGAAACCGCTCCTATAGTTTGGGGGGAGCCAGGCACCAATGCTCAGCATTCTTTTTATCAGTTACTTCATCAAGGGACGCCTATTGTTCCTGTAGAGTTGATAGGGTTTAGCGAGTCGCAGTACGAAAAAGATATAGAGGTCGCCGGTAGTACTTCACAGCAGAAGCTGGTCGCCAACATGCTGGCACAGGCTATTGCTTTGGCTACAGGAAAGACCGACGACAATCCCAATAGAGAGTTCGAAGGTAATCGCCCTACGACTATTCTTTTGGGCAAGAAGTTGACACCCTATGCTATGGGAGCCTTGCTATCATATTACGAGCATAAAGTAGCTTTCCAGGGCTTTATATGGAACATCAACTCCTTCGACCAAGAGGGGGTGCAGCTGGGCAAGGTGCTAGCCAATAAAATGCTGAAAGCGATCAAAGGTGAGGAAGATTACCCTCTGGGGCAAGCATTTTTGAACCATTTGATTTAGTAGCGCTATCCCCCCGATTCTTAGAAAGGGGATCGGGGGATAAGCTTGTCAGCTTCAGTTCTGTGTATCATCAAGCTAAGGTTACAATTGTTGAAAGCTCTACACTTTTAGGTTCACCCACCATTCAAAAAAATAAGCAAGAAAGCCACTAAAAAACCCCGTGATAGTATTTTAATCACGGGGTGAAGGTAAAGCCAGCTGTAACGAGAGGCTTAAAATTTTACTTTCGCCGAAGCTCCAGCATAAGGGGCGGACTTAAACTTATAGATAGTTAGAACATCACCGCCTTTGTTGCTTACTTTAAGGTCTCCTCCGAAGTTTACCCCTCCAAAGATAGAAGCTTGGAAGTGTTTGCCGCTTTCATAAGAGATAGCCCCATCGGCTCCGCGGGCACGATATTCAAAGATCCCTTTAGATGTCGCTGCGTCCGCGTCAACACGATGGCGGTTTCTAAAACTTCTGCCATTGAGAGAAAGGGTCCAATGCGAGGTTAATTTATAAGCAGCAGACAACTTTTTAGGGTATATAGCAGTAAACTCCCAGCGCTTAGAAGGGGTATAGTTAACGCCTAAGATCGGTATAACATTATCCTTTTTAAGGCCCTTGTCCCCGTAAATACCAATATGGAGGTCGAGCTTAGGGGAGTATTCATACATGCCCCATAGGTAAGCCCCATAGGTAGTATAATGAGTGAAATTAAAGTGGTCAGTGTCGATTTTTGTAAATAAACTACCCCACCATACCCAATCTTTTAGGATGGCCGTAGAAGCTGCTATCCCTAGGTTGAGGTTATTATACTCTTCACCGGAAAAATGAGGGTTTTCATCCCAGTCCACTTTGTAGTAGCTATCACCAACTTTAAGGGTCAGCTCATTATAGTCATCGATTTTATATATGTAATCACCCGAAATGCTGGCAGTGGAGTAGCCTATCTTTTGTCCGTCTAGGCTATCTTCTTTAAAATCGGCTTTATCGCTGTGAAGGTAATGGCCGCTAATTTCAAAGGGCATTGCTTTGGTATCAGCGCTAGCAGATGTTGCTAATAAACAGCTGCAAAATAATGATGATAAAATTTTTTTCACGATAGCAGTCCTCATTAAGTTAAAAGCTTTGGAGTCACTCTAGAAGATCGGAAGATAAATTTTCAAGAAATTGTTTATTTTGTGCGTTAGATAACATTACGGGTATAAGGGAGAGGGCTACAAGACCACTTTTTGGTATGTCGAAAAGTGGACCTTGGCAACTTGGGCAAGAGCCTCTTTGCCATATTTAGCAGCAAAACGGTTGGCAGCAGCGATAGTTTTCGCTGAAGCTCCTTTGGGAAACTCTATTTCATATTGCTTTCCTAGCATACTCAGGCTTTCGACAAATGTTGCTCGTGCGATAATCGAAGCAGCAGCTACTACCAGATCAGATTCTCCCCGATGGCGTTGTGTTAAGTCGACGTCGATATTTTTACGCTTTAAAGCATTTTTAACTACATGTTCAGAAGCAAATTGGTCGATAATAACTTTAGAACAAGATGCTTTGGAGACAAGATTCTCGATAGCGGTGGCATGGCCCCAGCCTAAAAGTGAGTTGAGGTTGCGGAATTTAAGATATAGTTGGTTGTATTTTTGAGGGCCTACCTTAACAATATGGTGGGTGCAGATCTTGCGAATCTCTTTGGCTAGGTCGAGGATCTTTTTGGGAGATAAGCTTTTGGAGTCACGTACCCCTAGCTTATGGAGTTGTTCGACCTGAGCTCCATCGGCGTAAACACCAGCGATTACCAAGGGACCAAAGAAATCGCCTTTCCCTGACTCATCGATCCCTATGCGGGGGGTGAGGTCGAGCTCTAAATCTTGATAGGTATAGGAGAATTCTCCCAAAATCTCAGGCTCCAAGAAAAATTCAATAAACTCTTCCTTATTTTTACCCTGAACAGTAAGCTTCCCCGAACGATATAGGGTGCAGCTGATGCCGGTTTTTTTACCGCTGAAGAGGGTGTAGGGGGGCTGTGAAAGAGTAAATTCTTGAGCTATCAGCGCGGCTTTTAGCTTGTCTGCTAATGCTAAATCTATGGATGTTGAAAAACAGGAAGGTTTTTTGTTCATAAAGCTTGCGAAAAGTGATTAAAAGTGCCTTTATATCCTAAAAAAATGTTATAAAGAAAGGATTTTTTGACTTTCAAGAGGCGATGGTGTATATCATATAGGTTATAAATTAACCACGGAGCAGCTTAAAATGGCTGATAATCTAAAGGCCATAGGCGAAGCTTTTAAAACTCGCCGCCATGAGATGAATCTTTCACTTAAAGAGGTAGAAAACGCAACCTCGATCAGGATGGGTTACCTCCAAGCGATCGAAGAGGGTAAAATACAAGAAGTTATCACCTATGTTTATGCCCAAGGCTTTTTAAAGCAATATGCTATCTTTTTGGGGCTCGATCAGGATGAAGAAATTCAGAAAACCATTGCTGCCTTCGGAGATGCTTCTAAAGAGCAGGCCAATACCGATTATGATTATAATATTGGCGATCTGGAGGTTAGAGGCAGCCCTACTAGAAATGTTAAATGGCTACCTAATATCGCCTGGATAGGAGCTTCTGTCTTGATAGTTATCGTAGCTTGGTATTTAGCAAAGCTCTTCGAGGTGCTATAAAGATGGTCAAAAATAGGCCTAGTAGTTTTCGAGCTTGGCTAGGATTAGCACTGCGTGGCTTTTTTATGGGGCTGGCAGATATGGTTCCAGGGGTTTCTGGAGGTACGGTAGCTTTTATCTCCGGCATCTATGAAGATCTTATTGAAAGTGTCAAAAGCTTTAATATACAGGCTTTGAAGGAACTTTTAGGGCTCCGCTTCCACCAATTTAAAAAAACTGTTGCCTGGGAGTTCTTATCAGCATTGGCGTCAGGGATGATGGTGGCAGTAGTTTTTTTGGCTCCATTATTTCACTTTTTACTCAACCATGAGCTTTATCGATCTTTTCTATACTCAGGTTTTTTAGGGTTAATTTTAGCTTCTATATTCTTTTGTGTTAAGCAAGTCAAAGAGTGGAAGGTTGCTAATGTTATAGTTTTGACAATGGCTTTGCTTTCAGCTTATTATGTTTGCGGCTTGCAGCTTGGCGAAGATTCAGGCGGAGAGCTTTATGCTGTCGCTGCTTCAATAGATGTTCCTCAGGATCTTTCCATTAGTAATTACCATGACGGTAAAATTTGGGATGTCGCGCCTTCTACGTTAGAGGCCATGACGGCAAAAGGTTTGCTTACTAAAGATACTCTAGTATTTTCTCAGCAACAGAAGATGGATATTACTCTAGGAGAAGTGGTTACTATATCGGGGACGGCTCCAAAAATTGATTGGTGGATTTTCTTTTGTGGGATGTTGGGAGTAAGTGCTATGTTACTACCAGGCATTTCCGGCAGCTACATCTTAAATATCTTAGGGGCTTATACGGTAGTTATCGGTGCCTTAGCAGAGTTCAGCCGCTCTTTAAGTAAAGGTTCTATCGATGGAGACGCTTTTGTTATCCTAGCTACTCTTTTTATGGGAGTGATTGTAGGAGGAATGCTTTTTTCACGAGTTATCAGCTGGTTGTTTGCACGTTACCATAATCTTGCTATCGCAGCTTTGATAGGCTTTATGTTAGGAGCTTTGCGTGCTGTTTGGCCTTTTTGGTCAGTAGGCTATTTCGTAGATCCTTTAAAGCCAGCAGCAAGGCTAACTCTTAAGCCTATCCAACCCCTCTTCCCAGAAATTTTCTCTTGGACTTTTGGAATATCGGTAGCGATATTTTTGGGAGGACTTTTTTCGGTCTTTTTCTTAGAATTGTTAGCATCGAAAAAAAAGCAGCCTACCTTAGACGTCGAATGAAGAAAATTTTTTGTATCTTGCATGGCCTTACTGATGTGCCATTAGAGGACTTGGGAAGTAAAACGCCTCTCCAAAAAGCCCATACTCCCAACCTCGATCTTATGGCTCGTAAAGGCTATTTTTCTGGCGTTGTACCTCCTGCAGAAGAAAGTATCGAAACAGCTTTGATGACTTTGCTAGCAGAGAAGTCTTTGACAGGTTCAGCTTCTGTAGGCCCCCTGCAAGCTCGGGCTTTGGGCCATTGTTTAGAAGGAAAACAGCAGGCTTTTGCGGTGCGCTTGGTTTCTCAAGGTGAAGATATTGTCATCGACGTTTCTGATGAACTAGTTAACGACCAAGAAGGTCAACAGCTTTGCGCTTTTCTTAATGAAGAGGCTGGGGATTCAAGTATAAAGTTTATCCATCTCAGCGGCCCTACAGCTTTGATGATTACTAGCAACCCGCTCTTCAACTCCGATAACATAGCTATTACCGCCAACCCCTTGAAAGCCGTAGGAGCTCATTGGTTAAACTCTCACCGGGAAGCTATGGCAGAAATTCTACAGCGATGGACTTGTCAGCTGCAAAATCATGATATCAATCTCTTGCGAGAGGATCTTGAAGAAAATTATATTAACGCTCTCCTTTTTACAAGTTTAAGTGAGCTCCCTGAAATAGAAGAAGCTTTTATGGCTGAGAAAAAGCTTCTTTATACTTCTTCTTTAGCTTCGCTAGGCGCTGCTAGTTTGTTGGGGATTGATGCAGCTCATATGCCTCCTGAGCGTGAAAAGTATGAGAATATTAACGCTTTGCTAGACCAGCTCGATAACAACTTCAAGAGTAAAGACAATATTTACTGTGAATTCTTTTATCTATGGGATAGCACCTATAAAGGGGATCTGAGAGAAAAGGTTAAAAGCATCGAATATCTGGATAAAAATTTTATAGCACCCTTGATTGATTATTGTACTGCTAGAAATTTTCAGCTTGTTGCTATGCCTTTAGTCAACAGCGATATTAGGATGAGTGAGTGGGCTTCGGGATCAGTGCCGGCGGCTATCTATCCCGCTTTAGATTTTGCTCCCGCACCAGCTTTTGATGAGCAGCAAATTCAAGCATCTTCTAAGGAGATGGATTTGTTGGCTTTTAGCATGAAGTGCTAAAATTTTTTCTTGTTCGATACGAAGGATAATTGGCATGTTCCCATTGGAGGGGTGGGCATCTCTTCTATGGGTTTGGCAGTTGTAAAGGATATTAAGCTTTCTGGATCGCCGAAAATATTTTTTGGATACCTGCTGTCTCTGGTAATTTCCACTCGCTTCCAATCTTTAACCCGGGGGTTGACGGTTAGTAAATAAGCTAGGTCCTGTTGATCATGATATAAGTTTCCAGCGATAGGTAAAATATGAACATATCCTTCTGTACATTTTCTACTTTGTTTGAGGGTATAACGCTCTGCAACGTGTTGATGACCTTTGATATAAGCTTTGATTTTTCCAAGGGGGCCTTGCATCAAATTGGCATAGTCATGTAAGAATTTGGAAGAAAGCTCTGTAGTTCTTATATCGCTAATGCCGTCATGTTCTTTTGCATCGCTCCAAAGATGGCCGTAGAATCTGAGTTCCTCAAACTGATTGAGTTTATCAATATGCTTTTGGATAAAAACATCTGTTTTGTAAGCAGCTAAACATTGTTTGGCTTGCTGAAGAAGCTCTTTAAGCGAAAGTGTTTTTTTAGAGTTTAGAATCTCGTTAACCGCCTCATGAAGGTGACTGTTTTCATCAGGATAGTTGATAAAACGCTCTAAAGTATTGGATTGTGTATAACTGATATTGCCTAGTTCTTTAATCCTATGTGGAGTTTCAACGCCTCTATTTTCCGGAAGCTTATATAGAGGCAGGATGTCTGTTTCTGGATTAGAGAAAATTTTACTGATATCACGATGAGGGTCGCAAAGTCCGTGGCTGAATTGAACGTACTGCCTGCTACCTGTTGCTCCCACATAAGCGGCAAAAGGTAGGGAGCTAAAAAAAATGTTTAACGGTTCTTGAAGGTTATTCGTCTCTATATACTTTTTTTCTCTGAGGTTCATCGCACCTTTGTTCTCAAAAGAAAGTCGGGAATCTTCATGGTTGCCTCTAATGAGTATAATATCATCGCCATTTTCTATTTTCAGTTGGCAAAGAAGTTGCAACACTTTCAATGATTCAGGACCTCTGTCGACGTAGTCTCCTAAAAATACTAGCTTAAAATGCCCTTTGTATTTTTGGGGGATCTTAAAATTTGCGTCGAGGAATCCTTGGGATTGCAAACCTTTTAAATCTCTCAAGAGAGCCCAAAGATCCCCATGAAGGTCGGCGCGACAAAAAATATGAGCTCCTGGCTCAACATCAATTCTTTTAACATAGCCAATGACATCATGGTTATCGAGTATCTTGGGAGTATTACGTTTTACATACTCTTCTAAAAGCTCCCTGAAGGCTTGAGGATATAGGTTTTTAGAGCTGCGCATAGCATAGAATTCGAGATTTTCATTAGTTAGGGTAAAGTTATTATCATAATCTTCTATTAATTCTCTAAGAGAAGGGGCATCGGTAAGAATTATTTTAGGGGCAAATTCTGAAAGGGGCCTTCCATGTCGGGTGGCTAGGGTAAGCGGAGAAGGCGGAAAATATTCGGGAGATAATGAATTATTCCCATAGGGTGTATTCTCAATATCAAATAAAGGATATTCCTTATCGGTGTGGAAGCCAGTAATTACTTGAGAACCTTCCTCGTCGGAAGGGAAGCGAGTGATTAAGTTTTCTTCCTCGTCGGAAGGGAAGCGAGTGATTACTTGAGAGCCTTCCTCTCCAGAGGAAAAAGTAAAGGAGTTAGGAGTAGGTTCCTCATCATCGAAATGAGGTACTCCTTCCATATGAAAAAAGCTGGAACCAATAGGAAACATTATTATTTATCTCAATATAAGAAGTTTGTTTGAAAATGTGGGCTATAGTTTACAGGAAAGAGTAATAAAACACCAGGAATGATATTATCAGACCAACGGGCGTGAGCGTTTTGATCACAGGTTAAATAGCTAATGATTGTCCTGCCAGGTAGCCTGTTGTCCAGGCAGCTTGAAAGTTGAATCCGCCGGTTATACCATCAATATTCAATATTTCACCTCCAAAATGTAAGTTAGGAACCTTTTTACTTTGGCAGGTTTTAAGATCGACTTCGGCGAGGTCAACTCCACCACAAGTTACAAACTCTTGTTTAAACGTTGATTTGCCATCGATATAATAACTATCGCGCTTGATAGTGTTTAAGACAGCCTCTTTGCTTTGGGAAGAAATTTCTTGCCACCGTTTGCTGAGATCTATTTGGGCTCTCGATAATAGTGCTGCCCATAGTTTTTTAGGTAGGGTAGCTATTATAGGGTCATTAAGGATAGATCTTTTAGAATTTTTCCTTGTGATATTTTGGCGCAACATCTTTTCAGATATGCTAGGAAGCCAGTCTATGGAGCAGTTAGTCTGATATCCCAACTTTGCTAAGTGCTGAGCTCCCCAAGCTGATAGCTTTAAAACAGCTGGCCCTCCTAAGCCCCAATGGGTTATCATAATAGGACCTTCTTGTTTGATCTTAGCCGATGGTAAAGATATGATAGCTCTTTCTATGGAAGTTCCAGCAAGGTCTTTTAAGGGATGGTTTTTTATTTTAAGGGTGAAAAGCGAGGGTAACAAGGGGAAGATATGGTGCCCTAGGCTTTGAGCTAGCTGGTATCCTCGGCGGCTATCACCGGTGGCTAGCATAACTTTAAAAGCTTGCAAGGTCTTGCCACAGCTTAGAGTTATTTTAAAGCTTTTGTCTTCTAATACAAGAGACTTTACCTGGGTATTGCATTTTAAGGAGACTCCTAATTTTTTGGCTTCACCTACTAGGCATTCTATAATTGTTTGAGAATTATCGTTGGCGGGAAAGACGCGCCCTTCATCTTCGGTTTTTAATTCAACCCCGCAGCTTTCAAACCAACGTATGGTGTCTTGTGGTTGGAAGCGGGAAAAAGCCCCCCGAAGCTCCTTGTGCCCCCTAGGGTAATTTTGAACTAATGCTTTAGGGTCAAAGCAAGCATTGGTCAAGTTGCAACGGCCTCCGCCTGATATTTTTAGCTTTGCTAAAGGCTTAGGGGCTTGCTCTAAGAGGAGTATTTTTTTGTGCGGGGATAAGTGAGCGCATTGGGTAGCAGCAAAGAAGCCTGCTGCTCCTCCACCTATAATAACAACATCATAAATTTCATTATCCATATACTCATCCTTTTGAAGCAAATACTGTACTAATCATACCTGAAAACCAGCTTTATCTCTACAATGTAAAGTAGAACGCAGGTTATCCATCAAAATTGTAAGCGGTGCGCTTATAACCGTGACCACTTACGTCCAAGAAGGAGGTAGGAAGATTTTATTATTTTTGGTATAAATTTGTAGCTTTTTAAATTAAGGAGATTATTGATGTCAGCTACAAAACCGGTAAGCAATCGCTTATCAAATTTCCATATAACTTTTTTTGCAATAGTCCTAGGTTTAGGTGGATGGGGCGCTGCTTCTCAGAAAGTCGCTGCCTTCATTCCCGGCATGACAAACTTTGCTAGTGGAGTGGTTTATCTTTCTATAGCAGCATTTGTGAGTGTAGCTCTACTTTATTTTTCAAAAACATTACTATACCCTCAAAAGGTGGTAAGTGAATTTTATCATCCCGTTAAAATTAACTTTTTTCCGCTGGTGGCAAAGATTTTTTTGCTGGAAAGCGTGATCTTTTTAAGTCGCAGTGGGCAAATGTCTTATTATTTTTGGGTAGTAGGAACACTATTACAGTTTGCTTCTTCAGTGATCATAATCTCCGTCTGGATGCGCCATACTCATTTTAAAATCGAGCACCTTACTCCAGGATGGTTTATCCCTATCGTGGGTTCTTTGATGGTGCCTATCGCCGGAGTCCCTCACGGTTTCATAGAAATTTCATGGTTCTTTTTTGCGGTGGGACTTATCTTTTGGATAGCCTTGTTTGCCATTGTGCTCTATAGAGTGATATTTCATGAACCTATTCCGTCAAAGCTTCTTCCAACACTATGTATCTTGTTTGCTCCGCCGGCTATTGCTTTTATCGCTTATTCAAAATTGACGGGGTTAACAGCTATGGATAGTGTCGCTAGGATATTATACAATTTTTCTTTGTTCCTGATGATCTTGATCTTAGCCAAAGGGAAGATGTTTGCGCGCATACCCTTCTTTTTATCATGGTGGGCATATTCTTTTCCTTTAGCTGCCAAAACTTTGGCTAGCATCTTAGCCTATCACCTTAGTGGGTTACCATTTTATCGTTACCTAGCTTTGGGGGAGTTTGCGCTTTTGTCGGCAGTGATAATTATTTTAATAATCGTAACTGCCAAGGCGGTTATCAACAGGGAAATATGTGTGCAAGATTGATCTCTTGCTAACTATAAGAAAGGAGGAGAGAAGGTGGCTAGAGCAACTTTTTTTATTAGGGCTTTGAGGCTGCCCTTTACTATCCATAGTGCTTTGCCTTTTATCTTTGGAAGCTTGTTGGCACTGCCAGGTGAATTTAAAGGGATGATCTTTGCTATTGGATTAGGAGTAGTGATCGCAACCCATCTTGCTGCTAATCTGATTAATGATTATGTCGATTCCAGAAGCGGCATCGATTGGGTCGATCCGCACTTTTATAAGTTCTTCGGAGGTTCTCAGCTTATTCAGGAAGGGTTTTTTTCTGAAAAATTCTATCTTTATCTATCTTTACTGCTGTCATTCTTAGCTTTAGCTGGGGTGGTGGTGATAGCTTTCATGCTCAATAATTTTTGGATAGCAGCTTTTTACCTAGCAATCTTGGCAGCAGCGTGGATGTATTCTACTGCTCCGTTGAGCCTTACTTATCATGGTATGGGAGAGGTAGTGGTTTTTATCCTTTTTGGGCCGGCTCCTGTGATGATCGGCTACTACCTTCAAGCTGGCGACCTTGATTTTACTAGGCTCTGTCCTTAAAGTGCAATTTTTGATATAAGCTTTCCTTTAGCAACAAAGGAGTATTTATGTCACGCAGAGTTATCACAGATGCTATT
>JBNJDP010000048.1:0-12056 GCA_051744985.1 Chlamydiota bacterium | reverse complement strand
GGCTCTTTTTTTCACCGCCATATTATCCTCCTATTAAAAGGATGATTATATATCATAACTCAACATTAGTTGTGAACTTTCATATTGGAATTGGTATAACTTACTTTCCGAATCTATGATCCATGGCTTTTTTATTTTGATTAAGATAGAATGACAGCTTTAAGAAAATCAAGCCTAAAAAGGACCTATGGAAACCTCTCAAGAAAACCTTTTTGATTCTGTAAAACAAGTGCTCGTTGCAACAAGCAGAGAAAATGCCAACATTAACCATTCTCCATCGGCGAAGATGTTGCAAATCGGCAGTTTGCTAAGCAAAGAGTACTATTTATCGGAAGTTATTCCACCTAAATTAGCAAAGCTTCATATCGATGGCGACATTCATATTCATGACCTAGACTTCTACGGAAAAACATTAACCTGCTTACAGATACCGTTAGCTCAATTACTACGAGAAGGCTTTAACCCCGGTAATGGTTATATACGTCCGCCCAAACGACCTCTTTCTACTACCATGCTGGCAGCTATAATCCTTCAAAGCGCTCAAAATGATATGCACGGCGGACAATCTTTTGCTTTTTTTGACCGTGATATGGCTCCTTATATGGAAGATGCTCCAGAAAACGAAGTCTATCAAGCTATGGAATCCTTGGTATACAATCTCAATAGTATGCGTTCACGAGCAGGAGCCCAGGTCCCCTTCTCCAGCATAAACTTGGGCACCGACACTTCCGAAGGAGGTCGCAAAACTACCCGTAATCTCTTATTAGCTTATAAAAATGGCCTTGGCAAAGGTGAAAACCCTATCTTCCCCAATATAATCTTTAGAATCAAAGAAGGCGTAAACCTCAACAAAGAAGACCCTAACAGAGATTTATTCGAACTGGCTATGCAAGTTGCTGCAAAATGCATGAACCCCACATTTAGCTTTATGGATGCTACCTTCAACAAGCAATACGGCGATGAAGTAAGTTACATGGGATGCCGTACAAGGGTTATCGCCAACAACAACGGTCCGGCAGTCAGCGAGAAAAGAGGTAATCTATCTTTTAGCTCTATAAACCTCCCCAGAATTGCTATCAAAGCACAAGGAGACATAAATAAGTTTTATGAACTGCTCGATGAGGTCATGAAAAATACGGCAAGCCAGCTCTTCCAACGCTATTCTCTTCAAGCACAGCTGAAAGTGAAAGATATGCCCTTCGTCATGGGCCAAAAGCTATACATGGACTCAGACAACCTTTCTGATAATGACATTCTCAAAGAAGTAATCAAACATGGCACACTCTCTCTTGGCTTTATCGGATTAGCAGAAGCTCTAACGGCATTAACAGGCCATCACCATGGCGAATCGCAGAAATCACAAAAATTAGGCCTTGAAATAGTAGAGCATATGTCCCTGTTGGTGCAAAGATTTTCCTCCGAATACAACCTCAATTACACTATGTTGGCAACCCCAGCAGAGGGACTAGCGGGACGTTTCATCGCTATTGACCGCAAGAAATACGGTGCCATCAAAGGAGTTACCGACAAAGAATATTACAGCAACTCCTTCCATATCCCAGTTAGCACCAATATAAAGATGGCGGACAAAGTACTTCTCGAAGGACCATACCACAAATACTGCAATGCCGGACATATCAGCTATATAGAATTACCGTCATCACCTGAAAATAATATTGAAGCACTCGAAACCATCCTCAGACATATGATCAATTCTGATATGGGCTACGCCGGCATTAACTTCCCCATTGATTTTTGTATGAACTGCTCTCATCGTGAAGTTATTCATAGCGACAAATGCCCCATCTGCAATAGCACAGATATCAAAAGGATTCGACGTATTACCGGATACTTCAGTACTCTCGACAACTTCGGCGACGCTAAAAGACATGAATTACACGATAGAACAGCTCATAAATTTTAGGTCACAAGATGCAGATACGGATAGCGGGTATTGTCCCAGAAAGTATTGTCGATGGTCCTGGAATTCGGTTTGCTATTTTCGTCCAAGGATGCCCACACGCTTGTAAAGGATGCCACAATCCTCATACACACGATTTTACAGCAGGCGAGATCCTCGATGTCGGCGATATTATTGAGCAGATAAAGCAATCGCCTCTCATTGAAGGTATTACTCTATCCGGAGGAGAACCGTTTTGTCAGCCCGAAGCTTGTCTGGCTATAGCACGAGCTGCCAAAGCTCTCGGGAAAAATATCGTTATATATTCTGGTTACACTTTTGAAAAGCTTATAACCTCAAAGGAAAATAGCTATAATATTTTAGCGCTTTTAAAGTTGACAGATCTACTAATCGATGGCCCTTATATTGAAGAGCACAAAGACTTGTCTAAATCATTCAAAGGCTCTTTAAACCAACGCGTCCTCGATATCTCAACAATATCAGCTGGGATGACTAAAATGCCTTAATTCCTTTGATTAAAGCTTGCGTTTATTCTAAACTTGGCATAGAATTTTTGGTTTACTGATATTACTATGTAAATCAGCACGTAAAATACAAAAAACTTGTTGATCTCTTATGGATTTAAAAATTTCGCCTATAAGAGATGGATAAGAAGGAGAACAAAAATAAATGGCGAAAGCAACACAAGAACAAGAATTTAGCTGGGACATCAAAAGTAATTTTGTTGACAATGTTGATTTTGAAACTAAAGATGCCGAAACTTTTCTGGCTCTTCTCAACGAAAAAGCTGAATCCGGCGCTGCAGAACAGTTACCCGTTCCAGGCAGCATTTTAACAGGTAAAATAGTAGAGATCTCCAAAGATTTCGCAATTATCGATGTAGGATTAAAATCGGAAGGTCTTATTGACCTCAACGAGTTTTCTTCTCCAGAAGAACTGGAATTAGGTCAAGAAGTCGAAGTTTATCTTGAAGAAGTCGAAGGCAATAACGGTCAAATCGTCTTATCACGTGAAAAAGCTGAAAGACAAAGACAATGGGAATATATCCTCGAGCATTGTGAAGAAGGGTCGATCGTCAAAGGACGTATCACTCGCAAAGTTAAAGGTGGCTTGATGGTCGATGTTGGAATGGAAGCTTTCCTACCAGGATCGCAGATCGATAACAAGCGCATCAAAAATCTCGACGATTACCTTGGACACACTTATGACTTTAAGATCCTCAAGATCAATATCGAGCGTAAAAATGTTGTCGTTTCCCGCCGCGAACTTCTAGAAATTGAACGCTTAGCTAAAAAACAAGAAATCCTCGAAAATATCGAAACTGGCGATATCCGTAAGGGTGTTGTCAAGAACATTACTGATTTCGGAGTTTTCTTAGACTTAGATGGACTAGACGGCCTATTACACATCACCGATATGACCTGGAAGCGTATCCGTCATCCTTCTGAAATGGTTCATCTTGGCCAAGAACTCGATGTAATGATCATTGGCATTGACAAAGAAAAAGGACGTGTTGCCTTAGGCCTTAAGCAAAAAGAAGCTAATCCTTGGGAGCAGATCGAAGAAAAATACCCTCCCGGAACAAAAATCCAGGGTAAGATTGTCAACTTGTTGCCTTATGGAGCATTCATCGAAATCGAGCCCGGCATCGAAGGTCTTATCCACGTATCAGAAATGTCCTGGGTTAAAAATGTTACCGATCCTAGCAAGATTGTCAACAAGGGCGATGAAATCGAAGCTGTCGTACTTGCCGTTCAAAAGGATGAAGGTAAAATTTCTTTGGGCATGAAACAGCTAGAAGACAACCCTTGGATGAACATTGAAGAAAAGTACCCTGTCGGAAAGAATGTTGAAGTTGAAATTCGCAGCTTGACAAACTACGGTGCTTTTGTAGAACTAGAGCCTGGCATCGATGGTTTGATCCACATTTCTGACTTGAGCTGGATCAAAAAAGTATCCCATCCTTCGGAGCTTCTCAAAAAAGGTGACATGGTTGACGCCATCATTCTTTCTGTCGACAAAGACAGCAAGAAGATTACCCTAGGTGTTAAGCAATTAAGCGATAATCCTTGGGAATCCATCGAAAAGACTATGCCAATAGGATCCAATGTCAAAGGTACTGTCACCAAAATTACTGGTTTCGGTGCATTCGTAAAACTTGACAATGGTATCGAAGGTCTTATTCACGTTACCGAGCTTTCAGACCGTCCTTTTGGGAAAGTTGAAGATGTTGTAGCCCAAGGTGATGAGGTAATAGCTAAAGTTATCAAAATCGACCCTGAGCACAAGAAAATTGCTCTATCTATTAAAGAGCATTTGATTGATGAAACTCAAGTTAATCGCGATGACATCGTCATTGGCGAAGAGTCTGCAACTGCTGAAGAAGCTTTAGTAGAAACAAACTCTGATGAAACCTCCACCGAAGAGTAATACCGTGTAACTCGGAGGTTCATAATTACACCTTATTCCCCTGTCAGTTATATGGCAGGGGAAATTATAAGGTTAAGAGTTGAACTTAGTGATAACCGAAGGTTGGCCTTCGGTTTTTCACATAAATTTTATAGATTTTAGAGGAATTTGATGAATAAAGATCTTATCGCAATATTTGAATACATGGAGCGTGAAAAGGGTATCAAGCGCGAAGTCATCATTAACGCAATAGAAGAATCTCTGTTAGTAGCAGCGAAAAACAGCTTGCAGGATGTGCTTAACATTTCTATTCACACCGACCCTAAGTCTGGAGCTATAGAGGTCTATAGCGAGAAAGAGATCGTCCATGAAGTTGAAGATCCTAGCATCGAAATTTCTCTTGAACATGCTCAAGAAATCGACCCCGACTGTGAAGTCGGCCAATTTATTGATGTCTCTGTAACACCCAAAAATTTTGGACGTATCGCCGCCCAAAAAGCTCGCCAAGTTATTACCCAACGCTTACGTAATGCTGAGCGTGACGTTGTTTATGAAGAATATCGCCACAGGATGAATGAAATTGTCAGCGGCACAGTAAAAAAGATTGTGCGCGGTGGTGATGTTGTCGTCGACCTTGGCAAAGTAGAAGCCGTACTCCCCATAAAAGAATACCCCCGAACAGAAAGATACCGCATTGGTGACAAGCTTCGAGGTCTTCTTCTACTAGTCGAAGATTCCGAAAGCGGCAGTGCAGATGTTATCTTATCACGCTCACGATCAGAATTCGTTAAACAGCTATTTATCCAAGAAGTACCAGAGATTAGTGATGGAGTAGTCACTATCAAAAAAATCGTGCGCGAAGCAGGCTATCGCACTAAGATGGCAACAGAGTCTAATGATCCTAAGGTTGACCCGGTAGGAGCCTGTGTAGGAATGCGAGGATCACGTATCAAGAACGTGCTTCAAGAGCTTAATAATGAAAAAATCGACATTATCCCCTACAGCAATGATCATATGAAGTTGCTCGAAGAGGCCCTAGCTCCTATAGAATTACGTAAAGTCGAAATCGATGAAGAGCTAAAAAAAATTACTGTAATTGTAGATGACGAAGATCTTGGCAGTGTATTAGGACGTCGTGGTGCCAATGCCCGCCTCACAGGAGAGATTCTCGGTGGCTACCAGGTTGACGTACAAAAAGCTACCGAATACTACAAAAGAAAAGAGCTTATCAAAGCAGAGCTTGCTGAATCGGAAGATCCTGCCTTTGATGAACCTCTGCAATTAGAAGGTTTAAGCTCTTTCATCGCAGAAAATTTGATATCCGAAGGATACGACACCCCTAGAAAGATTTTAACTGCTGAAATTACTGAGTTGGAAAAACTCCCCGGACTAAGTCCAGAATTGGTAGAAGAAGTAGTTGATGAAATAGTACAACAAAGGAATAAAAACTTTGAGTAAAAAGCTAAAATTTAATCTCAACATCAAAAATCCCCAGCTGGCTGAGGCAATGAAAATCGGCAAAGACAAGGCTGAATCTAAGAAAAAAGATGAAGATCAAGATCAAGCCAAGTCTAAAGACGAAAAGAAGAAAGTAACAGCCTCCGAAGCAGTCGCAAAACAGGAAGAACCTAGGCGGAAGATTAAAGCTAAATCAAAGTCAGCTTTTCAACCTACCTCAGAAAAAGAAGAGGAAACTCCTACCCCTTCAGCAGAAGAAAAACTTCCCTTGAAAGAAGAGCCTTCCCTGTCACAACCTGTTGCTGAGCCTGAAGAAGATAAAACACTTAAGCCTAAGGCTGAAGAGCCTCTGCCAGAGAAAGTTGAGGAAGCTACAAAGCCTGCGCCTCAGGCCAAAACAGGACCTAAAAAAATGGAAGTCCTACCTACTGATAAAAAAGTAGAACCACCAAGCCCCGCTACCGCTAAAAAAACTGAGCCCTTAAAAAAAGGTCCCGCTAAACCTATCAATAGTAAGCTAGGACCTACTGGCAAACATATCGATGACCTCCTACCACCTAAAAAGGCCGAAAAAACAGAAAAAAAAGCCCCTGAAACAACAAAAACGCCAGCGACCGCTACTCCCCAAAAAACTTTGAAGCAAGCCCCTGCAGCAGAAGAAAAAGCCAAGCCTAAGAAACCTACTCGCAAGCCTAAAGAAGAGCGACAATTCCATTCACGCTCAGCGTTAGATTCGGCAGAAAGCGGAGAACCTCCTAAATGGCGTAAAAAGCGCTACATTAAAAAGCCTTCTAAACCAAAAGAAGAGATCATCCCTGATCGTCCTGAAGCACTTAATATCCGCCTTCCAATATCTTTGAAGGACTTGGCGGCTGCTTTAAAAGTTAAAGCTTCTGACATTATTTCTAAATTATTCTTACAAGGTACAATTTTAACTCTAAATGATACTCTTGATGATGAGACTATGGTTCAGTTGATTGGCGAAGAATTCAACTGCACGATAACCATCGACACCTCAGAAGAAGAGCGCATTAGGATTACTGACAAAACTATTAAAGAAGAAATTTCCGAAGTCTCTGCAGACCAATTAATATCTCGCCCTCCAGTGGTAACCTTCATGGGCCATGTCGACCATGGTAAAACAAGCATTATCGACTGGATCAGGAAAAGTAAGGTTGCAGCGGGTGAAAAAGGTGCTATTACTCAGCATATAGGTGCTTTCCGTTGTACCACCAGTGTAGGAGATATCACCATTTTAGATACCCCTGGGCACGAAGCTTTCTCAGAGATGCGCGCACGCGGTGCTGATGTAACGGATATTGTGGTATTGGTCATTGCTGGTGATGAGGGTATTAAAGCACAGACTGTTGAAGCAATCCAACATGCTAAGGCCGCTGGGGTTTCGATAGTTGTTGCGATCAACAAATGCGATAAACCCAACTTTAATGCCGATAATGCTTATCGTCAGCTTGCCGATAATAATCTCTTACCAGAACCTTGGGGTGGCTCCACCATCACCGTTAATTGCTCTGCTATAACAGGAGAAGGCATAACAGACTTATTGGAAATGCTTGCCCTTCAGTCGGAAATGCTCGAGCTTAATGCTAACCCCTCCACTAGGGCTCGTGGCACTGTTATCGAATCTGAGATGCATAAAGGCCTTGGCGCAACGACGACATTACTCGTCCAAAATGGTACTCTCCACAAAGATGACTCTTTAGTTTTTGATCTCCAATGGGGGCATGTGAAAACTATGCGCAACGAATTCGGTGAAGAACTATTGGAAGCTGGACCATCATCGGCCCTAGAAATTACAGGACTCTCAGGATTACCTGATCCCGGCAGTGAATTTGTCGCCGTCAGCGATGATCGTGAAGCCCGTAACATCGCCGAAAGGCGTGTCCAAGACCACCGCGACACTTTGATTATGAAGCAGAAAAAGACTTCGCTAGAAAACCTTTTCCAGCAAGCTAGTGAATCCGAGAAGAAGTTTATCAACGTCGTCTTACGTGCCGACACACATGGTTCCTTGGAAGCTCTTAAATCAGCCTTGCTAAAAATTGAATCCGACAAAGTTGACCTCAACATTATTTTTGCCGGAATAGGCGAAATTTCTGAGTCCGACGTGCAGCTTGCTGCCGCTTCCAACGCTATTGTTATGGGATTCCATACCAAAATCGAGAGCCATGCTGACCAACTCGTCAAAGATTACGGCGTTGTTGTATCCCTCCATGATATCATCTACCATGCTGTCGATAAGGCTAAGGATTTAATGACGGGAGCTCTCGATAAAATCGCTCAAGAGCGCGATACGGGAACCGCTGAAGTGCGTCTTACCTTCAAAGCCTCTCAGCTAGGAGTTATCGCTGGATGTCAAGTTATGGATGGCTTAATCAAACGCAATAACTATATCAGAGTCGTAAGAGATGGCGACGTCATTTGGCAAGGCAAGATTGCCTCTATTAAGCGTGAAAAGAATGATGTGCGTGAGATCGCTAAAGGTTTTGAATGCGGCATTCTCCTCGACGGCTTTAATGATGTTAAGGAAGGCGATAAATTAGAAGCCTATGAAGTAATCTATATTGAACAGGAATTATGAAGCCCAAACGCGTAGACCGTCTAAACACATTACTACAAGAAGTTATCTCTGAAGTTATCGCTAAAGAGGTTAAAGATCCTGAAGTAATTGGTAAATTAATCTCTGTAACAGCTGTTGAAGTGACACCTGATCTACACCATGCTAAGGTTTACATCAGCATCATCAGTGAGGCTGAGGAAAAAGAACTCATTGTCAGCGCCCTTAATAGAGCTGCCGGTTTTATAGCGACTAATGCATCTAAAAAGGTAACAATGCGCTATTTTCCTAACCTAAATTTCATCCTCGACAACAGCGTAGAAAAGCGGATGAAGATAGATAAAATACTATCCAAAATTATTGATGAGCGCGAAAGTCGGCACAATACCGACACTTCCGGCGATGAATCAGAGTCCTAAAGGTATCCTGCTGGTCAACAAACCAGCAGGAATAACATCTTTTCAAATAGTACGCCTATTACGCCGTAAGCTGGGAGTAAAAAAGATTGGTCATGCTGGCACTTTAGATCCTTTTGCTACTGGCTTAATGGTAATGCTTATCGGGAGAGAGTATACTCGGCTATCAGACACTTTTTTGAATTCTGACAAAGAATATTTAGCGACTATCAAGTTGGGTGAAGCTACCGATACTCACGACAATGAAGGCACAGTAACCTATCAGTCAAGTTATCAACCAGACCTCCCAGAGGTCGAAAAAGCTATCGCCCTCTTCCAAGGACAAATCGAGCAAATACCTCCCATGTTTTCCGCAAAAAAGGTCGCAGGCAAAAAGCTCTACCAATTAGCTCGACAGGGTCAAGAAGTTGAGCGCAAACCTATCACAGTAGTACTCAATACCACCTTGATAAGTTATCAATATCCTGACCTGAAAATAAGGGTGTCATGCAGTAAAGGAACTTATATCCGCAGCATCGCCGATGAGCTCGGAAAAAAACTTCATTGTGGTGGACATCTAACCGAACTATGCAGAATACGTTCCGGAAAATACTTCCTTAGCGACAGTATCGATATTGAAACAATTACCTCCCCCGAAACTGACCTAGCCCCTTTCCTTCAACAAAACATCTAAGAGGTTTTATGAAGATATGGCGCAACTTAACGGAAGTAAAGTCAAAACCTGCTAAAACTGCTCTAACTATTGGCAACTTCGATGGTGTCCATGCTGGCCACCAAGCTCTTATCGACAGCATGCCTGATGAAGCTTACAAGGTAGCATTAACATTTTCTTCTCTTCCTAGCAAAATTTTGAAGCCTAAGGAAAATATCGAGCAGATCACTGCTCTACCTCAACGATTAGAACTATTAGAAAACTGCGGCATCGACGCCATAATTCTACTAGATTTTACTGCTAACCTATCCTTCTTATCACCTAAAGAGTTTCTCTCCCAAATTTTTAACCGCTTACCTTTCCAACATCTTATTTTAGGGCATGATGCCCACTTGGGACATCGCCGTCAAGGTTCTCCTGCTATTATTAGGAATATCGGTAACGAGGTAGGCTTCGAGGTAAAATATCTTCCACCTTATAAAATTCATAACCAGGTGGTCTCGAGCAGTTTAATCCGCTCAAAAATTATTGAAGGACAACTCGGTGAGGCAGAAGAGCTCTTGCAACATCCTTATACCATCAAAATACCCCCAAATAGTATCCCTCCTGAGGGAACAAGCTTTTTAGAAGTTAAACTTCAGGACCTAGCGCTACCTCCGCAGGGAAGTTATAGCACCCAAGCTCTAGTCGAAGGACAAAGAATCCACGGTTCTGCTCAAATAAGCCACACTCCTCCCTTATTAACGGCTTACTTCCCCTACCAGATCTTTAGCGCTGAGCTTAATGTCGAGGTCAAGAGCCCTAGCCGTCCTGCTGAGTCTTTAGAGCTTGCCGCAACCACAAACTAGTGCATTAGAAGATCATAACCTTGCTAACTACCTAAAGGATCGTAGATAAGCTGGGGATTGGAAATCGTAAACTGCCCATTCTCTGCCACACCGTCTGCAGCGTCACAATATTGGTAGGGTGCCTGCCCTCCCAAAGACTGCAGCTCGGCTGAGAAGTCTATCCATGAGAGGTGCCATCATGGAGTAAGCAAACGGAAAAAGCATTTTTATAAACCAAAACTAGAGGTGCTAGTCTCCTGAAAATTAGAAGAAAAATTGTCTAGACAATGAAGGTTACCTTAACCTTCAAATTAATTTTTAGCCCTCTTAAAGATCCCGTTTGTTTCAAAGGAGTATTTTCAGGCTTTCCAGGCCGATAGTTATTGTTTAACTTTCCAATGATGTCTGTCATTTGTTGCCTCCTCTTGCCTACTTGTGTTTTAGATGCCCTTTATATAACTTTGAGCCTCACTTTTTCTAACTGATGAGCTATAAGCCTTATTATTCCTTATCTCTACCATAGCCCGAAAACAAGACAACATTACTAATCGCTATTGGCGCCAGATATGATAATCAACAACGGTTTGGAAACCTAGACTTTCATAAATTCTTTTGCCCATCTTAGAAGATTGTAAGACACTATTGCTACAACCATTATGATAAGCATCTAAAAGAGCTGCTTCTACCAAAGCTTTACCCGCACCCTTACATCGCCATTTCGGCTTGGTAGCGACATAAGCAATCAATGCTGTACTCCCACATAATGATAATAAACCTCCCGAAATTGGTTCGTCATCCCAATAAGCTACAAAAAACTTTTGATCATCGAGACTTATTAGCGGCTTCGAAAAATCCGCTATAACATTCTCATCAATACCAAAACCTATAGATACTGCTTCTATCCAATGATTTAAAGTTTCTTCTGTCTGATCCGCTACTACTCTGATATTATCAGGAGAAGCCGTAACAAGATCCTGTAACTCTAAAATCATCCCTTCACAAGAATCATCATAGTGCAAACCTTGAGCTTTTAAAACCTCAGATAATGATTTTTCATCATCCCCATCACAGATCAAGGAGAAGGGTAACCCATCAAAATAATCTAGAACCTTAGAGATGCTCATAGTATCAGCTTCTTGAGAAGCATAGGCATAGTTAAAAAAGGGGTTTTCTATAAAGCTTTTAAATAGAAAAATCCCCTGAAGTTCATCGTAATCGAAACCTTGTAGCATGCCAAAGCTCTTCCAGCTATGTTGCAAAGCTTTAGCAATAATATTTTTAGAAAGCATAATTCTTACCTCTTAAAATGGTTAATAGTATATGGATAGTACTTATCGATTATTAGGATATTGATCCTTTTCTGCTTTCTGCTGACTTTTTTGGACGCTTTCCTCATGTTCTAAATCTCCAACAGGCCCTTTAGGACGATCAGAAAGCTCTTGACATGCTTCAGCAGCTCCATAACAAACTAGAAGATCTCCGCCCCTAATAACGATATCACCAGAAGGTGCTCCTATAAACTCATTATTATGACGACTATCGCGCTGTACCGATAAAACTAAAATTCCTTCGGTATGAATTTCCAACTCCTTTATTTGGCTGTCAACCATCCAATTCTTATCATCGACCTTGATTTTAACGATATTATAGCCCTTGCTTAAACCTAAAAGATGCTGGTAGTCCAAGATTCTAATGTTAGACAGGGCGATTTCATCTAAATTTTGTTGACAATATCGTCTAATATCGCGACAACATCTTCAGATTAAAATTCAATCTGAGGTGGAAATGACTGAGATTA
>JBNJDP010000047.1:0-12231 GCA_051744985.1 Chlamydiota bacterium | reverse complement strand
TACGAGTAGGTGAAATACTTGAAAAACAGAAGTTGCTATATCACGACCTTGGAATTGAGCCGCCAACCTCGTTATGAGTTGGCGGGAATTCAGGTTGTATTGTAAATTTCGGTTGTGTGAAAACTTAACTGAATAGTAAAAAGCATAGTTCCACACCGGGCAACATAAGAAAAACTCCTAACAAGAATATGAATAATCAAGAAAATAATACCGCCTATTATCATACCGGCAAAGGCTATCCTTTGCCTTTGGGACCCCACAAATTCTTACAAGGAGTAAACTTCGCTGTTTTCTCAAAAAATGCTACTGGAGTAGAGCTTTGTTTTTTTGAACATGGTTATCGCACTCCCTGCTTGAAATTCAAACTCGATCCTTTAGAAAATAAAACTGGTGATGTCTGGCATATTTTGATCAAAGGGTTACCCGACACCTTGCTCTATGCTTATCGCGTGGAAGGACCTTCCGATCCCCTCAATGGTCATCGTTTTGACCCCGACGCTTATCTCTTGGATCCTTATAGCAAAGCTGTCAACGCCCATAAATATTGGGGAGAAAAAAATCAAAGCGATCCCGACATTTCTACTAGCGTTATCGCTTCCTCCGACAACTTTAATTGGGGAAGTGTTCATTTACCTTGCATACCCTTAAAAGATTTAATCCTTTATGAAATGCATCTTCGAGGCTTTACTCAAAGCCCTACCAGCGATGTCCAACATCCAGGAACTTTTTTAGGGGTTATCGAAAAAATCCCTTACCTTAAAGAGCTAGGGATCAATGCTGTCGAACTTCTACCTATTCAGTCTTTCAATGAGCTAGAATGCCACGAAGCCAATCCCCTAACAGGAAATCCTTTAGTCAACTACTGGGGGTATTCCACTTTAAACTTTTTTGCCCCTATGAGCCGCTATGCTTTCGACAGCCATTTAACTAGCGCTATTACTGAGTTTAAGACTATGGTCAAAGCTTTACACCAGGAGGGCATAGAAGTAATCCTCGATGTGGTCTTCAACCACACTGCCGAAGGCAATGAAAATGGACCTACATTATCTTACCGGGGATTAGAAAATTCGGTATATTATACCCTCGACAGCGAAGGCAACTACCTCAACTATTCAGGATGCGGCAACACCTTCAACTGTAACCACCCAGTAGTGCGCAATTTAATCCACGACTGCTTGCGGTATTGGGTCACCGAAATGCACGTAGACGGCTTTCGTTTTGACTTAGCTTCTATCTTAGGCCGGGACTGTGATGGAACCCCGCTAAAATCCCCTCCTTTAATCGAAAGGATTTCCATGGATCCTGTTTTAGCCGACACCAAGCTTATCGCCGAAGCTTGGGACCTCGGAGGATTATATCAAGTAGGTAATTTTTTTCCCGAAATCGGCCCTTGGGCCGAATGGAATGGACAATATCGCGATAGCGTGCGAAGCTATTTAAAAGGTGATCCGGGAGTAACCTCCGCCTTTACTACCCGTATAGCAGGCTCACAAGACCTTTATGGTTCTTCTCGCACTCCCGCTCACAGTATAAACTTTATCACTTGCCATGATGGTTTTAGCTTACGCGACCTCGTAAGCTACAATCACAAGCACAACCTTGCCAACGGTGAAAATAACAGGGATGGAAGCGACCTTAACTTAAGCTGGAACTGCGGAGCCGAAGGACCTACTGATGACAAAGATATTTTGGCCCTTAGAGAAAGGCAAACAAGAAATTTTTTCTTGGCATTGCTGACCTCCTTAGGAGTGCCAATGATTACTATGGGCGATGAATATGGCCACACCAAAAATGGTAACAACAACACCTGGTGCCAGGATTCTGAGATAAACTGGTTTAATTGGAAAGCTCTTCAAGACAATCAAGGACTCTTTCGTTTTGTAAAAAAACTGATAGCCTTCCGTAAAAAACACTCGTGCCTACACCGTAACGACTTCTTAACTGATAGCGATGTTGAATGGCTTGACGTCAACGCTACTCCTAAAAACTGGGAGGACAATGACAGCTTTCTAGCATGGGTGCTAAAATCCTCCGATGATGCTACTCTCATTTATGTAGCCTTTAACCCTTCCGCTCAACAGCAAGAAATATCCTTACCTCTAGGAAAGTGGTCGAAAATTATCGACACCTCTCAGAGTTCTCCCAACGACTTTATTACTGAAGGGTTGCGCTTAGAATCCCCATACCTTACTATGGCTCCTTATAGCTCTATATTAGCCATAACACCTTATACCACTAACATTGCATCACCATAAGAGAAAAAGCGGAAACCTTTTTCTATAGCCTTATGATAAGCTTCAAAGACCAATTCCTTGCCCGCCAAAGCCGAAACTAACATCAAAAGGCTGGAACCCGGCAAATGAAAGTTAGTGAGCAGGCTGTCAACATATCGAAATTGATATCCAGGGTAAATGAAAATGTCTGTATCACCATGCTGTGGAGCGATCTTGCCCTCTGCATCTACCGCCGACTCTAAGGTTCTACAACATGTTGTTCCCACACATATTTTACGCCCCTCTCGGTTGAGCTTTTTCGCTGCCTCTGTATTGATCTGATACGACTCAGCATGCATCCTATGCTCACGAATATCCTTAGCAAAAACAGGACGAAAAGTTCCTAAACCTACATGAAGAGTAATTTTTATCTGCTCAACACCTTTACCCTTTAAAGTGTCCAACATCTCAGGGGTAAAGTGTAAGCCTGCAGTCGGTGCTGCTACAGCACCAGCTTTCTCAGCAAAGACCGTCTGATAATTCTTCTGGTCACAGGGGTTGGGCTGGTCGCGCTGAATATAAGGAGGTAAAGGCATTGTGCCGACTTTTTGGAGTATATTTTCAAAGTCCTCAGCACTGCAGTCAAATTCTACTAACTTATTACCTGAATGGAGAGTTTCCACAACACGACAAGATAGTAGAC
Organism: Chlamydiota bacterium; assembly: GCA_051744985.1. Taxonomy (GTDB): domain Bacteria; phylum Chlamydiota; class Chlamydiia; order Chlamydiales; family JABHNK01; genus JBNJDP01. Next base: position 9,315 of record JBNJDP010000047.1, on the reverse strand, counting down.
TTCCAAAAATAAGCTGGGCTCCGGCTTTTATTTTTTTTCCGGGCTTAGCCATAGTCTCCCAAGTGGTACCTTCTTTGTGTTTGAGCAAGAAAATCTCTGCTGGCGAACCATTAGCACGCTGCCCCACCAAGCGGGCGGGGATTACTTTGGTGTTATTTAATACCAAGGAGTCTCCCTCATTCAAGTAATCGGTCAATTCATGAAAAGGCATCTCCCAGATTTTCCCAGAGTTTTTTTCCACAACCATCAACCGAGATTGATCGCGCTGTTGAGAGGGTTGTTGAGCTATAAGCTCTTGAGGTAATTCAAAGTGGTAATCAGAAAGTTGGTACATAATAAGCAAACATTAAATTTTAGAGGCGCTAATTATAGGATAATAATAAATTAAACGGTAGCAACTTTCGCGCTCCCCCTGTTGATCATAAAAAAATATCTTCCTACGAACGTAGGCTCATGGGTCATTTATGCCACTGACTGTAGCATACCTCAATTAGGAGCGTGAAAAGTAAGCTATTTTTTTTAGCATAGTATAAAGACTCTCTATCGTCATCCATAACGCTAAAATAAACATTACACCACTGATCGATGCTAGCAAATAATTTTCTTCTTTAATAAACCTGAATTCATTGACAACCATCGCCCAATTGGTAATCAACAGCATCAACAGACAAGGTATCGCCGACACAAGATACTTCTTCCCCCCTTTTTCCTGTAAGTATGCCGACACTACTAGTAAGGCTAAAGCTGCTAAAAGTTGGTTGGCGGTGCCGAATAAAGGCCAAAGAAGCATAGCCCCTGTACCATCAGCACCAGTAGCAAAAGCTAGTACCAAAGCACTTATAACCGCAAAAGTAGTCGCCGACCAGCGATTGGTTAACCAAGGGGTCTTTAAATCCATAGACAACTCGCTAATAACATAACGCTGCAACCTAACAGATGTATCTAGCGTTGTTCCGGCAAAAGATGCTATAAAAACCCCGATTATCGCCATCCCAACATTCTTACTGATACCTATGATGCTCATAGCATTAGCGGCGCCCACAACCACCGGCTCTATTTTATCCGTCAGCCCTTTGGATCCGATCCAGTCTCCATAATAATACAACCAGGCGGCTTTACCACCCAAAAAACCCTGATCGACGGTTTCTACGCCTATGCCTATTCCGGCCCCAACACATATTATAACTAATAAAGCTAGAAATCCTTCAAGCAACATCGAACCATAACCAACAAATAAAGCATCAGACTCGCTAGAAATCTGTTTGGAAGTGGTGCCAGAAGATACCAAAGAGTGGAAGCCACTAATAGCCCCACAAGCAATGATAACAAACATAAAAGGCCATAATGATAAAGTATGTTCCGGTAAGTCCGTATTGACAGCCGGCACGAACATCTCTAACACCCCCGCCCTAGAGGCGCCCACAATACCCAAAATCATCAAGCCCATAGCGATAAAAAGTTGCCAGGCATTAATATAATCGCGAGGTTGCAGCAATGTTGTCACAGGCAAAGTCGAAGCTATCCAAGTATATAATAAAAGAAGAATCACCCACACCCCTGTAGGCGACATATATCCTAATGATGGTATTTGAACAGGAAAATAACTACCTAGAAGGATGCAAAAATACATCCCTACAACTGCAACAATAGTAGCCTTTACTGTATTGACTTTCTTGCGATATATGAAGTGCCCCAAAACTATAGCTATCGGAATTTGCAGCCACACCGGTATAACCGACTGAGGGAAGCGTGTAAAAACAGCCGAAATGATAACTCCAAAAATTGCTACCAAGATTAGCAGCGTCAAAAACACTACTGCAAAAAAGATAAATCGTATTCTGCCATTGATATAACGAGCTGCAACCTCGGAAATGCTTTTTCCTTCATTGCGCAGCGACACTACTAATGTTCCGAAGTCATGGACGGCTCCCATAAATATCGCCCCCAGAAATACCCATAAAACTGCTGGAAGCCATCCCCAGATTATGCCTATCGCCGGTCCTACAATAGGTCCTGTGCCGGCTATAGAAGTATAATGGTGCCCAAAAATAAGACTTTTCTTGGCAGGAACATAATCTATGCCATCCTGCCGAGCTTTAGAAGGAGCTATTCTATGAGAATCCAGCTTAAAAATCCGATGAACCAAAAACTTACCATAAGTATGGTAAGCTAACAAATAACCGGCAGAACAAAAAATGATCAGCAAAAGCACTTTCATCTCACAAACTCCCTAAAGCTCCCTAACAATCAGCATCTCGAATCCAAAACGATGATTGTTGTTAACATGATAATATCATTACTGAAAACAAAATTTTACCTCCTACAAGAGCCAACCAGAAGATAATACCCTTTATAAAAAAAGGCGAAGTAGCTTGGAGTAGCTACTTCGCCTTTCCATAATTACAACCCTAATATAGAGTTTAAGAACGTGCTTTTACGATTCGTGCTTCCGGAAAGAAAGTCATGAGAATCGAAGCGGCATCTTCACCATTATTGCTCATATTTTGAGCAGCATATAAACAGATCCCAACACCAGGACCTTTACCATATCCATTGAAAATTACTTTTTCTCCCTCAATATCAACATTGAAGTCGCTGCTTTGTAATCTATCAACGCCTAAAAGATGCTGAAAGCTCAGAAAATCGTAATCTTCATCACCTTGTTCTTCGACCAAGCGAACATTATAAACTTTTTTAGACTGCGGATCAGTATACAACTCTATCTCCTTCAAGCGACCACTATGAGTCAAAGATTCCAGCTCCGCCTTAGTCGTCTTATAAGACCATTCGCTATCTTCACGGTTAAGAGCTGCAACAGGAACCTCTACCCCTTCTTGCAGAGCCCCTCCCTCATGACGGAAAATAAGGTGAAAAGGTGCCGTCTTACCTGCGCTATGGTCTGTCCATCGCGCCGCAAAAAAATGGCTGTCATTATCTTTCGCATCGCTTTGCATCACAAAATAGCGCGTTTCATCAACAGCTTTATCAAGGCCATTGCCATTATGAGTGACGGCATACCCTTGATAATCTACTTGATCGGCTTGAACCTGCCAATATGCTTTAGGAGCCATGCTCGCTATGTAATAAGCTTCTGTACGTGCTGCAATAGCTATTGCATTGGCAACTTCATCAGGCAAAGGTTCTTCAAATTGCGGTGATAAAGTTGATTTCAGATATTCTTCGATAGGTACCTCATTGACAATACTTATCTTTTCTCCAATCTGAAAAACCCTTATATTCCCTAAATACTGGGTGCCATTTACAAGAGTTGTCGTTGTTTTATTGTCAGGAACAATTTCAAACTGATAGATTGCCGGAAACTTCTCTCCCCATTTAAGCCCTGCGGGCAAAGGATGCACAAAGTTGGCTTTACCGATTAAACGGGTTCCCAGCCGATTGCCATTCCTCGGGTCAATGATATTATAAGCTCCTCTAACTTCTAACATAGCCCCGTCAACATCATCAGCGAGCAAGACTTTGATAGTAGGTTCCGGGGAAGATCCATCCCCCCACAACCCTTTAATTTTATGCCACACTCCCGCCTCTAACGAAGTCAAGGAAGCTGTCAATACTATTAACAAAAAGGTTATCTTTCTAAACACAGTATCCCTCCTAGATTATAATAGGAATCCTTCTTTGGTTTTATTTAAATGTTTAAATGCTATGGGCGTAGCTTCCCGACCTCTAGGGGTTCGCTTTAGTAAGCCCTGCATAATCAGATACGGTTCATAAACTTCTTCAATCGTCACACTGTCTTCCCCTATTGCTGCCGCAATAGTATTCAAACCCACCGGGCCTCCATTATGATGATCTATCATAAGGTTTAGGATTTTTTTGTCCATCTCATCAAGACCTTTTTCATCAATCGATAGCATATTCAAGGCTTGATCGACAACATCGACAGTGATATTATTGCCAGCTTTCATCTGAGCATAATCCCGCACCCACCGTACTAGGTTATTAGCTATCCGCGGGGTTCCACGAGCCCGAGAAGCAACTTCTTTAGCTGCTGCTGGGCACATTTCGATATTCAAAATCCTTCCCGTACGTATAACGATCTCCTGCAAAATTTCTATAGAATAGTAATCCAGGCGATTAATCAAAGAAAACCGCGAGCGCAAAGGCGCTGTCAACAACCCGGTTCTTGTCGTAGCCCCTACCAAAGTAAACTTTTCCAGCTGGATTTGCACCGTCCTAGCCGCTGGCCCACTATCGACGACCAGGTCCAAAGTATAGTCTTCCATGGCTGGATAAAGATACTCTTCGACAACTTTATTTAAGCGATGAATCTCATCGATAAAGAGAACATCACCTTTTTTTAGGTTGGTGAGCATCCCTGCCAGGTCACCAGCTTTCTCTATTACAGGCCCTGAAGTTACTACTAGGTTAGTGCCCATAGATTTTGCAATGATATTAGCAAGGGTAGTCTTCCCCAACCCAGGAGGTCCGCATAGCAAGCAGTGATCCAAAGATTCTCCCCGCGCTTTCGCTGCTCCTGTAACTACTCTAAGGCGCTCGCTCACCTTCTCCTGGCCACAAAATTCCTCTAAGGTTTGTGGACGTAGAGGAACTTCAAAAGAAAGATCTTCTTGAACTAATGAGGACTCTATAAACCTTTCTTCACCCATAGCTGTTATCCTAGTTAATCAGACGATTAAGAAAAATTAAAGTTATCAACACCGGCGCACTATACTTGATGGACAGCCACAGGTATCGCTTGATAATTGGATAGCGTCGATAATAACTCAGAGCACCATGCTCTAACTGTTGCATAGTATTACGACGCCCCCAAACCCAGCCTACAAGAAGCACGGCGCCCAAGCCTCCGAGAGGGATCATCACATCTTGTGAGAGGAACTGTACAGCATCGATGATGTTGTTGCCCCCTAACGTTACCCCATCAAGGATATTGAAAGCTAAAGCACATGGGATACCCAGTACAACAGCCCCTAATCCACAGAAAATAACAGCTCGCCCACGCTTCCACCCTTTTTCATCGATCAAATATGCAATAAGAGGCTCCATAACTGATATCTGAGAAGTTATAGCTGCCAAAGTGATAAAAGCAAAAAACAAAATCGCCCAGAAGATGCCACCAGGCAGCTTAGAAAATACCAAGGGGAAGGTTTGGAAGAAAAGCCCCAACCCTATTTTAGGTTCTATCCCCAAAGAGAAAACTGTAGTAAATATTGCTACCGCCGCACAAATGGAAATACACGAATCTCCTAAAGCTATAGGAAGGCAAGTACCTACAACATTATCACGTTTTGTAAGATAGCTCCCATAGGTAACCATCGTCCCCTGCCCTAAGCTAAGGGTAAAGAAAGACTGCCCTAAGGCTATCATAATAGCTGCAGGCGTAATTTCACTCCAGTCAGGCGAGAAAAGGAATTTCAACCCTTTATAAGCTCCAGGCAATGTTACCCCTCTCATCACAAAAATTAACAACAAAAATATAAGTACCGGCATGAGCACTTTACTAGCCCGCTCTATCCCATGACGCACTCCACCATACACGATTATCATGCAGATAGCCATAAAGCTGCCATGAAAAAAAAGACACCACCAAGGGTTGGTAAGAAGAGAATCGTAAAGGGCCTTAGCATCCTCAGGCGTTGTAATTTTTGTCAGGTTGCCCGTTAAAGCCTCAAATAAGTAGCCTAAAATCCAGCCCGCCAACACGCTATAAAACGCTGTTACAATAAAACTGGTGACAATTGTCATCAGCCCCACTTTTCCCCAAGTACGAGGCTTGCCACTCAACTTTGTAAAAGCTCCTACCGGGTTCCTCTGAGTTGTGCGGCCTATTAAAATCTCTGAGACGAAGACTGGAAATCCAATAACTGCCAAGCAAATCAGATATATAACAATAAACGCCGCTCCCCCATTTCTTCCTACTAGGTGAGGAAAGATACATATGTTAGCCAAGCCTACAGCAGAACCTAATGCAGCAAAAGTAAAACCTATCTTCGATTTCCAAGACTCTCTTCTATTATTCAAGCTAACGAGCTCCTAGTTGCATTTCCATAAACAAAGAGGCAACTATAGCTTATCAAGCCAAAGAATGCATCTCAAAAAATAAGTTGGGTTTATTTTTCAATAATAAACTATGACAATAAACCAATACCGACCATGAACTATCATTTGGCATTTACTTCTTAATATGCTATCTTGCTTTTGTTTAATTATGGAGGGATTATTATGGCTTACTTCGATAGTGTGTATCTTACCTTACCGGATGATATTGCCCTTGCTCGCGCTCGTGGTGTCAATGATACAGGTAGAGAAGAGCTGTCGCTAGAGGCTCTAGCATTGCTTGTGCAAACTCAGCGCATCGATCATCTAGAAGGGAAAATGCGCTCCAAGACCGATGAAATCAAAGGACGCCAAGGTAAAGTTCGCAAGCTCCATGGTCTGCTAAACAAAATCAACAACGCTTCTGATAAGAAAGGCAAGCTGGACATTTCCAAAAACTCTGAACTTAAAGAGCTGCTGGACCAAGCTCGCGATTTAGGGGTGGATATCAAAAAAGACAAAAAAACATGGTCTAAAGAAGAAAAAGAGCATCTCATCGAAGATATCCGGATGGCCTGTGATGATCTCAGCAGTGAAAATCAAATGGCCATGCAAGATGCCCAAGCTCATATGAATCAACGCTATGAAGTCTATGAGATGACCAAAAATATCATGAAAACTCTCCACGAAGATATCCGCGCTAAAGTACGTAGAATCGCTAATGGCTAACACGATGAGCTCCTCTAGCACAAATATAGCACTCGATGACTTAGAAACTTTAGTTCAGCAGTTATCAGAAGATATTGAAAATGTTATCGACCCTGACAAGCTTCCTCCCCATGCCCAGGAATCGCTCTATAGTATCGCATATCACTGCTATCAAAACCATAAGATCAAAGACGCCCTTGTAATCTTCCGTTTTCTAACGCTCCTCGAACCCTTAGAAAAAAAATATTGGATGGGCCTTGCAGCCTCTAGGCAAGTTAACAAAGAATATCAATCTGCTCTTTCCGCCTATATCTTCACCGCCCTCCTTGACGACAAAGACCCCCTCCCAGTCTTTTACGCTGCTGAATGCCATAAAGTTCTAGGACAAGATGACAATGCTCTAGAAGCTTTAGAGGAATCCGAAAAGTGTGCTAGAAAAAATAAAGAACACTATGCTATCTTGCTTAGTAGAATGTCTTTATTAAAAAAGGTTTGGAAACCTTCTGATAAGGAAAAATAACAATGGCTATAACACCTATAAGTCAACCTCCCCTCTATACTGACCCACAAGAGGTGTTCCCTAAGCCCTCTAATGCTGAAGAACACTTCCAACAAAGCACGACATGCTATCCCGCGCAGGACACTCTAAGCAGTGAAGATACTAAAAACCCTGCCCCTTCAACAGAGACCGATGAAGGCTGGCTAGCAGGAATCCTTAGCACTACCAAGCGTTTCTTAGGGATCGATAAAGCACCTGCCAAAGAAGTCGAACAAGCCCCTCAAACCGACAGCAACATCAGCTGCGGCGGATCTCAGACAGGCTGGATAGACAACAGCCTTCCCAAATTGGAGTCCCCAAAGTTCGATGCAGATCCTGAAGCGTTGATAAACTTCCTTCACTATTTACAACATAACCAACTAACAGATAGCGGACGCTTCAACAAAGACCTTATCGAGATCAATAGAGCTGAAAGGAAAAATCACCATCAAGAGCGCCAGGAACAACTTAAAAAGCTGATCAAAAAGAATAAAAACTCTCAGCGCTGGGGGTACTTCCAAAAAGCTCTTTCAGGCATAGGGTTGGTAGTAGCTGCAGGCAGTGGGATAGCTACTGGCGGAGCTAGTACCCTTTTAATTGCTGCTTGGGCCGTAGGAGGCACCCTGTTGGTCGACCAACTTACAGGTGATCATGGTAAGGAGGAACTGTCAAAATTCTTAGCTGACATCGCCGATGAAGGCGACCCTGAAACTCAACAGCAAATCCAAAGTTATCTTAACATGATTTGTGGTTTAGCAATGGCAGGAATAGGATTATTTTCTGGTAGCGCTGTCGGAGGCGTCCATAAAGCTATTAATGTAGCTACCAACCTCACTCAGGGTACTTCTGAGAGCGCCAAGGCCATCCACGACCACAGTAAAAATGCTATTCAATCTGGCAGCGCTGTAAGCCAAACAATGATCGAAAAAAACGGCCATCGCTTAAAAGAGTTGACGGCGATACATAAAGAGTTGCTAGAAAGCCTTCGCGAGCTCCATTCCAATATGGCTACCACGAGAGAAAGAGCGCGCCAAGCAACGTCGAATATTTTAGCTTAACTAAATTAAAGGAAAATTATTATGCCCTCGGCAATCCAACCCAATCATGACCTACCTTCGATGGAAGTTCCTGCTCACAAATCCTCCACTGACCAATCATATCTTGGATGGAACCCTAAAGATAGCATCTCTTCCGCCACTTCCGTAGCGCCTAAGAAGAAACCTGTCGATGACTTAGCACACGCCGACTTCAACCCTGAGTCACTACAACTGGTTAATAGCGATGAGCTCTTTGATCTTTCTATAGAGCTCTACAAGCTAGAATTTCAAATCAATAAAGAAAATAAAACTCTATATATGGCTTTTCACCGCACCTTAAGTGATGAACAGCTCAAACATGGCTTACAGTCTGCTAAAAACATGAAGAGCATGTTTAATACAGTAGCCCAAGTAAGTTCAGGGGTTTTGTTAGGTGTTGCTGGTAGCACACAAATTATCAACCCTACTTGGGTACAAAACAAGGGGCAGGTACTCACCAGCCTTATAAAACTTGACCATAACAACGACCCCCATAAATTTGTAAAAGGTCTCAATCAAACCCTTCAAGCTGGCGCTAACACGGCTAAAACTGTAGGGGACACAAAAAAAACCTTTACCGATGCCGATAGTAACCGCGATAATACCCAAAAAGATGTTAGCTCAAGAAAACTGCAAGAAATGAAAACTGCTCTAGAAGAGCTTATGGGAAACCGCAATGAGGCCAAGCAGCGCATGTTAGAAGCCGAAAGACGCCGAGCCGAAGCTACTCAAGCTTTATGGAGAGGCTAACGTGCCTAGCATTTACATACTTTGATGATATTAACAAAATAATCTAGCTTTTATTTTATTTTATTTTATAATGGAGTTATTATTTTGAAGGTTAATATACGGTATAAATATGACGAAAATCAAAGAATCTAGGTAATCGGTCACGGGTATAGATTAAATAGCTGAACAAGTAGTGCCCGACCTGGCAGCTTGTATAGCACTAGTTAAAAAATCCCAGACTGATCGACC
>JBNJDP010000046.1:0-12286 GCA_051744985.1 Chlamydiota bacterium | reverse complement strand
AATATACAACAAAATTGTTAAAGAACTCAGATTTTCAAGGAGTTAAGGAGTTTTCAGAGGTCAGTATCGTTATGTGTTGTTGGGAATCCAGGTTACAAGCAACAAATTAAGAGCACCCTAAAAATATAAAGATTGTAATAAGACCCCGATTTTTTGAGGGTAGAAGCAAAAAAGCTTTGCTTTAAAAAAGATGATGAGGCATTTTTTAAAGTATGAAATTATTAATTTTTTAAAACGGGATGAGCGTCTTCAAAGCGCACCCCAAATCAATAGCAGGAGGGAAAAATGTCTATAGAAAATGCAAAAGACAATTTGCAGGAATTTGGTAAAGAGCTTGGCTTAGAGGGCTTGGAGTTTGACGAAAACAACACCTGTATTTTAGGGATTGACGACGAATTTTCGATGCACATCACTTTCGAACCTAATTCTGATCGTTTATACTTATATTCTCCTATCTTAGACGGCTTACCAGATGACGACAAGCTTAAGCTTAAATTATATGAAAAGCTTCTTGAAGGATCTATGTTGGGCGGGCAAATGGCCGGCGGCGGCGTAGGTGTAGCTACTAAGGAAGAACTCGTCTTGTTACACTGCACGCTAGATATGGCTCATGCTGTTTCTTCAGCATTAAGAGCTTTTGCTCCACTTTACGTGGAAACGGTAGAGAAGTGGCGCAAAGCTGCCAAGGACATTTCAGAAGGTCGTGAGCCAGAAGAAATTACTGTAGGTGGTGGTGTCGAAGGCGCTCCTCAAAGCAAAGGTGGTTCTGAGCATCCTGGAGCAGGAGGAATCAAGATCTAAGTTAAGAAAATTTTAAATTAGATTTTGGAATTAAACGGGGATACTAGTTATCCTCGTTTTTATTATTACTGATGTTACGCACTAACTTTTATTGATGGCTTAGCGAAGGGTGAAAGGCAGTAAAGGTAGTAACGACTGTAACTTTGTAGAGTTCATTTCACTTTGTAGTAAGTTCATAAATGAATTTATTTATAGGTGGGCGTAATATTATTTATTAGCGAAACAGAATAGATTTAATTGATAACGAAGTTTTTTGATGACTGAAAAGAATAGGATTGGAAACCTGCGGGCGACAGAGCCGCAAAAGGTTCGAGCTTTTTTGGTGGGGGTTTACCTCCAAACATCGGAGCTCGAAATTTGCCAGGAACATCTTGAGGAGTTAGGTTTATTGGCAGAGACTTGTGGTATAGAAGTGGCTGAAAAATGGCCTCTTTATTTGCGGGAGCCTAATGTTACCACTTACATTTCAAAAGGCAAGTTAGAGGAGTTGCAGGAAGAGGTAGAATCTTCAGAGGTCGATATTTTGATCTTTGATGATGATATTACTCCTAGTCAAGAAAGAAATTTAGAGCGGATTTTCAAGAAGCCGGTGATTGATCGCACAGAAGTTATTTTGGAGGTTTTTGCTCAAAGAGCTCATACAAGAGAAGCTCAACTACAGATTGAATTAGCTCAAGTAAAATATCAGCTGCCTCGTTTAAAGAGATTGTGGGGACACCTTCACCGCCAACGGGGGGGAGGCGTTTACTTGAAGGGAGAGGGCGAGAAGCAAATTGAAATTGATCGGCGCCTGCTAAAAGCTAGAATTGCAAAGTTGGAGCAAGATTTAAAAGAAGTCCAAAAAGCCCGTAAGACTCAGCGGCAAGCTCGCCAGCGTTCTGATATACCTACCTTTGCGATAGTAGGCTATACCAATGCAGGTAAATCGACTCTTTTGCAAGCTTTGACGGATGCTGAAGTTTTGGTGGAAGATAAGCTTTTTGCCACTTTAGACACCACTACTCGTCATTACGTTCTTCCTGATAACCAGGATATTTTATTGATCGATACTGTTGGATTTATTAGAAAGCTTCCTCATAGTTTAGTGGCGGCTTTTCGGAGCACTTTAGAAGAGTCGGTATGTGCTGATATTCTTTTGCATTTAATAGATGTCAGCCACCCTATGGCTGTAGAGCAAGCAGAAGCTTCTTTTGATGTCCTGCGAGAGCTTAATGCTGACAATAAACCTATTATCACTGTTCTTAATAAAGTTGACCAGTGTGACGATTCTGGTCGTATCAATCGTTTAAGGATTAAGTATTCTAAGACGGTCCAGATCTCAGCTTTGCAGAAAAGCGGCTTTGAAGAGCTTTTCCATAAGATGAGTGAAGAAATTAGCAAACAGCGTAGGACAATTAAGCTATGTATACCACAAAGCAGGTATAGTGTAGTTAGCGAGATCATTCGTAGCGGATCGGTCATAGATCAAGATTATGAAGGTAATGATGTTATTATAGAGGCCGAGGTTCCTCGTTCTTTAATTCATAAAGTTGAAGAGTATCTGGTCGAAGAATAAGCTTTTTTATCTAATCATGGATGCTATAGTGCTTGAGTAATGAGTTATACCATTCATCATTAGGTTGCTTGTTACCCGTTTCTTTGTTATTTTCTTTTCCCAATATTAAGAGTATTAATAAAGAATATGATTCCTGAGCCATCCATTTATAGTGTTCCTCCTTCTTCAGGGGATACTCCCCTTTTTTTTCATTCTCCGCCGTCAGCCACGCAAGCTTGCTGGCGGGGTAGACTCTGGAAGCACTTTAGTTCTTTAAAAGGTTTCCCTGCTGCAGTTAAGAAAGCATGTAGCTCAACTTATACTACTGTCGAAGAGCTTAGGGATAGAGTAGGCCCTATAGGTCGGCTAGGGGTTAAAGTCGTTGAAGAGGTTGCTCTAGAAAAGTTTAATGTTACACCCCTGAAACCCTTTGTAACGCCTAGAGATATTGAACACACCCTACTCTTAGGCCTCGATAGGTGCAATAATAAAACCCAAAAATTTCCTCGTGAGAAAGGCAAAAAAGGCTTTATATTAGACATTTGCCATAAGCTGGTGGCTATTGGCAGGATTTCTGATCACAAAGAATCCGGGGAAGCTAGTAGAGCGTTGCAAAAGCAGCTGCTTACAGAATGTTTTCCTCATGGCGTTAGTGATTTGCCGTTGAAGCCGGGGGTCAACACTTTGCTATACCGTCTTTTGGGGAGCTCAAGGGCCGCTGAAGGGTTAGAAATATTAGCTCGTCAGTATCTTGCACCGGCTACCGATGTTGAGAAGATAGAGGTTTTGGAAGAGCAGCTTGGCCCTTTAGCCACCAATAGCTGCCGTGTCTTTACAACGTTTGTTGAGTCTTTTTTGATCGATGATGAATACCAGAAGGTTATAGTGCAGGCAATATTATCTGAAATCTGTATGAAATACCCGCCGGTTTTAGAGTATATTAGGGAAGAGTTTAAGGGGTTAGCAGCTGTTACCGAATTAGCGGGCTTAGAGTACCACCAATTAATATCTTCCCATATAGAACAGCTCCAGGAAGCAATGTTAGCAGTGGGGGAGAGTGTTCTTGCTGAGGGTGAGCAACGCTATTTTTCACCGGAAGTAAAGAGTTTTTTAAAAAAAAGTGTTTATAATTATATCTTCCATGGTTGTTTGATTGCCTGGAAAAATGTTCAGCAATACATAATGGATCACCCCCAATTTCTAAAAGAGTGCATCGATAAAACTATCGACTTAGATTGCCATTCTCGTGAAGACCAGCGGACCGTTTTCCAGCAACTTAGTGATGATTTCATAGCCATTAGCTTTCCTCCTTCTGAAGGAGATCGGGAGGATTCCGGATACAAAAACTTACCCTTGCCTCCCGGCATTAAGAGAGTTTTCTTTACTGCCCTTAAAGATAAATGGCTGCCTATGTGGCTGCAAAGAGGGTATGCGAAGGTGATGGATATCGATCAAACAGCATACCCTACGAGGGAAGAGCTTCGTAAAGCTGTGGGTGAAATATTTACGGAAACTTCTTTAGGGGTAGCGCGCTTATCATCTCAATTTTTAGTGCAAGAATCGAAAAATTGTGACGAAGATAGCCTGATGAGAACGGTGGCGGAATATTTCTGCGAGCAATATCACCCAGAGTCTTTGGATAGTGGATCTCTCCAAAAGCTTTTCAACTCTTGGGCAAGTAAAGGAAGCTCTTTGCTACCATCTAGGAGTCAGGAGGCTATAGAAGGTAAAATTACTAGGCATATTGACCATGGATTATTGATCGCGACCCGTAATTTTTCTCAAAAAATTAATGCTTTGCAACATCAAGATCCTCATTACTCGTGGCATTTAATCAACACCTTTTCCAAAACTTTTTATATTCACCTTACGCGCTTTGATTATGCCAATAAACAATGCATGTCAAGTTATAAGAAGGGCCCTCAAGAACTCTACAAGCAGTGGCTAGAAGCTTACGGCAAAGATGGCTGGCATCCTGCATTGAACGACGAAAATAGTAGAAGGGCACACTTGAAAGAGTGGAGCCACCGCCTGGTGGACGGAGTTCTCTTCCCAGGAGGAGCAAAAGATCTTCCTGTAGCAGAACAATACCGTGATAAATTGTTTATTATGATCCGCGATCAGCTTATTCCAAGCCTTTTGGATAAGCTGATGGGTGTTTTAGCTGACAAAAAATTAACTTATGCATTAATAAATAATTTTTTTGATCCTTCCCAGAAGCCTGCTTCCGGCGCCTCTTCTTCTTTGGGAAATCCTACAGACACCTTTTCTTATAGTGGGGAGATCTTCACTTATTTTTTGAAGAATGTTTCACCGGCTCTTTACAAGCTTCTTCAGCAGGCGACGGCAGGTTTTAGCAAAGCTGGTTTGAGTGATAGCTTAGAAGATATTTTAAGGAATAAGGCCGATAAAATGCTGGGGGCTGCAGCTGCCGATAAAACTCCTCAAGAGCTTATCGAAGCGCTGCTACAAAGATCAAACCCTTGCTTGTTAGGTTCTGACTTTACACAAAGTCAGCAGTCTCCTGAAGAGCTTAAAACCTTGGTCAGAGAGAGGGTTGCTAACTATTTTGCATCGATAGAGCCTATAACAACTTCCGAAGTCTTTAAGCATATTGGTAGGCATTTGGAAAATGCTTATGATAAGCTTAACGACCTTCTGCAAGACATACCATATTTAGGGCAGCCTTTATTAATAGCTAAGCATATTTTGGAGTTTGCTGTTTTTGGAGCTATCTTTACCGTCCAATGGTTGATAAAAACGGCAGGAACTTATCTGTCCGAAGCTCCTGGCATTCAACAACTTTTAGGATTGTATAAAAACTATAGAAAAAAATATCATTTAGGTGCCGCAGATAAATTTATTGATTTATTAGAGCGCCCTGAACATGAAAATCTTATTTGGCATTGGGGTGATGATTTAATCAATGCTTTATCTCAGGGAGCCTGTCACGCTCATGAGATGTCGCTGAAGCAACAAAACACTTAAAAATTTATGAAAATAGAAACTTTCCGAATAGCAACTTTAGGGTGTAGAGCTAATCAATATGAAGCTCAAGCTTTACGCGATCAGCTAGAGGCTTTGGGCTATCGCCAAGCAGCGAAGGAAGAAGCTGCTGATTTATGCATAGTTAATACATGCTTAGTTACAGAATCTGCCGAACAGCGTAGTCGTTATCAACTACGTCTGCTGGCACGACAGAATCCTGGGGCTAAGATCGTCGCTACGGGCTGTATGAGCCAAAGCGCCCAAAATTTAGAAGAAGTAGATGTAGTCGTCGATAATCAAGAAAAACATAAGCTGTTGTCACATATATTTCCTCAGATTCATGATCTCCCAGAGTTTGCAATAAAGCGCTTCGAAGGCCATACTCGAGCTTTTGTTAAAATTCAGGATGGGTGCAACTCCTTTTGTAGCTATTGTATTATCCCTTATGTGCGGGGGCGCTCACGTTCACGTAAGCCAGAAGAAATTTTGGCGGAGATTAGGGGGTTGATAGCCAATGGCTATAAAGAGATTGTCATTACAGGTATCAACATCGGAGATTATGAAGGGGGGTTAGCGAGCTTAGTTAAGGCTATCGATGACCTTGAGGGCCTCGAGAGGTTACGTTTATCTTCAGTAGACCCTACCGATGTTGACGAAGAGCTTATCGAAGTTATTATTAATGGCAAGAGAACTTGTCACCAGCTCCATTTGGTGCTGCAGTCGGGGTCTAATGCTATTCTTAAAAAAATGAACCGTAAATATAATCGACAGCAATTTTTGAAGACGGTAGAAAGTCTTCGAGCTCGTGACCCTGATTTTGTCTTTACCACCGATGTGATTATCGGATTTCCCGGTGAAACCCAAGCTGACTTTGAAGATACTTTGGAAATTATCCGCAGAGCTCAATTCGCTCATGTACATTTTTTCCCTTATTCTCCGCGTCCAGGGACATATGCTGCCAAAAAATATCTCCAGAAAGTTCCCGATGCCGTAGTGAAAAGCAGGAAAAATGATATAGCAGAGACTGCTAGGAAAGCGAAGGGGCAGCTTCTCGAGGGTTATCGAGGTAGGTCAATGGTAGTTTTAACTGAAAAGCGCCTCTCCGAAAAGCTGATCGTTAGCCGAGCGGCTAATTTTTTAGAGGTTTTTGTTGAGGATGACAAACTCTTTCCTAATCAATTAGTAGCGGTAGAGGTTGTTGATGTTAGTGACGATGGTCTGGAAGCTAAAGTTAAAGAGGTCTCGCTATGAAGATAAAAATATCGCAAAAACAAAAACCCTTTAGTCACTCGCCAGGAACTTTTTGTTTAGTTCCCAAGTCAAAGTGGGCACTTAAAATTTATCCGTCTTACCTAGAAATCTTCGATATGGCTACTACTTGTCCTATTGTTGTAGAGGGTATTCCTTTGAACATTGAGGGGCCTGTCGATGATTTCACTGTTACCCAAGATTTAGAGCGAGGGTGTGTTGAGGTTCGTGGACATACTAGGTACGGCTTTAGGAAGTATTATATTTTCGCCTCAGAAGAAAAGTTGGAGCTTTATCATGCTGGTAATCTAGAGGCTCCTCTATTGCAAGGGAAGAGCCGTATTATATCTCTAGTAGTTAAGCGCCCTGCAGCAGTCGATATTGCTGAGCGCTTGTCACTTGGAGTTGACAAGAAGCTTGACTGGGATATGGTTACTAAAAGGGCAGATCTTAAAGAAATATTACCCATTTGGCTAAGGGTGGGACTTTTAGCTTATGGTGATGTCGATAGTGAGTATCATATGCCTCTCATTGAAGATTTTAAGGCCTTGGTAGAAAAAGGGCATCGAGAAGGTCTCGAAGATGTTTTGCAGCAGCTCTTTAAGGCTGCTTTTCATGGTATCATGGTTCCCCGCACTTACGATGATCAGCATCAGGGGATTATTACCGATGATCCCGATGAAGCCCAAGGCTATCCGCTAGCTATTTTGCAACAAACCACAGCTTTGATTAGGGCATTGTTTATTAACGTTAAAGGGAATAGCATTGATATTTTGCCAGTCTTGCCGATATCTTTCCATTGTGGGCGTTACCTCAATATTCCTTTCGGTGATTACGGTACTGTAGATCTGGAGTGGAGTAAAAAGCAGCTGCGCCGGCTTATATTTGGTTGCAAAAAAGATGCTGTGTTACATTTTTCTTTTCAAAAGAATCTAAAAACGTTTAGACTAACAACCTCTCTAAGAGGCCAGGGTGACATTGAAATGTGCGGGCAACCTCTGGAATTTCAAGCTGGTAGGCAGTATATATTCGATAATTTTGAGAAGTGATGGACAATGAAACAGACTATAACGAGGCGCGCCGATAGCCAGGAAGATTTAATGCCCAATCTTTTTACCCTTGTCACTGGAAATTGCTATGATCCTCATGCTATTTTAGGTCTGCATTCCTCGTCTTCAGGCCAGAAAGTAATTCGTTTGTGGAGGCCGGGAGCAGAATCTCTTTTCATAAAAGTTAGAAGGGAGGATGTCCAGTGCCGTCAGGTCGATCCAGCGGGAATTTTTGAATGTTCTGTTGCCGACGATATTACTCCTGATGATTATCAAGTATATTATCGAGAAGGTCTTTTAGCTTTTGACCCCTATAGTTTTCAATCTTCGGTAGGAGAGCTTGACAGATATTTGTTTGCTCAAGGTGTGCATTACGAGCTTTATTCTCTGCTAGGGGCGAAGTGGACCACTCAAGAGGGTATCCAAGGAGTACGTTTTGTAGTATGGGCGCCTGCCGCAAAACGCGTCTCAGTAGCAGGTGATTTTAATCATTGGAATGGGCTGACTAACCCTATGCGTTGTTTAGGGTCTTCAGGGTTGTGGGAGCTTTTTGTTCCCGGACTGGCAGAAGGTGAGCGCTATAAGTTTGAAATTAAAAGCCAGGATGATGAAATTCTTTTAAAGAGTGATCCTATGGCTTTTGCTTCTGAATTACGTCCCAATACAGCTTCTATCATTAGCGATATTAATAGTTATACCTGGAATGATCAGCACTGGATGGAGGAACGGCGGCAAAATGAAGGTAAAGTGCTGCCGACTTTGGTATACGAAGTGCACCTAGGTTCTTGGAAAAAAAATGATGGTGAGTTTTATAACTATCGGGAATTAGCTCATCAGCTAGTTGATTACTGCCATGAATTGGGTTTTACTCATGTAGAGCTTATGCCCATTATGGAGCATCCCCTCGATGAATCGTGGGGGTATCAGGTTTCCGGCTTTTATGCTGCCACCAGCCGCTATGGCACTCCCCAAGACTTTCAGTATTTTGTCGACTATTTGCATCAAAATAATTTAGGAGTATTATTAGATTGGGTCCCGGCCCATTTCCCTTCGGATAGTTTTTCGATAGGGCGCTTTGATGGAACCGCACTTTACGAGCATGCTGACCATCGCCAAGGCTTTCATCCTCATTGGAATACCCTTATCTTTAACTACGGACGCCATGAGGTTTCTAATTTTTTAATAGCCAACGCATTATTCTGGCTGGATAAGATGCATATCGATGGTTTAAGGGTCGATGCTGTGGCCTCTATGCTTTATCTCGATTATGGCCGCGAAGACGGTGAATGGATTCCTAATAAGTATGGTGGCAATCAAAATTTAGAGGCTATAGAGTTTATTAAACACCTGAACTCTGTTGTTCATAGCAAGTTTCCGGGAGTTGCGATGATTGCTGAAGAGTCGACTTCTTTTCCTGGCATGACTGCCCCAGTAGAAGAAGGCGGGCTAGGTTTCGACCGTAAATGGAATATGGGGTGGATGAACGATACTCTAAGTTATTTTGCGCGTGACCCTTTTTACCGCCACTATCATCAAGAGGACCTTACCTTTAGCCTTTTGTACGCTTTTAATGAAAATTTCGTCTTGCCACTATCCCATGATGAAGTTGTTCATGGCAAGAGAAGTTTGCTAGATAAAATGCCCGGCGATGTATGGCAGAAGTTTGCTAACCTTAGGCTCCTCTATAGTTATATGTTGTGTCAGCCAGGACAAAATTTAATCTTTATGGGGGGAGAATTCGGTGCTTGGCTTGAGTGGAATTGCAATGACCAGCTGGATTGGGATCTTTTAGAATATCCTACCCATGATGGTATGCATTTAATGACTAAAGACCTCAATGCCTTATACTGCCAAACTCCGGAGTTATGGAAGGGGGATTTCGATTGTAAGAGTTTTGAATGGGTAGACTTTGAAGACCGGCAAAATTGTGTGATTAGCTATCGCCGCAAACACAACGGTGGAGAAGTTGTTTGCATCCACAACTTCACTCCAATGTATTTCCCCGAATATACTGTTAATTTAGAGGGGGTGATGGTTATCGAGGAGCTCTTTAATACCGACAATTCTAAATATGGTGGTTCAGGAAAGCTTAATCCTAATATTGCAATTTTGGAGGGCAGCCATGGACGCCCTTATGGTTTTAACATTTCTTTAGCTCCTTTGGCTACCATGATTTTCAAGGTTAAATTTCAATGAGTGTAGATTATCAAGAGTATCAAGAATTATGTGGGGAGGTTTGGCAACATAATAAAGCTTATTATGTTGATCATGATCCTGCAATTTCCGACTATGAGTATGATCAGCTGCTGAAAAAAGTTGAGCGCATCGAAGAAGAGCACCCAGAATGGGTTTCATCGTCTTCACCCACCCAGAGAGTAGGAGAAACTCTTACCGAAGGTTTTGATACAGTAGAACATAAAGTTCCTATGCTCTCTTTGGCCAACACTTATTCTAAAGAAGAGCTTAATGATTTTATCCAAAGAGTCTATAAGAACCTTAAGAAAGACAGAGTAGAGTTTAGCGCAGAACTTAAGATTGATGGGATTTCGGTATCACTCGTCTATGAAGATGGTAAATTAGTGCAGGGAGCAACGAGAGGTAATGGCCGTCAGGGTGATGATATTACTGCTAATGTGCGCACGATCTCTGCTCTTCCTCTGCAGCTGGTAGGAGGCAATACCCCTCAAAGGCTAGAAGTTCGAGGAGAGGTTTTTATGCCCCATCAAGTTTTTCTGTCTCTCAATGAAGGGCGTAAAAAGCTGGGGGAAGATCAGTGGGCTAATCCTCGTAATGCAGCGGCAGGTTCTTTGAAACTTTTGGATCCACAAGAGGTTTCGCGTCGACAGTTAGGGATAGTTTTATACGCTGTTGCCGAAGATTCTTCTCAATCCGTTGATAATCAACTTAATGCTCTAGAGTCCTTAAAAGACTGGGGGTTGCCCACCTTGGACATGTCGGCCTTATGTAATAATGCAGAAGAAATTATGGAGTTTGCCGAGGATGTCAATGCTAAGAGGCCTGACCTTCCTTATGATATTGATGGAGTAGTCATCAAAGTTAATCAGTTTTCTGACCGTCAAAAGCTCGGCCATACTAATAAGTCGCCACGCTGGGCAGTAGCCTATAAGTTCGAGGCAGAGAGGGGTAAAACAAAGATTAAAGATATTAAAGTTCAAGTGGGGCGCTCAGGGAAGCTGACGCCAGTGGCTGATTTGGAACCTATCTTTTTGGCGGGGACAACGATCTCTAGTGCCTCATTACACAACCAAGATGAAGTCGAGCGCAAAGATATTAGAATCGGTGATATAGCTGTAATTGAAAAAGGGGGGGATATTATCCCACAGGTTGTTGAAGTTGATAAATCTCAAAGGTCACGAGATAGCCAACCTTGGAAAATGCCCAGGTATTGCCCAGAGTGTGGAACAGCTGTTGAAACCTCTCCAGATGAAGTCGCCGTTCGTTGCCCCAATAAAAAATGTCCTGCTCGCCAGTTGAGGCATATTATCTACTTTGTCAGCAAAGATGGTATGGATATCGATCACCTGGGTAAAAAAAACGTACAGGCCTTGTTAGAGAATGATCTGATACATCAAACGGCCGACATCTTTGCATTGACAAAAGAAGATTTATCACAATTAGAAGGTTTTAAGGAGAAGTCTATCAACAACCTTCTTAATAGTATCGAAGAATCTAAGCGAGTGCCCTTATGGCGTTTTATTCAAGCTTTGGGAATTAAATATGTAGGGGCAGGTACTGCGGAACTATTGGCAAATGAGGCTGGTGATATACAAACTTTGATGGAAATGAGTTATAGTGATTTGGTAGCTCTTGAAGGTATAGGTGAAAAGGTCGCCAATGCTATTATTAACCACTTCCGTGATGATAAAAATCGTCAAGAAGTAGAAAAGCTCTTAGAAAATGGCGTAGTACCTCAAAAGGAAACTGTTAAAGCCTCCGGCAACCATCCTTTTTATGGTCAAACCATCGTTGTAACAGGCAGTCTAGAGAAATATACTCGTGCTGAGGTTAAACAAGCCATCAAAGATAAGGGCGGTAATTTTACAAGCTCTGTCAGTAGCAAGACCGATTACCTTGTGGCAGGGGAATCACCTGGTTCCAAGCTCGATCAGGCTAAAAAAGTAGGTGTCACCATATTAGACGAAGATCAGTTTGAAAAGATGCTGGCTCAGTAATATTCGTGATGTTGCTCTAATCTCGTCTCTCAAAATTTTTTAGCGATTTACACTGACTTTATACCATTTATCAAAAATAATTTCGTAATATGTATATAGATTGTACTAAGGTGAAGTCACGGGGGCTGTTGTGTGATTATTTTACGTAATGAAGCACAGTTTTTTTATAGGTATGAGAAGAACGGAAGGTGGAAAATAACCTAAGCCTGCTCTCTTCAAAGAAAGGAGGGAGGAGGGTAAGATGAAGAGAACAGGCTAGGTTTGTTTGGGAGGAGGTATATTGTATTTTTGTTTATTAATATGCCCCTATAGTACTCTTTTATTGTTAAGGTTACATAAAGATGAGGTAAATTAATTGTAAATATCATGAGGAGGTAATCGGTCACGGGGTGCAAATTTAAGTTTGCAATATTGGTCCATATTTTTTAAGGTATTTTAGCATGAAACCTACCTATGAAGAATTAGAGAAGCTA
>JBNJDP010000045.1:0-12612 GCA_051744985.1 Chlamydiota bacterium | reverse complement strand
GCAGCGATATCAACATTATGCTGTAGGAGGTAATCTAAAACTTGAGCAGCGAAGTGGGGGGTGCCAAAAAAAATTACTTTAGGCTTCATTATTGCTCCTTTTGTAATCCGATGATTCCGCGCTTGGAATTGCGGCAGAAATTTAGTAGGTGTTGAATTTCAGGCGTTTGCTCGAGGTCATTTTCAATGCGGGAAAGAGCCTCTTCAAGTTTAAGGTCGGAACGGTATAGTAGGCGGTAAGCTTTAGCGAGCATATTGCGGTTTTTAAAGTCCATGCCTTTACGTTTTAGGCCTACCATGTTGATGCCTCCCATTTTATAGGGCACACCGCCTCCTATGGTATAGGGGGGGACATCGTAGGCTATGCGGCTCATACCACCCACCATAGCATGTTTGCCTATAGAGCAAAATTGGTGGATAGGGGTAAAGCCGCCGATGATAGCATTATCTTCGACAGTGACATGACCTGCTAAAGTAGCGCTGTTGCTCATGATAACGTTGTTGCCTACCGTGCAGTTATGAGCTACATGGCAGTAGGCTAGCAATAAGCAGTTGTCGCCAAGAGAGACCACATCATCTTCTCCGCAAGAGGAGTTGATGGTTACATATTCGCGGATTTCACAATTTTTACCGATCTTTACAAAGGTACGCTCACCGCGGTATTTTAAGTCTTGGCATTTGGTGCCGATGCTGGCAAAAGGCCAGATAGTGCTACCTGCACCGATGGTAGTATGCCCGTCGATATAAGCGTGGGCTTTGATGGTGACGCCATCTTCTAAAACGACATTGCTTTTGATAATGGTGTAGGGCTCCACCGACACATTGTTGCCGATCTGGGCCCCTTCTTCGATAATTGCTGTAGGATGGATATTTGACATATTACCTCTAAGGATTGGTTAGAGCGAAAGTTATTTCAGCTTGGGTAGCCATTTGACCGTCGACAAGAGCTTGCCCTTTCACTTTGCCACCTCTAGAGCTAAAGTGGAGGAATTCAATCTCTAGATGTAAAGTATCCCCAGGAATCACCTGGCGGCGAAATTTAACTTCTGAAATTTTCAGTAAGACGGCTAATCGCCCTGAAAAAAGTTTTTTTTGGTGAATTAAAATAGATCCTGCTTGGGCGAGGGATTCGATGATCAGCACCCCCGGCATTATGGGCTTGCCAGGAAAGTGCCCTTGAAAGAAGGGCTCATTGATCGATACATTTTTGATAGCTACAATGCGGTTATGCTCGAGGTCTAGATCGACGACCTTGTCTACCAGCAAAAAGGGATAGCGCTGGGGAAGGATTTTTTGAATTTCCCGAATGTTGATATCAATAGCGTCCATAGGGTGTTATTCCTTATTAGCAAGGTGTTCTAGTAAAATTTTGCCAAAGGCGACATTAGAGGCGTGGCCTGAGCAGACTGCAATAATATGAGCTTGGAAGTCTACCCCCGTCAAGGCTAGATCACCTATAAGGTCGAGGATCTTATGGCGTACCATCTCGTTAGAAAATCTTAGCCCTTCGGGGTTTAGAACGCTCTCACCCTGAGTGACTACTGCATTATTGAGGCTGCCACCTTTGATAAGTCCTTGGGATTGAAGTGCAGCTATCTCTTCATGTTTCGCGAAAGTGCGGCAGGGGGCAATGTGTTCGATAAAATTTTCTGAAGTAATGTCTAAGCTTAAATATTGGCTGCCG
This sequence comes from Chlamydiota bacterium, assembly GCA_051744985.1. Classification (GTDB taxonomy): domain Bacteria; phylum Chlamydiota; class Chlamydiia; order Chlamydiales; family JABHNK01; genus JBNJDP01. The sequence goes on along the minus strand of JBNJDP010000045.1, from coordinate 10,929 downwards.
ATAAGCTTGGAGTCGGGGTAGTCGAGGGTGTAGCTGATCTTGTAACCTTTATAAGGTATTGCTACTAAGTGAGTATAGCCCTCGCTCCAATAGCAAGGGGCTTCTAGTGTCATACAATGTCGAGGCTCATCTTGCGGGGCTATCCCGCTAGCTTCTATCATACGGCCAAATTCTTTAGCGCTTCCATCAGCGACGGGAGGCTCGGGGGCATCGATATCAATATAAAGGTTGTCGATTTTATAAGCACTAAAAGCTGCCATAAGGTGTTCGACGGTGTAAATGCTAGCTTCCTCGGTGCCGATAACGGTACAGCGGGGAGTCTTTTGGACATAAGCCAAGCGGGCAGGAATTTCAGGTTGCCCGGGAAGATCCGTTCTACGAAAGATGATTCCTGTATTCGCAGGGGCGGGAACAAAGCGTATCGTTACAGACCTGCCGGTATGGAGGCCGATCCCGGTAAACTCCTGAGGATTGCGAAGGGTTTGTTGGGCACGCCGGCCCATTCCATAGTTGTCAGTCATATTTTTTAGAGAGTAATTGATAACCTTCAAGGATAAGAAATTAGAGCCTTAAAAGCAAGGTTTTAATAAGTCCGCCTACGACGGCACCCATACCGCTGATGGTGATTATCAGCTTATCACCCCACCGGCTGTAGAGGGTTTTATAAGTGTAGCTGGGGACTGTTACGGCCAAAGCTCCTGCTTCCCATTCAGCACCTTCGGCAAAAAGATCTACCGTTTGACCTAGGCTGTCGACAGCACAGGTGACGCCACTGTTACATGAGCGTAGAAGAGGGACACCGTTTTCTACGCTTCTCAGACGCCCCAAGGTGAAATGCTGGCGGGGCAGGCGTGAGTTAGGATACCAGCCATCGTTAGAGATGTTTACTAGCAGTTGAGCACCTTCGAGGCGGTTATGACGCATAAGGTCGCCAAAAGTTTCTTCGTAGCAAATAGAAATTCCGTAAGGGACCGTTCCTTGGGTGAAGACTGTTGCTTGCTTTCCGGGTTCGTAAAAATCATGGATACCCCACTTGGCGGCGATAGCTTTAGCCCATTCGAAGGGGATATACTCTACCAGAGGTACTAGGATTTGCTTGTCATAGCGGCCTGTGCCACGGTCGAAAGGGCGGAAAACATAGGCTGAGGCATAGCTTTGGTAGCTGGAGGCACCTTTTTTTTCGCGGGCTTCCAAACCTACGATAACATCGGCTTCAAAGATATTGGCTAGAGCTTGAGCCCAATAAGCGTTGCTGACGGCGACAAGGTGGAAGCGCTCGCCTTCCTCAGTACCTAATGGTGGAGCTGGCGCAGGGAGAAGGTGATCGACCTCGTTCCCAAAAGTTTGAAGGAAAGCTTCTCTAGTAGGAATATGATAATAAGCAGGATAATAATCACCTAGAGGGACGGTGGTTTCCGGCAAGACTATCATATCAAAGTGCTCGCCGTGATGCTCTTGGACAAAACCCAAAATCCTCATCCATTGTTCAAAGGGTGATACATGATGGGCACAGGTGCCTGAGTAGTTACATTTTTGATCGGGCTTAAGCGCTGTCTGTACTAGCAAGGCGGAAAGGGGCTTTTTTAAACTTTTTTCTAGCCGGGGTAGATGGTAATGGTGTTCGAGGTAGCCGTAACCATAAGGGGCTCCGCTAACGGTAAGCCAAATTAAAATCAGCAGAGGAGTCCTTCGAGAAGCTAAAATGTGAAAGGTTAGGACATTAGCAGCCATCACCAGCCAGGAAAGCCCATAAACGCCCGCTAGAGAAGCTACCTTTAGAGGATAGGGGTGCCAGGTTAGGGCGTGGCCTACCGGTGAAAAGGTATATCCCGAAAAAAATTTTAGCCTTACCTGCTCCATAAAGACCCATAAGCTTGCTGCCAAGAGGGTTTGGGCGATAATTATCAGACGAAAGTGAGTGCGGTAGATTAAGAGTGAGGTGAGCCCCATCTGAAGGCCGATAATGATTATTAAGAGCCCGTAAACACCTAGGATAGCTTCGCCTACCACCTCGGTAGAGGTCATCCAGGAGAGGTTGACAGCTTGGACGGCTGCAAACCATAAGCTAGCGATGAGGAAGCGCTGCCATAGTTTATACCATCCTTGGAGTCCTAGCCACATAAGAGCATAGCCTGCGACGGCTGCTGCCGGCGACAATTGAGGATACCAGGCAGGTTGCCCGAAAGCGGTGATTAAAAAGCCTGCTAAAAGCCAAAGGTATTTCATAGCCTTTCCTTGTTTTTAATAAGCTTAATATAATATATTTTTGGCTTCTTAATTAACAACCTTTCCATTTTATGTACCAGCCATTTTGTGAATTTCATCTTTTTCAGCTACTAGAGCAGTATGATCAGCAACATTTGCCGCTAGATATCTTTATGAGCAACTATTTCCGTTTACATAAGGCTTGCGGTTCTAAGGACCGCCGTTATGTCGCTGAAACCGCTTATAGTTTGATGCGCTGGAAGGGGTTGTTGGACTATCTCGGTGGGGAAGACTGCTCATGGGAGGAGCGTTTCAGGGTCTTTAGCACTGAGGTTTTGGAGGACTATTTTTCCAATGATACTATCCCCTTGCATGTACGTTGTAGTTTCCCTGAAAATCTTTTCGAGTTGCTTGTTAGTAACTATGGTGAGGAGCGAGCTTTTGAGCTGTGTCTCGTCAGCAATCACCCTGCGCCGACGACAGTAAGGGTTAACACCTTGAAAATTAAGCGTGAAGAGCTTCTTAAACGGTGGAAAGGTGTATATGATGTCGAGCCTTGCCGATTTTCAGAAGATGGGATAATCTTTAATAAGAAGATCAACTTCTTTGCTTCTCAGGATTTTAAGGATGGATTTTTCGAAATCCAGGATGAAGGTAGCCAGCTGCTAGCAGGTTTAGTTCAGGCCGAGCCGGGAGAGCAAGTTTTGGACTACTGTGCAGGAGGGGGCGGCAAAGCATTGGCGATAGCGCCTCGCATGAATAACCGTGGGCAGCTCTTCTTACATGATATAAGGCCCCATGCTTTGTTGCAGGCTCGCCAGCGCCTTAAGCGGGCAGGGGTGCAGAATTCCCAGACTGTAAACTATGACAGCCCGCAGCTTAAAAAGCTTAAAAAGAAGATGGACTGGGTTTTGGTCGATGCACCTTGCAGCGGGTCGGGGACGATGCGCCGTAATCCCGATATGAAGTGGAAGTTCGACTCTCAGCAGATTCAGCGCCTAGTAGGTGAGCAGCGTAAAATTTTCGAGAAAGCTTTGAGTTTTTTAAAGCCGGGAGGAAAAATCGTCTACGCCACCTGCAGCATCTTCCACGAGGAAAATCAGCGGCAGGCAGAGCATTTTATGAAGACTTACGGTTTAAAGCAGGCCGAAGAGCCTTTTCAATCCCTCCCCAGACCAGGAGGGATGGACGGCTTTTTCGGCGCTGTCTTAACCGCTTAGCTTTTGTTAACAGCAGCTTTTTTGATAGTAGAGGCCATCGTAGAGGTTTTCCAGCTTTCGAGCTGTTCGATAGCGTCGACGTTGTAGCGGCTAGCCAAGAAGGCTTTGAGTTGCTCTTGCTGTGGCTCGCCTAGAGAAGGGAGCCAACGCTCTAGAGCAGCTGTTTCTTCAGTACTATTGAAATTTATAAACCCTAGCATAACCTTTACCCGCACCAGCTGATCATAGAACTCAGCACCTTCTAACTCGATACTGAATAGGGGCTTGTCGTGCTCTGTTTTGACCTTTTTAGAGGTATAAAAAGGGCGCTCATTGTTTTCGGCGTTGAGCCTGATATGGGCTGAGCTCCAGCTAGTATCATCATCTTCTAGTTTGTAATCAATCCAGGAAACATACTTACGCTTTTCCTTCGCCTCTTTTTGGCGGTTGTTGTAATCACTAGCTTTTCTAGTATCGGGAAAGCGGTCTTGGTCGACATCATCCAAGAGATACCACATGCTAGGAGTGTCGCCTTTAGGTTCGGGTTGCAAGATAGCTATTCTATCCAAAGTATTGGCTCTAAGGGATAGCATGTTGTGAATTTTGCAGTAGTTGGGGCTGAAAGCTACCCTGGAGAGACACTCTTCTCCGAAGATACCTTGGAGCTGCTCTTGAGAGAGGGCCTCCTGAAATAAAGATGCAGGAGAGAGGAAGCTCTTGCCTTTTGCTTCGGGGTTATCGATCAAGCCTCGCAGTTTTTCCGGCGCATCAGCATTTTTGGTATTAATTTTTGTATGCCACATTTCCCAGTCGATTTCTTCATCATCAACGCCTTGGAGGGTCATTCTTACTTGTTGTTGCTCTTGAGCCTGTTCCTGAGCTTGCTCTTCTTGAAGCTGCATTTCTTGCTCTTGGCCGCCATTTTCGGAAGTCGAAACTGGGGACGGTGTTGATTCCATCAAGTGCTGCCGATGTTTATCCTTTTGGGATGCAAATTTTCGCTTTTGGGCATCGATGAGACCATTAGTTTTGGAGAGCTCGGAAAGCCTATGGTGGGCTTGGGATAAGCGGGAAGGTGATTCAGGCTTTGCTGTTTCAGCTGTTCCCGCGGTTTCACTGCTGGCAGCCTCAATTTCTGAGAAGACATCGTATAAAATGCCCCAGAATTGTACGATTTTTTGATAAACAAGTTTTCGTTCTGCAGATGTCGCCGAATCTGGTGCAGGGGACTTTTGCTGTAATTGGAGGAATATTTTCGAGGTAGGTTCTTCAGATTCAAAGCTTAAGGGATTTTTAAAAAAGTTCTTAATAGCTTCCTTAATGACATGATCTTGTGAGTTTTCATGGCGTTCCAATACTGTTAGGCATTCTTCTAATTCTGCAGCTTTTTTTTGTAAAGCTGCTTCTGCTAAAGAATATGTACTCTCTAAGGCTTCGTTATCTTTTGGTGCTGTTTGTTTTAAAACTGTAGGTACCGCCTGTAAGAGTAATTTTAAAGTAATCGCTCTACGCTTTTCATTGTCATAGCATTGTTCAAGGTAGGGTATAGTTTCCACTTCTTGGGAGGGATAGAAGTCGCCTTCGAAATCAACCTCTCGGCGTCTGATGAATTCTTTGCCGAAGATATCAATAAATTTGCGGTCTTCTCGAAGAGCTTCAAGAGCTTTTTCAGGAGAGATATCAGCAATATTTTCTCGAGGCGCGGAGAAGAACACTCTTTGCAGCTCTCCCAGAACGGCACTTTTGATCTCCAGATTACGAGCTTTGAGGTTGCGTAAAGCTTGACCGTGCTGGGTAGCTTTACGCTTGGCGGTGATTACCGTAGCGTAGGTAGGGTTACTTTCTAGGCCATATTCCTCCTGTAGAGCTTTGTTATAAGACTGAGGGTTCCAAATTTGGACCTTTTGCCCTTTGCCGAACTGACGCAAGCGCCCTATACCTTGGACGAGCTGTTCCTCCGTGGTGGTGGGACCATTGAGGAGGTGGCCTATTCCTGGAGGGAGGATAAAATCTGTTCCTCGGCTGTCGGCTAAAGAATAGTAAGCCATGCGATTATCGTGAAGCTGGGAGGGATCGTAGGGCTGGGGAGCGGAATCTTCGGGATTCCACATCATAGTTCGCTTATTTTCAACAAAAAGGATCTGGCGTTTGTTTTCTCCCATGCTGTCCCGTAGGTCAGCTACTACTTGGCGCGAAGGCACCCCTTCCAAGGCAGCTCCTAAGTTGATGATAGCCTTGGTATCAGTTTGTTGAGCTAAAGCTACAATATTGTCGAACTCTTTTTCGTCCTCATAAGTGCCTACTTCGGTTGCCAATCCTTTGTCTAACATAGCATTTAAGCGCAACAGAAGTTGGCCGGTAGCGACCTTATTTTCAGCCGAACCATCATCTTGGAAGGCTTCACCGGAGGTGAAAGGTAAGGGATAGGGGTTGATGGTCCCTGATAAGCCGCCAATTTGGCATCCTAGCAAAGCTTGCTGGACATTGCATATTACCTGTTCCGATGAAATTTTGACGTAGTCTCTCAAGACTTTCCGTTTTAAAAGGTCTAGGCGTTGAAGCCAATTTTTGGGTTCCCTTAGATGGGTATAGATAACATCGAGGCGCTCTTGGGGTGTAGAACATTTTTCTAGCTCTTCCTTAAAGCTGTCAGTAAATTTATTTTTCCAAGTGCCGAGGAAATGTTCGCTGCCGCGGCAAATTTCATCTTCAATAGAACGCCATTGAGATGAAAAAAACTCTTTTGAAGGGCTTTTAGAAGCATAGTAGAGGTAGTGGTAAACGACAATCTCATATTCGTCGGAGAAGCGGGTTTGGGGGATAGGCTCTCCATCGCGCATGGGTACAATACTCAAGCCATCTTCTTCGCTAAGGCCATAGTCGATACCTGCTTTATTATTACTCAAAGCTTCAGGTAGAGTCTTTTCGAGGAGGTGCTTGGCAGCAACAAGATATTTTAAGGTGGTATTATCTTTATCCCACTCTAAAGTTTCTGGAGGATTAGTTTTTTTGGTGAGGTAATCGACAAATTCCTCCTCACTAGTAAAGTGTCCTTTGAGCTCTTGCCAGGCTTGCTGACCGGTTGTAAAGGGATCTTTGCTATTATAAAGCTCTCGGGCAGTCCCCTCCAAAATTTCGATAGTTTTTTCTCGCGATAAAGTTGACTGTTGGTTTTTGTATAATAAACTAGACATTTTATTGCTAGGGTCGAGTAAGATGCGCATGATGGTGTCGGTAGCTTGACGGACGGTGTTATCGGTAGGGCGAGGATCTCCGCGGCGGATGTTGACCATCCTGTCGATATTAGCAACAGCGTCGACTTCATCGGCGACATAGCAAGTGTCGTCGGCATGGAAAAAGTCCCACATCTTGCGTAGGTAGCTATTAGCTTTATATTGTTGGATAGCTTCTAGTCCTTCGGGCTCTACTTTGGCGGCATTGTCAGCCAAGCAGTTGATGATAGTATCTTGGAGGGCCGCGAGAGACTCTAGGGTGGTAACGATATAACCTCCCGACGCTTTAGCTTGTAGCAGTCGCTGATATTCTTCGGCGAGATATGTAGGCGTTAGAGGGGTGTTGATATTAAAAGAGAAGTTGTGGCTGGCACGCTGGAAGGTTTGGCGGGTCGATCTATCGAGAACTTGGCGACTAATAGATGCTAATTCTTCCGTTTCGAGGACGACGCTAAATTTACCCTTGCGAGTGTTGATAAGATGCATAACCTCGGGCATGACGGTGGTAGACTTTCCCATCCCGGTAGCTAGCAAGGTCAGGCGATTGGGCTCGTTGACGATTTGTTGGATAGCTTCTACTTGCTGAGGCCTTAAGATTATAGCCGACCTATATTCGATGCTTAAAAAAGCTCTGCGCAAGTCATCGTCGAAATCATCATAACGCTCTGTATTTAGCCCCTGACATAGCATGTCGTTAATGAGCACCGACTGGTCATGCCAGGCCTTATCTGATAGTTGGCCGGGCTTTAATTCCTGGATTTTTTTGCGCGCTTTGGCCATTTGTTGCTGAGCGGTAGAGGTAATGAGAAAGTGTTCGACATCTTTGCTCATCTCATCGGGGAGCTTACCGGCGACGTAGGCGGCGATGATTTCCTCTAAAAACTCGGATTGATGGACGAGTGACTTGTTTTTGATGGTTTTTCTGATAGCAGGAGTCGTTTCGACAGCCTCGATAAGGTTATCGTAAGACTGCTGGGCTTCTTGTGATAATTGCTCGTATTTAGTGTTGACAGCCTGTTGAAAGCTATTTAGTTTGTCTCTGGCTATACTCCCTGGATCATGGTCTGCCTGTGTATCGAACTCTTTAGCAGCTTCATGTAGTCCGTCGTGTAAGAGCTTGTTTTCATGCTGCTCCATCGGGGGGCCTTCAGCAGGGAACAATGCAGCAATCGTTGTGGCATCAGCTTTTCTTGAAGCAGGTTTAGCCGCAGCTGCCTGGTAATGGGGGGTGATAAACTCTGTTTTGACACTATCGGGTACTGGAGGGGCTTTTTGGATGGTGATACTTTCTGCTTCTGTTGTAGTAGTTTTAGCGACCTGCTGCTCTAGGCTAACTATATTTTTGGCAACCTCAGCTTCGCGCCGCAGAGCTACCGGTGATAAGCTATCTTCAGCGAAGGATAGCATAAAGCTTTCTAGGTCTCTTATTTCCGGAACATCTTCGCCTTTCTCTTTTTTCTCCTCGTATTTTTCTAGCATCTTTTGCCAAGCTCGGCGTTCTTCAACAGAGAGAGGACTATTTGTGTCAGCGATCTGTTGGCGTACTTTCGCTATAAAATCCTCTTGGGGAGGTTGAGGGTTAGAAGGGTTAGGGGTAGTAATGCCATAAGTATTTTCAAGATGTTCGATCATCTGCTCTTCGGCCATATCGGGAGAAATTCCCATTAACGAGATGTGTTGCTCGCCCATCCGTTGCATAAGATAGGATAAATAATTCATGATGGAGGTGACTACATGTTTAGGAGGAAGGAGGGTGGCTGCGAAAAGCCTGATCTTATCGATGAAACTTTTTTGGGATTGCTGGTAGCGACATACTTTTACAAAGAAGTTGGGTGGGAGTTCTTTGCAGTTTTCTGGAAAGTCTAGTTTTTCTCTTTTTTCTTTGGGGAGAGCGGCTAAATTCTCCAGCAGCGCCAAAGCTCCTAGGAGCGCTTTTTTGTCATCTTCATTTATTCCTTCAGCTTCACAAGCTTCTTTCAGACCTGTTATGATTTGGTGATTCATAGGTTCATCAGCATTTTTGATGATATCCCATATTTCAGGTAGGCGGTGATGGAGGGTCTGTACCTGCTTTTCTGATAAGGCAAGGTAAGTTTCAGTGTGTTTTTCAGAATCTTTAAGGTCTTTAAACAAATTTTCGGTGCTAATCTCGTCGCTAGGTTCATAATCCCATCGATCAGTTTTGAAATGGGATAAAAAGAAGGCAATATTTTTTCGTTGTTGAGCTTTTTTATGGGTGAAGATCGCCGCTACATCTTCTGAAACTATTTGAGGGGCCCATTTGTCCGCAGAAAAAAGCCCTTGCAGGGCGACAGCGATAATAGCAGGAATTTGGCGAAAGCGGAATTTTTGTTTTACGGAGATAGCTGTTCGAGCAGCCAAGGAAGGTTTTAGCTCAGATCGTTGAGAAGGGTCCTCGGAAGTTTTTTTCGCTAGCGCTAAGAAAAAGCGTTGGCAGTTATTTAAAGCTAACTTTTTGTCTTCGTCGGTGCAGCTATTTTCGAGAGCAGAGATGTGGCGCTGCATATTTTGGATGCGCCAATCATGGTGGTTGATTTTTTCTTTGGTGATTTGCTGCCAGTAATCGGCAAAGTGGGCCAAGACCCCGTCGGGGGTTCTGATTTTTGCGATGTCCTCGAGTTTATTATAGCGCCAGTCATCTTTATCAAACTCTACACTCGTAGCAAAAACTTGAAGAGGTGTTGGCTGGTCGGGGATTAGTGGCATTTCGATCGTTGAAAGTTCTTGTAAAGCACTTTCAGCACTTTCTGTGGTATTATCGGGAAGCCTGTCGATCAAGAAATCCATGCTTTCCTGGATGATTTGACGGCATTGGCGTTCCTCATCTGAAGAAAGTCGCAAGCTTTGGGGTATTAAAGATTGATGGCGTATCCAGCGTGTGCTGTCCAATTTTTCGAAAGACTGTACATATTTATGGTATACATCGACCATCTTTTTTGTTTGGTCAAAATATTGCTGCCAGCTTTTTTCTTCGAAGACATGTTGATTGTTATGGGTGGTTAGAAGCTTATGGAAAATAAGCTCGCTGCGCATTTTAAATAATAAAGCCGAAGGAGAAGAATCGGGAAGGCTGCGGATGAGGTCGATAGCGGTTTCGGCAGCCCTGAAGGTTTCCCCTCCTATAGGTGCTGAAAGAGCGCGTTCTAAAAACGCTGCTCCTTCCTCATAATTTTTATTGTTGCATGCTAGGTAGGCGCCATAGAGCATAGCACTAGCCGATCCTCGCAAAGCTCCTACCCGCGCCTGGCTTTGAGACGTTCCAGCGGAGCAAATGGTATCTTGGCGAGATATAGTCAGCAAGGGCAAGGTATTAGCATTGGATAAATCCGCCTTGCCTGCTTTATTAATAAAGGCCGGTGTTAACAGCCAGCGAACCTCTTTGGTAGCTGTCAGCGGATCATCTTTCTCTAAAGGTATAGCAACCTCTTTAGCGGCATCGCCAAACTCTAATGGTAGGCGCTGGTCGACATTCATCAAATAAAAGCCTTGGAAGTCTCCTTCAGCAACCTTCCAGCGTTGATTTTTCTGATCTTTGGTGAAATGGAGGTTGCGTCTCAATAGGTATATATCCGAAATATTACCTGTGGAGTCCTTGGTGAAAACGATTTCATGAGGGGCGCAGAAGGGGAATAATGATGTCAGTTTTTCATTGTTTACGACCTCATCGCGGCCTCTAAAGATTTTACCTACTGATAGAGTGTCTCCTGGAGATTTATTGATTTCTACCCTATATAGATCTTTAGCAGCCCATTCTACTGCCTGGGAGGAGGTGATAAGATAGCCTTGGGGAGGTTCGCCTGTTGTGGTCCATAAGCCGTATTCTTTTAGAAGCGGCGAGGGAGAGTCCTCGAGGAGCTGAAAATAGCACCACTGGCCATCAATTTTTTGCCAAATAATTGTTTCTTGCGTCGTAGTATTATAGTCGATACGAAATTGGCGGGCTTCTCCCTGGAAGTGTCCATTATAATGATATCTTACACCATCACCTTTATTGCCTAAAGGGCTAGTATTAACGGGTAAAGGCTGGCTGCCAAAAAGATGAAGGTATTCAGCACTGTTATTGATGATGTCTTTGGGGATTATAGTCTGGAGTACCGAAGCCTCCTGATTTCCTCGCGAAATCAAACCTAGGCGCAGGTTGATAACGGTATCTCCTTGGCGATATATGAATGATCCTTCAGGTTCTTCTTGCCAGTTATTATAAGTATCATGATGTTGTAGTCGTCCTGTTATTTGGAGGTCGCAGAATTTGTCGAGGATTTCGTTACGTT
>JBNJDP010000044.1:0-12758 GCA_051744985.1 Chlamydiota bacterium | reverse complement strand
CTACCTTTAGTATCCGCGATGATTAATCATCGCGGGTCTTAATCTTTGAAGGCTGACCTGTAGCTACCAACACTTCCCGCCAAAGTTCATCTTTAGGGTCGATTTTCTTAGTAGTGTTTATAACTAAACTTAGCGGAACATGAGTAAAATGACCATGCCACAAACCTATCAGCATGTCGGTCTTGCCAGCCATAGCAGCGTCAGCCGCCAACCGCCCGAAGCGTGCCGCTAAAATAGAATCATTAGAATTAGTGGGAACGCTGCGTATCATATAGCTAGGATCGATATACTTTAAGTCGACCGGTATATTTTTATCTTTAAAGTGCTTTCTAATTTCATCTCGTAAAAAGCGTCCTATAGGTTTAAGGCGCGGATTACCCGAAGGGTCACAATCTTCATCATCTTCGCGTATAATATCTTGCCCTGCACCTTCAGCAACCACCAAAACCGCATGGTGGCGGCGATCAATACGTTTTTCGAGAAGATCTAGTAAACCTCCTTGGCCATAAACATCAAAAGGAACTTCAGGAATCAAACAGAAATTAACATCCATATTAGCCAAGGTAGTCATAGCAGCGATATATCCAGCATGCCGCCCCATAACTTTGACAAGCCCTATACCGTTATAAGCACTTTCCGCCTCAGAATGGGCACACCTAACAGCTTCTTTGGCCACTGTAACAGCGCTGTCGATACCAAAAGTCTTATAGACATAAGAAATATCGTTGTCGATGGTTTTCGGCAACCCGATAGTTGCAATATTAAGACCGCGCTTTTCAATAGTTTGCTGAAGAGCATGCAAGCCCCTTTGACTTCCATCTCCCCCCAAGCAAAAAAGCATGTTGACACCATATTTTTCTAAAGTGTCAACCATCAAATCTGTAGAGACGGCACCACGTGATGTTCCCAAATAGGTGCCTCCCATTTCATGAATCTTTGAAACATCGTCAGGAGAAAGTGTGATAGGCTTAAATTCAGTGTTAGGATCCAACCCCTTAAAACCATAGCGCACTCCTAAAATACGTTTAACCCCATACTTATAATGTAGCTGCATAACTATGCTGCGAATAGCATCGTTTAAACCTGGACATAGCCCCCCACAAGTTACAATAGCTGCTGAAACATTCTGAGGATCGAAATATATCTTCTCTCGAGGCCCTGCGCATTCGAAAGACTCTTCGACAGCATGTGACTTCGCCACCTGATGGATATCCAAGGGAATCCTAAGGCTATCATCAACAAGATTAACGATACCGCTTTCCCCTTTTAAGGGAGAATCATAAGAAGCTTCACCTAAATTTTTAATAGTAAAATCAGCAGATTGAGGCATAATAACATCCTTCTTTAGCGTTTAGCTTTTGGCTTCGCATTATTAAAATATTTAAGTTATATGTCTACCAAGAAAAAATGTTGAGAAAAAAAGTATCAAAGAGATATCATTAATGTCTTGTTATGAAAAATTAGATAAAATGTAGGAGATCTAATGTCTCGATATAGAGGACCTAAAAATAAAATTGCTCGTCGATTTCAGGCCAATGTTTTTAGCAGGGCCCGCAATCCTATGCTCCATAAAAATAATCCTCCAGGAATTCAGGGAGCTCGTCGTCGTAAAAAATCCGACTATGGCTTGCAGTTAGAGGAAAAACAAAAGCTAAAGGCCGCTTACGGTATGATTACTGAGAAGCAGCTCGTCAACTACTACCGAAAAGCTATTGCTAAAAAAGGTAATACTGCTCACCAATTAGTAGAATTACTGGAAGCCCGCCTAGACAACATCGTCTTCCGCCTTAAATTAGCACCTACGATCTTTGCAGCTCACCAGCTAGTATCCCATGGCCATATTCTAGTAGATGGCAAGAAGGTTGACGTACGCTCTTTCCGAGTTAAACCAGGAATGGTAATTTCCATTCGCGAGAAGTCTAAAAATATGGACATGATCAAAAATTCCGTAGAAAGTGGACGTGATATCCCTGAATACTTATCTTTAGATAAAGAAAAGCTATCAGGAACAATGGTATCAGAACCCGCTGCTGAATCGATCGACCTGCCGATGATTATAAATACGGCTGTAGTCTGCGAATTGTTAGCCCACACCAAATAATCGCTACGACTCAGCCCTTTAAAGCACGCTTTTCATAGGAGAAGCGTGCTTTTTTTTATCGTTTCAGCAAGTCAAAAAACTCCTGAATCCCCAATATTCTTGCCACCACCATAAGAACCGTGCCAAATACTGCTACCTCCACTCCCAAGTTCAGTATTTGCCACGATATCTGACGAGATAAAAGTTGACCTTCACCATCTATAATCATCCAAAAGGCACATTGAAAAGGCAGCAAACTATCGATACCTACTACTATTAAAGCTGCTATTATACTAGCGATGCTTACCTTAAAAAAATGCTTGCCCACTCCTCCAAAGCTAGGTAGTACTAAACGCCGCTGCATCATATGATAAAGTAAATATGCATTACACAAAGCACTGCAGGCAGTGGCAAGGGCGATACTTACAGCCCCCAGCCCCAGATAAAAAACAAAAAACGCATTCAATAAAATATTCAGTAAAACGGCTACGATCGTGATAATGGTAGGAGTTTTATAATCTTCCAAGGCGTAGGATGCTCCCGACAATAGCAATACCATAGTCATTGGCAACAAGCCAAGCCCATAAGCCCATAAACACAAGCTAGTTTCTACTGCTGCCAAAGCAGCAAAATTACCATGGCCATACAATAAATTGACCACCGAATGTCCCATAACTATCAAAGCTAAGGTACAGGGAATCATCAAAGTAATCGTCCTATTCATGCCAAACTCAAAAAATTGACAATAACGGAGGTGATTACCGGACTTTATTGCCCTCGATAATGGGGGCAATAACGCACCCGAAATGGCTATCCCAAATAATGCTAAAGGCAACTGGTCGATCCTCATGGCATACCAAAGATAAGCCGGCCCTTGGCTGTCAGCAGCTCTGGCAAAGATAGAATCAAGAGCACTATTAAGCTGAGTAGCAGACACTCCTATGATTCCTAATAACAAAGCCTTGCCCATAATTCTAATATCTTTGGAAAAGAGCTTTATTCCACGACACAAAGATAAAACCAAATTATGCTTGAGAGATTTTATCACCCCCGGCAAAGTTATCGCCCACTGAGCTATAAACGCCACCACTACAATCACCGATAAAGCCACCATTGCCGATTGAGGAGGATCTCCTTGTAGCCATAGTACTGCTCCTACCCATATAAGGTTAAAAGCTACAGGGGCTACACTAGGCACAAAATATCGGCCTTCGCATTGCAAGAGTCCTGTATTTAGACCATACAAGCAAATAAAGATTGTACCCGGCAACATCAGAGCCGTCAACAGCAGAACCTGGTGATTGCCGGGTGAAAGCGTTAAAAGCGCCATAGAGCCCCACAAGGCGAACTCAGCTACGATAACCATCACTATTAAAAGCAAACTTAGAGATGCTGCAATATCACGAAAAAATGCTGCCGATAAGGCCGAACACTGGATACGCTTATTCTCAAAATGAGGGATAAAAGCCGATTGCATAGCACCTTCACCCAATAAGCGCCGTAAAAGGTTAGCAAAACGGAAGGCCATCATAAATGCTGCGACAGCAGGTACACTGCCAAAGGCAGCAGCCATAGCGATGTCGCGCGCCATGCCGCTGATCCTGCTTAACATAGTACCCGAAAAAAAGCCTGCTGCCGAACGCTGAATAGTTTTAATGGTATCACTCGTCATGGCCATGATCCTAAAGCAGAAGGTTTTATGTTGCAAGAGCAACTTCCTCTGGATTACAGGAAGCAAAATTGTTATAATTTTCGCCTTAACGACTGACCACCAGCGCAAAGCTTATAAACTGATCTTACCTGCCAACGTTGATTGATGGCTTAGCGAAAGGTGAAAGACACTAATGATCACGACGAGGACAACTCTGTAGAGTTGTGCGACTGAGGATCTACCGTCAGTTAACAATAAAGGTGATTTATGAAACAGCCAGCAAAAGACCTCCTTATTGGAGCCCATACTTCTACTGCTAAAGGTTTGCATAATGCTCTTCTCGAAGGAGAATCGATAGGAGCAACCACTATCCAGCTGTTCACTAGAAATCAGCGGCGGTGGATTAATAAACCTTTAAGCCACCAAGAAGTCGAGCAATGGCAGGAAACTCTAAAAGCTACTGGCATCAAAAATATTATGAGTCACGACAGCTATCTCATTAATTTAGGATCAGCCGACCCTGACATCCTGTTGAAAAGCCGACGAGCTTTTCGCGAGGAGATCATACGTTGTACTCAGCTGGGTATAACCTTTTTAAATTTCCACCCCGGATCGGCTCGTCAAACTACACCTCGACAATGCTTGGATACCATTGCAGAAAGTTTGCTGGACAACCAAGATTTAATGAATGCTGAAAATGCCCCCAAGTTAATCATTGAGACCACTGCAGGTCAAGGTAATTACCTAGGAGCAGATTTCGAAGATATCGCTTATATTATCGAGAAAACCGGAGATCGCCTTCCCCTGGGAGTATGCATGGATACCTGCCATTCTTTTGCTGCCGGATACGATATCAGAACTACTGCTGCTTGGAAAAAAACCCTGGCCTCCTTTGATAGAACTATAGGTCTCGATTATCTCAAAGCTTTTCACCTTAACGACTCCCTTAAAGGATTAGGGTCGCATGTCGATCGCCACCAACCTTTAGGTGAAGGCGCAATAGGTATAGAGTGCTTTCAAATTTTAATGAAACACCCTCTTCTACGGGAGATACCTAAATACTTAGAAACGCCAGGAGGCCCTCCTCTATGGCAAAAAGAAATAAAAATGCTTCGCGAATTTTCAGAGATATAAAGGTTTAGTAATGCGCATTAAAATCAAAAACATCAAACACCGCCCCGATGAAGGTCGGGAACTAATAGGAAAAGAACAACTTGTTAAAGGCTGGATTAGAACCGCCCGCAAGCAGAAAAATTTTACCTTCCTAGAGGTCAATGATGGTTCTACACTTTCCAACCTCCAAGTTATCGTCAACGAAGATACTCCCAATTATCAGCAATTATCCCTCGACCTAACCACAGGGGCTTCAGTAGCAGTGACAGGAACTATAGAAGAGAGCCCTGGCGCTAAGCAAGCTGTAGAGCTTCATGCTACGAGTATAGAAATTATCGGCACTGCCGATGCTTCGACTTATCCTCTCCAAAA
Organism: Chlamydiota bacterium; assembly: GCA_051744985.1. GTDB lineage: Bacteria > Chlamydiota > Chlamydiia > Chlamydiales > JABHNK01 > JBNJDP01. Next base: position 7,542 of record JBNJDP010000044.1, on the reverse strand, counting down.
AAAGCGTCATTCTTTTGAATACCTCCGCTCTATCGCCCATCTAAGGCCGCGCACCAATACTATTGGAGCCATCGCCAGAGTTAGCAATGCCCTCTCTGCAGCTACTCACCGCTTCTTTCAAAAGAAGGGTTTTTTATATATACAATCACCTATTATCACCGCTTCGGACTGTGAAGGTGCTGGAGAGATGTTCCAAGTTACTACTTTAAATATCGATAAAATTCCTCGCACTTCCGAAGAAAATATCGATTACCAACAAGACTTCTTCAGCAAACCTGCCTACCTCACCGTCTCCGGCCAACTTAACGCTGAAATTTATGCTAGCGCCTTGTCCGATGTCTATACTTTTGGTCCAACATTTAGAGCCGAAAAGTCACATACTTCGCGGCATCTAGCAGAGTTTTGGATGATCGAACCCGAGATGGCCTTTGCCAACCTCAAAGACGATATGGACTGTGCTGAAGAATTCATTAAATATATCCTCAAAGCTGCCTTAGATGATTGCCCCGAAGATATGGAATTATTTAACCACTTCATCGACAAAGGAGTTATCGATCGTCTCAACCACATCGTAGAAACTCCTTTTGAAAGGATATCTTATAGCGATGCTATCAAGCAGCTGGAAAAAGCACCTTGCAAGTTTGAATACCCTGTACAATGGGGAGCGGATCTCCAATCTGAACATGAAAGGTACCTCACCGAGGAAGTTTTTCAAAAGCCGACCATCGTCTTCGACTACCCTAAGGATATTAAAGCATTTTATATGCGCCTCAATGATGATGAAAAGACAGTCGCTGCCATGGATGTTCTCGTGCCTAAAGTAGGAGAAATTATCGGGGGCAGCCAACGTGAAGAGCGCCTTGGTGTCTTAGAACGTCGCCTCGACGAGTTAGGCCTCGATAAGAATGCTTTTTGGTGGTACCTCGAACTTCGCCGCTATGGTAGTGTGCCTCATGCCGGCTTTGGCCTAGGTTTTGAGAGAATGGTACAATTTGCTACAGGAATGGAAAATATCCGCGATGTCATTCCTTTCCCGAGAGCCCCTGGAAACGTAGAATTTTAGGTGCTGACGATGAAGTTATTACTCGCAAACCCCCGAGGATTTTGTGCAGGTGTAGTGCGTGCTATCCAAACAGTCGAAAAGGCCCTCGAAAAATGGGGGCCACCGATATATATCAAACACGAGATTGTCCATAATCAGCATGTAGTCAACCGCCTCAAAGAAAGGGGGGCTATATTTATCGAAGATCTCCAAGAAATCCCTAGCGGCAGCCGAGTTATTTATTCCGCTCACGGAGTTTCTCCAGCAGTGCGTCGTGAAGCTCAAAGGCTTAACCTGATAGAAATTGATGCTACTTGTATCCTAGTCAACAGCATTCACCAGGCTATCAAGCGCTATGCTGCTGAAAATTATAAGGTTATCATCATAGGCCATAAAAAGCATGTCGAGGTTATCGGAGCAGCAGGAGAAGCGCCCGATGTCACCTATATCGTCGAAAATGCCACTGATGTTGCAGCGTTACCCATAGATGCTGATGAAAAAATATTCTATATCACCCAAACAACTCTCAGCGTCTATGATGTTAAAAAAATTACTCGAGCACTGCACCAGCGTTTTTCCGATATCGAAACTTTACAAACATCTTCAATTTGTTACGCTACCACTAACCGACAAAGAGCCTTAAAGCAAATTACTAACCATACCGATATGGTATTAGTTGTTGGGGATCCTAAAAGCTCTAACTCCAACCGCCTTAGGGAGATTGCAGCTCAAAACGGCATCCCAGCTTACCTTATCAATGATAAAGATGAAATCAACCCTGCATGGTTACAGGACGTGGAAATTATAGGCCTTACCGCCGGAGCTTCGACACCAGAAAATATCGTCCAAGATATCATTGCATACCTTATGAAACTCGGGGTAGATAAAGTCGAAGACGTAGCTTATACCAAAGAAAATGTCGTCTTTACCCTTCCCCAAGAAGTCCGCTAATGCTCCGCTCTTCAAAATATAATCTTATAAGCCACTGGTGATCCCCATTTTGAACATCATCATTGGTATAAAAAGGAAAGATTTTTTACCCTAAAGAGAAAGGTTAAAACAACGATGTCTACAGCTATAGCTACCAAAATTGTTAGAAAATTAGCAGCTCACGGTCATACTGCATACTTTGCTGGCGGATGGGTGCGAGATTACTTAATGGGCTTGCCAAGCGATGATGTTGATATTGCCACCGACGCCTCTACCGACGAAATTCAAGCCATCTTTCCTCATACTATTCCTGTAGGCATTAACTTTGGCATTGTCGTCGTCGTCGAGGAAAACCAACATTTTGAAGTCGCCACCTTTCGACGTGATGTTGACTACGTCGACGGTCGTCATCCAACTCATGTTGAGCCCGCCACTCCAAAAGAAGATGCTCAGCGTCGCTCATTGACCATCAACGGCATGTTTTATGATCCTCTTAAAGATAAAATTTATGACTTTGTCAGCGGCAAGGAAGATCTCCATAAAAAAATTATCCGTAGCATCGGCAACCCTTACGAACGCTTCAAAGAAGATCGACTGAGGATGATCAGGGCAGTACGCTTTGCCACACGATGGCAGGGGTTCACCATCGAAGAAAAAACCTTACAAGCTATTAAGGCCAATGCTGATAAACTCTTTCCCTCTGTCTCTATGGAAAGGGTGTGGCAAGAATTTAATAAAATGGTCAGAGATGGACATTTTGACCAAGCTATCGTTAAAATGCATCGCCTTAGCCTCCTAGAGCAAATCTTTCCCCAGCTCCATAATATCGACGAAGAATCTCTTAAAGATAAAATCGCCCCTTACGCTCATTATCCTAAAGAAACGCCTACCATCATTTATATTATAGCTCTTTTCCCTGAAGCTTCTCTCGATGAACTTATAAACCTAAGTTACGACATCAAGGCTTCTAATGCCGATCGTCACCTGATAAAGATTATGGTGCAAGCACGAATATTGGTAAACCAAATAGATGTTGAATGGTACCGATGGGCCAACTTTTATGCTCTCCAGCATGCTCAACTTTGCTTAGAAGTTATTGCTGCCGAGCTACCTTCATCCCAACGTCAAAATTTCTTAGAAAAACACTTTCAACAACAGAAAAAATTGGAAAAATATATCGAGCGTATTAAAAAGGGCAAACCTCTTGTAAATGCTGCGACCCTAAAATCACTAGGCATCACACCAGGAAAAAAAATGGGCCAGCTCCTCCAGGAAGCCCAACGGATAGCTATCAATGACTTCCTGGATAATGCTGATCAAGTTCTAGAACGCTTACAACAATCCCCCTTATGGCCATGACTAATAAAATTACCAGCTTGCAAAACCCTATCATTAAACACCTCACCAAATTGCGTCAAAACCGCTCCTATCGCCAACAACAAGATAGAGTGCTTATCGCAGGAACTAAAATCGTCAAAGAGGTTCTGCACAACACTAAAGCTTATCGCGTGCTAACAGGAGCTCCCCTTGATCTATCAGAGCTGTTCTATGAGGAACATCACCTCGTCACTGATAAGATCTTAAAAAAAATTTCCGGCCAAGAAGCTCCCGAACCATGGATCGCTGAAGTCCCCTTGCCTCGCCAAGAGCTTCCTAAAACAATAAGCTCGCTATTGGTTCTCGACAGCCTTGCCGACCCAGGAAACCTGGGAACCCTCATAAGAACTGCCTTAGCTTTGGGGTGGGAAGCTGTTTTTCTGCTCAACAACACCGTCGACCCCTTCAATGATAAAGCCTTGCGAGCTGCTAAAGGCGCCACCTTCAGGATCCCAATAATCAGTGGAGGATGGCCTCAACTTAAGGAAATCATCGAGGACCATAATCTAGAGCTATTGGTAGCCGACATGGCTGGCGAAGCTGCCCACAAAATATCCAAGCCAGCGCTTGTCCTCAGCAGTGAATCCCATGGCGCTTCCTCAGCAGCGCAAACCCTTGGGAAATCCGTTTGTATCCCTATGAGCGGTGAGATGGAGTCTCTCAACGTCGCCGTGGCAGGCGGAATTTTAATGCATATCATAAAACCAGGTAAAAATGACTGAATATTACTCTGAAGAAGATTACCTTCACCTAGACCGTAAATCGGGTCGCAAAGAGCGCAAGATAGCCTCTTCCAAAGACAGCTCAAAATACAAGAAAACCAATAAAGACAAACTAGAAAAACAGCGGGAACCCAGCGAAGAAGCTTTGAAACTTCCTCGCGGCAGAGTTTTGTCGATAAATTCAGAAAGAGTGAAAGTTCATTATGAAGGCCATAATTATTTATGCACTTTACGGGGGCGTCTAAAACACCAAAAATCACGACAAAAAAATTTAGTGACCATAGGAGACTTCGTTCACTTTATAATTGCCCCCCCCCACTATGGCGCCATTGTTTATGTTGAGGAGCGCCAATCCTTTTTATCACGGGCGGAAACTTTAGACCGCCAGAAAGAACAGCTTATCGCAGCCAACATCGATCAGGTCCTTATTACCGCATCAGTAGTCACCCCACCGCTAAAACCCACCTTAGTTGACCGCTATATTATAGCTGCCTCCAACGGTAAAATGGAGCCTGTTATCCTTATCAATAAGATCGATTTATTAAGCAACAAAGACCCTCTTTACCAAGAGTTCGTGGCAACCTATCAACAGTTAGGTTATAAAGTTATCCCCTTAAGCACTGTCAGCGGAGAAGGGCTAGAAGAATTACAGTCGACAATGCAAGGCAAAGCGTCGGTCTTTGCCGGCCAATCGGGAGTAGGGAAATCTTCGTTGATCAACGCTTTGACCGGCTTAGAGCTAGCTATTGGAGAAACCGTCGAGCACACTCTTAAAGGCTCCCATACTACTACCTCTGCACAATTAGTTCCTTTAGAGTGTGGCGGGTGGTGTATAGATACCCCTGGAATAAAAAGCTTCGGACTCTGGAATATAAACCCCAACAACCTTGAAAAATACTTCCCCGAAATCCATACTAAAGGCATAGAATGCCGCTTTCATAATTGTACCCACACTCATGAGCCAGGATGTGCAGTTGTCGAGGCCGTCAAAGACGGAGATATCACGACCTTACGCTATAACTCCTACACTTCTCTATTAGAAAGCCTTGCTCAAGAACATCAAAGGCGTTAAGATAAGTTTTACATCAAAAACAACCCGAGGAAGGAGAAAATTATGGCCTATATAGAATCTGTCGATGCATTAGAAATTTTAGACTCCCGCGGCAATCCTACTATTGCCGTCACCGTAACTACCGATACAGGAATTTCTGCCAGTGCAGCTGTACCTTCAGGGGCTTCTACCGGAGAGCATGAAGCTGTAGAGCTCCGCGACGGCGACAAAAAACGCTACGGCGGTAAAGGTGTCCTCGATGCTGTAGATAATGTAGAAGGACCTATATCCGAAGCTATCATCGGCCAGCATGTTTATGATCAGACATATATCGATAAGCTGATGCTCGAAGCTGATGGCACTTCGAACAAAAGTGAGCTTGGCGCCAATGCTATCTTGGGAACTTCCTTAGCAGTAGCTCGAGCAGGAGCGCTTACCACAGAACTACCTCTTTATCGCTACTTGGGAGGAACATTTGCACAAGTGCTTCCCTGCCCAATGATGAACATCATCAATGGAGGAGCCCATGCTGATAATTCTTTAGATTTCCAAGAATTTATGATCAGACCCAAAGGTGCTTCTTCTGCCAAAGAAGCTATCCGCTGGGGGGCTGAAATTTTCCATACTCTTAAAGGCATCCTAAAAGAACAAGGACACGTTACCGCCGTAGGCGATGAAGGAGGCTTTGCGCCAAACCTCACCTCCGACGAAGAAGCTCTTAATCTTATCATCAATGCTATAGAAAAGGCTGGATATATCCCTGGCGAACAGGTATCTATCGCTTTGGACTGTGCTGCTTCAGAATTCTATGATAAAAAAAGTGGCCTCTACTACCAGAAAAAGAAAAAGCTAGCAGGAGAACAATATAACCAACGAGATGCTAAAGAACAGACTCAATACCTTCTTGAATTAGTAGAAAAGTACCCTATCGACTCTATCGAAGACGGCCTCGATGAAAACGATTGGGAAGGCTGGAAACACCTTACTAACACCTTGGGACATAGAATCCAGATCGTTGGTGATGACCTGCTAGTGACGAACCCCAAATTCCTCAAAAAAGCTATCGAAAATGGTATTGCCAATTCGATACTCATCAAACCCAACCAAATCGGAACTCTAACGGAAACTCTCGAAACTATCAACCTAGCCCAAACCCACGGATATACTACCGTTATATCTCACCGCTCAGGGGAGACCGAAGATGCCATTATCGCTGACATAGCAGTAGCTACCAATTCCGGTCAGATAAAAACTGGCTCGATGTCACGCACCGACAGAATTGCTAAGTACAATCGCTTGCTGATGATCGAAGATGAACTCGAAGACCTCGCTATCTTTAAAGACAGTAACAGGTTTAAGTTATAACCTTTAGCCCAGTGCTATAGCGTCATTGAGCCGCTGCTATATTGGCGGCTCATTTGAATTTATGTGTTAAAATGCTCTTCAGCATCTTCCAGCCAATAATCTTCCTCTAACAAGAAGTTCTCGTGATGGCCAGGATAAACTCTAGTATCCCCCGGTAAAGCTGCCAGCTTCTTTAAAGAAGGCCACATCCTATCAGGCTGCCCGGTAGAAAACGAAAGTTTGCCTATCGTCCCCTTAAAGATGGTGTCTCCTGATAACAGAACACCCTCATCCTCTATATAGTAGCAAACACCTCCCGGAGTATGGCCAGGAGTATGGATAACTTTAAAGCTTAAATTACCTACCTCTATAACATCACCATCAGCAAGAAGCTTTTCAGGCTTTACAGGTTCTACTCTTTTTCTACTTCTTAACCCTGAGCTATCGGGGTTGCGCAAAACCGCTGCATCTTCACCATGAACAGCTACGGGAATAGAATATTTACGATGGAGCTTAGCAGCATCACCGACATGATCCCAATGAGAGTGTGTTATCAAGATAATTTGTGGTTCCAGTGCCTGATCAGCAATATATTCAACCACAGCCTCGTAAGAGCCATGAGAAGGATCGACAATAGCGCAGCGCCTCGTCTCGGGACAGCCTACTACCATCGTATTAGTTTGCAAAGGACCGCTAGGGAAAATTTTAATAATCATAAACTATACCAATACAGATTTAAAACTCGGTTGCAGATAAAGAGAATTTTTCTCGCTGCCATGCGAATTTCTCAAAATCATAAATTCTTAGTTTTGCAGCATTGTTGGAATAAGTCAAAAAAGAAAATGCACTGGAGAGGATTCGAACCTCTAACCGCCCGGTTCGTAGCCGGGTACTCTATCCAATTGAGCTACCAGTGCAGTTTATTGAATGAACATTATGTATTCTTACTAATTTTTATGCAACCATTAAAAAAACTCTGTAGGAGCAAAGTAGTGATGTCCTAATCCTTCAAAGTTATAATGTCCTAAATCATTTGATAACAGGAGAGGATTTTGAAGGAATTATTTTATATGTCG
>JBNJDP010000043.1:0-12834 GCA_051744985.1 Chlamydiota bacterium | reverse complement strand
AGGTCGATCAGTCTGGGATTTTTTAACTAGTGCTATACAAGCTGCCAGGTCGGGCACTACTTGTTCAGCTATTTAATCTATACCCGTGACCGATTACGTCTGCCGATTGTGTAATTATTTTTGATGAAGGGTATAACATCAGAAGTTATAAAAGTGACCTTCGCTACATTTTAGCGGCTTAGTTTACGGTAATAAAAGTTGCGATTTCCAGAGGAATTAAGCTCCAAGTCATTGAATGTGCCCCAAAAACTATTAGCTCTAATTAATTCTTTATCCACCTCTATATTCAAAGAATCAAAACCTCTATCAATTGCCCATTGTTCAATCATATTTACCATCAAGATTCCATAGCCTTTTCTTCTAAAAGACGGCTTAATGCCAAATTCGGCTATATTAATCGTTTTTTTTATCATCTGAAGTTTGATAAAGGTTGATAATACCGACGTCTAGATCATCTACACTGAGTATAAATAGCTACCTTTTACCATCTGCTATACTCAATGACATCTGGTTGCGATAATCTTCAGTAAACTCTTCAAGATCTTTATCACCTAAAGCCTCTGGCCAGCTTTCCAATATATATGGTATTGCAATCCTAAAAAAAATACACCATCGACTATTGTTTGGTAAGACCTCTTTTAAAATATATTTTTTAGCCATAAGTATTAAATACTTTTACAGAATAACATAAAATTAATATGATAATGTCTTTTAAATTAAAATTTCTGGTTTAAGGGCAAAATGGAAGAGATAGAAGATAGCATAATTCAAGACTTTAAAAAACAAATAACCGATTTAATGCTCGCAAGTGATTACCAACCTTTAAAACGCAGACACTTAATAGCCGCTCTTAAAATACCCTCTGATCAGCATATCGCCTTCCGCAGAGCACTAAAACTCCTTAAAAAAGAGCACTTCCTATCCATCCAACATGGTGATTATATCTTAAGACCCAAAAATGAAGCAGATTAAGAGACCTTCTTTCTAAATCGCTCTATTTCATCATCATCTTCTAGGATGCCGAAAAACCTATCGTTATTAGAACAAGAACCAAAAGTCAAGTCCTCTATAGAAAATTTTGGCTTTTCGATTTCCGATACATCTGATTGATGTGAGTCTGAAGTCTTGCTGCATCCCGTAAAAAATATCGCACAAAGCAGTACAGTTAACTTCACTACTAGTTTGCCAATCATATCCCTCCCTCCCCCAACAAAAGCAAACTTTAAAATATACTGTTCTTGTTTCAAGAATCGGGATTTAAAAAAAAGATTTTTAATATCAGCAAAGCGCAGAAGGCTAAGTAAACTTATCTAAGTTTACGATAGTTAATGCAAAGTACTCCGGAAATCAAGGCTTTCTTAACACAACATGCTAAAGCATACCTTGAATACCACCGTGCTCTAGCATTACAGGCTTTTTAAAAGGCTATAGCCTCCGACATGAACAAGCTTCCTCTTCCTTAGTCGATACCCAGAAATGAACGGGAAATGTCCTTGGGAAGCTCCTTTTCATCGCTGGGAGTGCTTTTTGAAATACAAGAGTTTGTAGTTGCAGCAAAAATATCACCCTTTTTCAAAGACTGAGCTAGCTTACTTATTCCTTCCTCGGTTTTCGTATGCTTAACTTCTCTTAACAACTTTTTTTTGGTTTCATTATTGACGACCCCCCAAGCAAACAACACTTTTATTCCCAATTTCAAATTTTGCGCATCAGGCTTAAATTCGTAAGACCTTCCTGCATAATGCGCTTCTTGAGTATCATCATCTGCAAGAATAATTGTTATCTGTCCTAATCCCAAGGGTAGAGAGCACTTAATTTTTTCTATCTCTGACATAATCCTTATCTCATTACAATATATGTTTTGCGTCACCTATCCATGATCTCTTTCTAAACCATCAAACTCCTTGACGAGACGTCGAACCTGCCAAGAGGCGCATAATAAAGCTATCAAGTTTGGAACGGCCATCAGCCCGTTCATAGTATCTGACAAGCTCCAAAGGTTTTCCAAAAACTGCCCTCCTCCTCCCCAAGCTCCTATGACAATGACAACTATCCAAAGCACCTTATAAAAAGGAATAACTTTAGGGCCAAAAATATAGGTAGCGCCTGTTTCACCATACCAATACCACCCTAAAACAGTAGAAAAAGCGAACAACGCCAGACCTATCAAGAGCATAGCTACCCCCCAATCTCCTAGAACGCCTTGAAAGGAAGACATCGTTAGCTGAGCCCCTGTCAGGTGACCATTGGCAGTAAGAGTTCCACTGACGATAACCGCCAAAGCGGTAAGAGTACATAAAACAATAGTATCAGCAAACACTTCAAATAAGCCATACATACCCTGTCGGACAGGATGATCAACGATAGCCGTCGCATGCGCCATTGGCGTCGACCCCATACCAGCCTCATTAGAGAATAAACCTCTAGCAACACCTTTGGTCAAAGCTTGCTTCACCGTCCACCCCGCCAGCCCTCCTGAAGCTGCGGTAGAGGTGTGGAAAGCTTGCCATATGATGGTTTTTATAGCCCCCGGCAAGACGTCAATGTTTAGTATAATAACCACCAAAGTACTTGCGATATAAAATAAAGCCATAAAGGGAACCAAGAAAGTAGCTATTCTTGAAATACTCTTTATTCCTCCTAGTATTACAAAGGTCGTCAAAACAGCCATAGTAATCCCAGTAAAAAGATGAGGGATTCCAAAGCCCATCTTTAATCCCTCTGCCGTAGAATTGGCTTGGATAGCGTTGCCGATACCCAAGGCAGCAAACATCGTAAAAAAAGCAAAAAGCCATGCCAGCCACTTCTGACCAGTAACTTTTTCTAAGATATACATCGTACCGCCACGCCAGTTACCGTAACCATCCTTCTCGCGATAGTGAACCGCCAAGATAATTTCCGCAAACTTGACAGACATGCCAAAAAAGGACGATACTAGCATCCAAAATAAAGCTCCCGGACCTCCCAAGTGCAAGGCTGTCGCCACCCCCGCAATATTACCCGTGCCCACTGTAGAGGATAAGGCTGTCGCCAAAGCAGCAAGAGAACTTACCGATCCCTTGGTATTGACTTTGGGAATACGACGCCCCAAAACCTCTCGAAACATCCTTATAAAATAACGTAGCTGAGGGAAGCCTAGCAGAATCGCGAAATATATTCCGGTGCCTAATAAAAGTACTAGAAGCCATGGCCCCCAGACAAGCCTGTTCAGCAAACTGTTGAAATAGATCAAAGTATCCATCAGCCATCCTTAACTGTCATCCGATATGAAGATATTAAAAGCAAAGGATAGGAAATAATGCAAACATAGTTTATCACCGTGAGGACTTCTTAATCTCACGCGTTATAGATGATTACAATACCTCACAGCCCCAAGCGAATCCGCAGATCGGACCATAGCTGCTGCATAATAGCAGGAGCAGGACCTTTCCCCCACTCAATGACTGTCTGACCCTCTATAAGTGCATCATAGACATTAGTATCAAAAGGAATCTCTGCCAATATCGAAATATCTTGATGATCATCGACAATTTTATATATGAGAGCTGTTTGCTCAGAATTTATATCGGCCTTGTTGACCACCACGCCTGCTGGCACTCTAAAATGCTCTAAAAGCTCCATAACCCTTTTCATATCATGGATACCCGAAACTGTAGGCTCTGTAACGATGATCACAAAGTCAACACCAGTAATAGAAGCTATAACTGGGCAACTTGTCCCAGGAGGGCCATCGCCGAGAATGCTCTTTTTATTATATGTCTTAGCTATATCCATAGCACGATCGCGAACTTGCGAAACCAATTTGCCAGAATTTTCTTCAGCAACACCTAAACAAGCATGAACCAAAGAAGCTTTAGCAGTATCAGAAACAAACCACTGTCCAGTAATTTTCCTCGTCACCGTAATAGCATCTGCAGGGCAAACATTTTTACAAAGATTACATCCCTCACAAGCAATTTCGTTAACCCTATAAGCACCTTCTACCTTATCTATAGCATCAAAATGGCAATTTAAAGCACACTTGCCGCATCCTATACACTTCTTAGGATCGATACTGGCTATGCTACCACCATAAAAAAGATTCTTTTCTAAAACCCTTGGCTTCAACAATAGATGTAAGTCGGCAGCATCGACATCGCAATCTTCCAAAACATGATCACTAGCAAGAGCTGCTAGAGACGCAGAAACCGTGGTCTTACCAGTACCTCCTTTACCGCTAACAACCATAACCTCCTTATAATCAGAGCTAGAGCCTTTATCAAAATTGTTGCTATAATCATTAGAAACAACAGCAAGTTCTTCAGGAACATCCTCAACAACCTTTTTACCCACTAAAGCTCTTGCTTGGTCATAGATTCCCATAAATTGTTCCTTCAGGCTAGGAAAACTGTCAACTAAGATACCACCCTTGGAGTACTCTTCAGCATAAGCTCTCTTGAAAGGAATCCTGCCCACAATAGGGACCTGGGCATCCTCAGCATAATCAGCAATTAAAGTGTCAATACCATCGGAGCGATTAACTACTATACCTGCTGGAATCCCCATTTTCTTTGTCAAGCTTACCGCAAATTTCAAGTCATGTAAGCCGAAAAGAGTAGGTTCTGTAACGAGCAAAACAACGTCTGAACCATCAACAGCCTCTACTACAGGACAAGCTACTCCCGGTGAGGCATCAATGATATTGATCGATGTCTCACCAACGTGTTGCTTAACAGCTTTAACGACTTTGGGAGCAAGCGACTCTCCCACAGAAAGTATGCCATGAGCAAAAAATAATGAAGAGTCTTCATCACATACTTGCACTTTACCTATTGATGTCGGAACTTCCCTTATAGCACCATAAGGACAAACGTAAGAGCACGCCCCGCAAGAATGACATAGCTCATTAAAAATCAATAAGCGTTCTGGAGTTTTGGCTAAAGCATTATAAGAGCAAGCTTTGACACATTCTTCGCAGCCCTGACATTTTTCTTCATCCCATACAGGTTTGAGCACCTTGACATCTTCCTCTGAAGTAAAGTTAGGCTTTATAAATAGATAGTCATTGGGCTCTTCAACATCGCAATCCAACAACCTGACATCATAATTTTCATCCTGAAGCGCTCGCGCCAAATTTACTGCTAAAGTAGTCTTCCCAGTACCTCCTTTTCCGCTAGCTATCGTAATAATCATCTTTTATCCTTTAATCTAACCATTTCGTTATTAACATCCGTTATTAATATACTATAGGAAATCAATCTCTTGCCCTACCCCTCCACGGAGTTCGCTGATCCTTGTAAAAGGTAAAGATACTTTTTTAAATACCTCCCTAAGGTAATGATAATCGTAGGCTTGATGATTCTGATCTGTCGACATAAGTATGCTATTACTTCACAATCGGCAGGATCACGATTGTTAGGAGGATGGCATTTTAGAATATTGGTAATATAAATTTGTTCTCGGAAAAGTTTAACATGATCTAATAGCTGATCAAAAATCTTTCCTGCCTGGCCTACAAAGGGTCTCCCCTGCTGATCTTCCTGCTTACCTGGGGCTTCTCCAACAACCATAATTTTAGCACTTATAGTGCCCTCACCCACTAATGGAAGGCTCCTGGTTTGCGCTCGAGGACACTTATTACAACTAGCAATTTCTTCAGCTAATAGCGCTATTTGTTCTTCTGAAGAAGGCATAGAATCCTTCCTTACTCTTTGGAAAACCTACCACACAGCGGTCGATCAAGAATGTCTTTCCTTACAAGTATCGTTTAAAGAAGCTAGAGGCAGCTGGTGATCTAACCAATTTTTAACAAGCTCCTCAACATTACTGCTGTCGGCAACATAAACTTTAATACCAAAATTTTGGCACATCTGTAAGGCTTTTGTTCCAATCCCTCGACAAAGAAGGTGATCGACATTATGGCTTTTAAGGAGCTCTGGAGGAAGCCCACTCCCCCCTTGGTGAGAGCTAATATTATCGATAATATCAAGAACTTCACCCTCACCATCAAGGATAGTATACGCCGCACAGCGACCGAAATGCTCTGCCACCTTTTCTTCAAGGCCTTTTCTTCCCTCAGAAGGCACTGCTACTTTCATTATAACCTCATCTCTTCAATCAATTTTATTCTGGTCATTGCTGATTTATCAGCTCTAATTTCCCTTCTACCAACTTATCGATAGCCTCTTTTTTTGATCCTTGAGCTTGATAAGGCTGAATTCCAAATTGCTCTAGAACATCAAGAGCGCGAGGTCCTATATTTCCTGAGATGATACTATCGACATTATGTTTAGCTAGCATCTGAGCAACAGCAACGCCTACGCCACCACGACTTTCTGAAGAGCTGTTTTCTAGAACATTAGAAGAAACCACCTTCCCATCTTGAAGCGATACGAGCACAAAGTATTTGCATCTTCCAAAACGACTATCAACATCTCCTTCTAACTCCTGAGATGCTGAGCTTATAGCTACAACCTGATTAGCACAGTCTAAATGTTCCTTTTTCATAATATAATTTCCTCCGTCAATTTTAATAGCTTTTCCTTGAACTAACGCTTCGACGACTTTCCTGCGAGCTCCACTGATAAGGCGATGGAACGTAGGTTGTGAAATATCCATCTGCTTAGCAGCCTGCTCCTGAGTAAATTCCCCTAAATCTCTAAGATGCAAAGCTTCTAGCTCTTCGTAAGCTAAAATAACTTCTTCGAGCTTCCTAAGTTCTATGCCGGCAGGCTTAAAGTACGTCTTAGTTGGTGTAAATCTCACTCTTCTGTTTCTTATAGGTCTAGGCATTGTTAGTTGTTTTCCAATTCTCTAATTTTTTGAGTAATTATCATTTTTTCTTCTTCGAGTTCTTCAAGATGCGCCTCTAATTTTTTTTTCTGCTCTTGCCGACCCCAAAACCTTTTATTGCGTAGACAACGATAATCTCCTCCCAAACCTCTACTTTTCCATCTGCCACAAAGGCCCCGATTTAGCCCCCTGCCTCTATTAAAACCACTCCTAGGCCCCGTTCCATCAAATCCAGGCATGAAACCCCCTTATCTTGTTGTGAATAAATATTCATTATAACATTGGATGAAGCTATGTCAAGAGGTTATTTTCTTTCTAGAATTATAACCTCTAAGATATTATAGCGCTTTTAATACGATTAAGATTATGACCTCTATTTTATGACAGCTTACTCCTACACTCTGATGATCGGCGTATATTCTTGCCTTGTCACCCACAAGAAAATAAAAAATCTCTACCTTAGGATTAATCAAAGCCACGGAACTATTTCTCTTTCTGTTCCCTGGAATTACGATCGGCGAAGGGTCGAAGAATTTGCCTATTCCAAAAAGGCATGGATCAAAAAACAACTAGAGACGTCAAGCCAACGCTCTTCAACAGCATACAAATATATTTCTGGTGAAGAGCACTCATTTTTAGGAAAAAAATACCCTTTAGAAGTGATAACATACGACGGTGCCCCTAGGATAAACTTCGATAAAAGCTCCTTGAAAATGTATATATTCCAAGAAGCCTCTGCTACCATACGCCAAAAGGTTATAGAAACATGGTATCGCCGACAACTCGAAGAGCTCGCACATCCCCTGATAAAGCATTATCAACAGCTCATGAGGGTGAAGGTAAAGAATTTTAAAATCAAAAAGATGCGCTCACGCTGGGGATCATGCAATGTTAATACCAAAAATATCTCATTAAACCTTGAGTTAGCCCGCCTTCCTCTAAAATGCTTGGAATACGTTGTTATCCACGAGCTTGCTCACCTTCTCGAGCCCTCCCACAATCAGATCTTTTGGACGACAGTGAGCCGTTTTATGCCCGAATACCACCTATGGCGAAAGGCTCTCAAGCAATCGTCGCTTCTTTATTGACATCACGGTATTATACCATTCGTGGTTGAAGAATCGGGAATATGCCAAGGAGGCGCCTCAGATTTAAGTCAGCGTTAGCGGCGCCGAAGCAGCTCAACTTGAATAAGTTGGGCGATGCAGGCGGGCTTAAACCCGATGACTTCCGACGCAGGCAGAAACCTATTCTTCAGTTATGAACGGTATTAACTCTCATCAGCCAAAATGATTCTAGCATCGACGACATGCCCGCCGCTACCATCTTGGTATACGAGAATGGGGTTAATATCGACCTCCTTGATAGCAGGGTGCTCCAAGGCGAGCTGTGAAAGCCGCTGAATACTTTCAGCGATCATTTCCTGATCAACAGGGGGTTCACCTCTCACCCCTTCCAATAGAGGATAGGCATCGATAGCCTTTACCATCCCCAAAGCTTCCTGATGCTGAAGAGGGGCAAGGCCGAAAGTGACATCTTTTAGAGCTTCGACATAGATACCGCCCAAACCGAACATAATAATAGGACCAAAATGGGGATCGCTGTTCATCCCCAAAATAACCTCTTTACCTTTGCCGGCCATAGCTTGAACGAAAATGCCATCGATATCTGCTTCGGGCATCTTCTCATGGACTCTATCCAACATATCTTGAGCCGCCGCCTGTGCTTCATCAGCGGTTTTAAGATTGAGTTGCACAGCACCTACATCGAACTTATGAACGATATCTTTAGAAATCAGCTTTAAAGCCACGGGCTCACCAAAATCCTGAGCCAGACCTGCCACCTGTTGAGGGTTTTGCGCTAAACCATAAGGAAGTAATGGAAAGCCATAAGCTTTGAAGATATCCATAGAGCGGTCGATAGTCAAAAAGCTTTCCCCCGCCTTTTGTGCTGAACGAATAATTTGCTCTACGGCTTCTTTGTCGACAGAAAACTTTCGCGGGGTATCATATTCGATTTTTCTCATAGCCTCATAACGAGCCATCGCTCCCAAAGCTTGCGCCGCATCCCCCGGAAAGTGGTAATGAGGGATACCGTTGGCTTCTAAAATGGCAACACCCGGCTGGACATCGACGCTCCCCATAAAAGAGGTTAAGATGGGCTTGTCGGTCTTAGAAGCTGCTTCTACAATCAAGCGCGCTGTAGCTTCGAATTCCGTCATCGACTGGGGAGTTAAAAGTACTATCATCCCATCAACGCCTGGATCTTCGATAGCCGCATCGACAGCCGCAGCGTAACGGTCAGCTCTAGCATCACCGATAACATCTATAGGGTTATGGATATTAGCTGCGGGAGGCAAAGCCTGCTTAAGTTTATGTGCTGTAGGCTCTGAAAACTTGGCCATAGTCAATCCATAAGAAATACATGAGTCTGTCGTCATAATACCCGGCCCTCCGGCATTAGTAACAACTGCTACCCTATTGGCACGAGGAAGTGGTTGATAACTAAAAGCGATAGCATAATTAAAAAGTTCGCCAATAGAATCGACGCGCATAACATTTGCCTGCTTAAAGATAGCATCATAAACTTCATCAGCCCCCATCAAAGAACCCGTATGTGAGCTAGCAGCCTTGGCACCTTCTTTAGTTCTTCCCGACTTGAGAACGAGGATAGGCTTTTGAGCTTCAGCTAAAGTGCGCGCTATCTTAATAAACTCCCGGCCATCAATAATATCTTCGAGATACATTAAAACAACCTTGGTCTGAGGATCATCACGCAAATACTCGAGTAAGTCATTTTCAGCGATATCAGCCTTATTACCAAAGCTGATAAATTTCGAAAACCCTATTCCCTGCCCCTTAGCATAATCTAAGATAGCAGTACAAAGCGCTCCGCTTTGTGAGATGAAAGCAATATTACCCTCTGCGGGCATAACCCTTGCAAAACTAGCATTCATCGAAACAGCAGGATCAGTATTTATTAGCCCCAAACAGTTGGGCCCCATAACCGCAATGCCATAGTGATGTGCGATAGCTTTAACCTCTTCCTCTAAAGCTTGCCCCTCTTCACCTATCTCACGAAAACCAGCAGAAATAACTATAGCAGATCGTACGCCACTCTCTCCACACTGCTCCATAACCTGGGGAACAATTTTACTAGGAGTAATAATCACCGCCAAATCAATATCATCATCAATATCTGTGACGGAGCTATAGCACTTTACCCCTTCAATAGTTTCTGCTTTAGGATTAACAGGATAAACTCTGCCTTGATAACCTTGTTTTAAAAGATTGTCGAGTACAGCATAGCCTACAGTTTCCTGACGCCGAGAAGCTCCGATAACAGCAATAGATCGAGGAGTAAACATTGCAGGAAGATTTTTTTGAGATAAAGTTCTATTCATAGTTGCCAGCTCTCTTAAAGATAATTACATACGTTATCATACAGTAGTACCCTTAAACATTTTTTCCAACAATTTTAAACCCTAATTGCGACCTATGCTGAAAATATCCTCATGATTTCAGCCTATTATGCCCCTAATCTCATCTCCCTTGATAAACGATTGAATTTTTTGATATTTTTGGGGGGAAGAATTAAACGCCGTCGTTGTTGCTGACTCTATGACAGAGCCTTCGTGCATGAGGTGGGCAGTCCCTCGGATATGGCTTAAAAGGCTTATATCATGAGTAGAAACTAGGATTATATAGCCCTCATCAGCGAGTTGCTGGATATTTTCCGATACCTGCTTGGACAATAAAGGATCAAGAGCTGAAGTCGGCTCATCGAAGCAGATAATTTGGGGCTTCATCGCTATAGTTCTGGCGATAGCTAGTCTTTGTTTTTGCCCTCCCGATAGTTGCGATACATATAGGTCAGCTTTATCGCCGAGCCCATATTTATCTAATAATTCTTGAGCCTTTTTCATAGCTACGGGCTTTTTGTGATGACAAACCTTCTCCAAGGCTAGTGAAACATTGGCTATAACTGTCATATGATTGAAAAGGTTGAAATGCTGAAAAACCATTCCTACACGCATTTGGCTATCAAAGGTTATATCTCCAGAATCATAAGTCTCCAGTTGTGTTAAAATACGCAATAATGTTGATTTACCAGCACCCGATCCCCCCAACAAAATCGCTACCTCCCCCTTATCAACAGATAATGATATCCCCCTCAAAACCTCTTTACCCTGGTAGCTCTTATATAGATCTTTAATTACTAGCATAGCACCCCAGCCTTTTCTCCAATTTTGTTAATATTATTGATATAAGTGTTGTAACCGTCAGGTAGAATATGGCTACCGCCAATAAAATAGTTAATGCATCATAAGTTCTACTTCTGATGATAGAGCCTTCTTTAGTTAGCTCGACGACCCCTATTACAGAAGCCAGGCTAGTATCCTTAATAAGAGTAACAAGTTCATTAACAAGAGATGGCAAGACAGTTTTTATAGCAGGTGGAAGGATAACGCTTCTAATAACCTGAAACCTGTTAAGCCCTAACACTTTGGCAGCTTCGATCTGCCCTACAGGCACCGATAAAATGCCTGATTTGATAGTTTGGCTGACGTATCCCGCACTATTAAAACCTATAACAAGCACCGCTACCCAATAGGCGCTTATAGAAATATCAAGCTGGGGTAAAGCATAAAATACGAATATAATTTGTACCAGCATAGGTGTGCCCCTTACTAGTGCAGAATAAAGTTGTGCTAGATATCTTAAAGGTTTATAGCCAAAAGATAGGATTATTCCGAGGACAACTCCCAAAGCTAAGCCTATAGAGCAAGAGAGGATTGCGATCTGGATGGTAACCGCTAACCCCCTTAATAGGGCTGGCAAAGAATTCCAAAGCAACGTTAAGTCAATCATCAAAAGCCCCATTTTTCTTTCAAAGTTTTTATAGTGCCATCGCTTTCCATAGAATCTAAGACATCTTGGATTTGCATTAATAGTTCAGGATGTTTCTTCGAGACTGCTAAAGCATAACATTGGTCGGTATCAGGAATTTTATGAGCCTTAAAGCCTGACGCTCTCTGTATCGACTCAAAATCTCTCCAGGTGCTTTCAGCAGCCAAAAAAGCATCTGCCTGATTAGATTTTAAAGCTAGAAAGCCTTCAGCAGGATTGGCAAGCCTTATAAGCTTCATCCCTTCGATATCTTGGGAAGATATATACAGATCAGCTGTATAGCCCTCGGAAACCACTACCCTTTTACCTTCCAGACTGTTATCTGACGCCTCAGGGACTATAACTACAAGAGCATCTTGCGTCAAATATGGCCTTGTAAATAACACACGCTTAGATCTTTCCGGCGTTGGCGTCATACCTGCCGCAAGAAAGTGAACCTTATCAAAAATTACTTCCGGAATGATAGCATCAAAAGAAGGGATATCTTTGATTTTCATCTCTTTCCCTAACCTATGACAAACTTCGGCAGCTATATCGATGTCCAAACCTACAACTTCTCCTCGGTCGACAAAACAATAGGGAGGATACTCTGCGTTAGTACCTATGACATACTTAATATCGGTATTGTCGACTTTAGCTAACAGCGGCAGGCAAAATACCAGCGCTATAATCGATAGGATCAATCTATTCATCTCTTACCTCCTTGGTGTATAGAGCTTTTTTTACGTTAGCACAAATTACGGCAATACTTTTGGTAGATTCAGGTATGATAAAAATCGTGTTTTCACCGGCAATATTACCTAGAAGTCCAAGGTCTTGACACTCATCAAGATAATCACCAACAAAAGCAGCCATAGCAGGAACTGTTTTTACAACAATCATAGATTCGTTATGTTCAACACTCTTGATAGCTAACTGCAAGATTTCCTTCTGAACATCGACAGAAGGCATCTCATAGATAATTTTGTTTCCTGATTTCTTTTTAACGATACCTAAAGAATGAAGGTCGCGTGAAATAGCTGTCTGAGTAGCATCGATATCATATTTTTCCTTTAAAAGCCCTATAAGCATATTTTGGTCTTCAACAGCATAGGTAATAAGCAGCTCTTTGATAGCTGTACGCCTTTTTTCAAGCGTTATTTTTGTCTTTGAC
>JBNJDP010000042.1:0-13203 GCA_051744985.1 Chlamydiota bacterium | reverse complement strand
CCCTATAGGGAGGATGGCTCTCTAATGTCCTTTTCCTGGCAAAAGATAGGACCTTTCTACTTTGCTTAAATTAGGACATTACTACTTTGCGTTAACACCATTAAAAAAACTCTTTACTCCAGGGCTCCGTCCGCTACTGTCTAAAGCTTCGTCTGTTGCAGGGAGAATCTTCAAAATTAGTGCGGTATGGATTAATATCAAGCCCTCCCCGGCGAGTATAGCGAGCATATAATGTTAGTTTATCACACTTACAATAATGCAAGATGTCCACAAACATTTTTTCCACACTATGTTCATGAAAGCCTGCATAAGTGCGATATGATACTATATACTTCAGCAGACCCTGCCGATCGATCTTAGGACCACTATATTTAATGTATACGTTGGCCCAGTCAGGCTGACCTGTTTTAGGACAATTAGTCTTGAGAAGATGTGAATACAGCTGCTCGGCAACATACTGCTCGCCTACTTGTAAATAAGCAGGATACGGCTTATATTTGTCTATAACCACATTCTGGTGATCAAGACATTCTCCTTCAAAATCACAAGATTTATCGAGCTCTTCAGGTTTCAGGAATGATACTTCGACAGTAGCACCCGTGGCTACGCTAAGGTCTTTTTGTAAGACATTTTTAACTTCTTCTAAGCTAGTAAAAACCGTTTGATTAAAAGAGTTTAAATAAAGCTTGAAAGACTTGGATTCAACTAAATTGGTTGAAATACAAGGAATACGAAATTCTGCTATCGCCACCTCGGGCTTACCTCGAGAATTCAACCAGGATAGCTCATAAGCATTCCAAATGTCTACCCCTTGAAATGGCAAAGACTCCCCATAATCAAAATCCGCTCTATTAATAGCTCTAGAAAGAGGATAAAGTAATTCCGGAGAGTATTTATCGAGGTACTCGGAATGTTCACCGAGAGGAGCATTTTCTAAAGTTGGGTCTGCCATTATTATACCTTAATGTATGATCCTTGAGTTGCTAGAATATCACATGATCTCCCTTCGCTCAATCTTATTATACTGGTAATACCATTTATTAAAAAATAATTGCCTAATATGTACAGGCATTGTGCTTCGGATTTGTACTATCGTTTCGATGCTCATATTAATGAATATAAGTGAGAAAGGATCGTTCAAAGATGAGGTGCAAGGGGGCGACTGTGTACTTATTTTTGATGAATGGTATAATTACAAAAGAGCAGCTTTTATAATCGTGATGTCTCCCTAATGTTGCTTATAGGCTGGTATTGCTTTACTGAAAAGAATAGTGAGAGTAGAATTTAGATAAATTTTAGCTTTTCAACCCCTGCCTGAATAGCTCAACTGGTAGAGCAGCGCATTCGTAATGCGAAGGTTGTCGGTTCAATTCCGGCTTCGGGCAAACAACGTTTATTTTATAATAATTATGGTACCTACTGAAAGTATCTGCCCAATATCTAAACAAAACCCTCGCGAAGAGATCTTCAACTCCATAAGTCATGGGGTAGGGATCATCTTCAGCATTGTAGGTCTAGTATTAGCGGTAACTTATGCCGCTCTCTACGGCACCACTTGGCATGTGGTAAGCTGCAGCATCTATGGTACAACGATGCTTTTGCTATACTCCGCTTCTACTATCTACCACAGTTGCCGTTCACCCAAAGTTAAAAATATCTTGCAAGTTATCGATTATTCCTGCATTGCTTTGTTTATCGCCGGTACCTACACGCCTTTCACCCTACTAGCGTTGCGAGGCCCCTGGGGATGGAGCTTATTTTCTACTGTATGGACTTTAGCATTAGTAGTCTTAGGGCTGTCCATCTTTTATGCAGGCAAAAGCTACCTCCTCTTTTCCATAATATATCTCGCTATGGGTTGGCTAATAGTCCTTGCTATCGTACCTCTCCTACAATCTATGGCCTTAGGAGGTAATATCCTCTTGATTTCAGGAGGATTAGCTTATAGCGTGGGGGTTATCTTCTACCTTTTAGACAATATGCCTTTCAATCATCCGATATGGCATCTTTTTGTTTTGGCTGGCAGTGTTTGTCATTATTTTGCGGTTTTATTTTACCTTATTCCACGCTAATAAGCTGCAAGTTTTAGATGGGGCTAGACGCGCTGGAGTCAAGCTCTAAAGAGCTTCTAGTAGCAGATGAAGATTAGGGAAACATCACGGGTATTAATTCAAATGCATCAGAGGGTACAACCACGCTTTGCTAATACCCACCACTTCTTTCAGCATCTCTTTTTTTTGAGGGTTGATATGCTTGGTATCAAGGTTTATAACCTTCTTAGGCTCAGGAACCATCTTTTGAAGCTCATAAGCAGTATCAGCAGGAATCCGCTCATCACCCAGCCCATTAACCACTAAGAAGTTACCTTTCATATGAGGAATATGGATGGCCGGCTCCAAAGCTCTGCAAAGATAAGCACCCCATAAAGCAAAGAGAGGGCGCAGAATAAAAGCTTTTTGGAGGTTAGCATAAAGCAATTTCCTAATATTAACACCAGCATAGCCTATGATGCCTGGCCCTAAAGAAATATCATAATGCCTAGCAAGATGGTAGATAGCTGGCAAGAATTCTGCTCCAAAGCTAAAACCCATCACCGCAGGAGGTTGATCATCAGACCAGGACTGCTTGCTAACCCACTGACAAAGAGTCAGGATCTGCGTAGGCACACTATACAAGCCCTTTTTAGCTTCCTTAAGGCGCAACAAGACTGAAGCTTTATCTGCTCCATGAAGAACCTCGGGATATTCATAAGCTATCATCGCAAAATTTTGATGGTCAGGAATATAGTCCAGAGCTTGTCTTCCTGTGTTAAGACCGACTAGAATAACAATAGCTGGCAATCCTTGCCTAGGAATATCTTCGGGCAAACTTGCCGTACAGGTTATTTTACCCGCCTTTCCAGCATCAAAAACAAGGTTGTGGTAAACACGCTTAGTAGTAGGTTCTTGCGAAATGTAAGTATCATCTTGAAGGACTTCTACATGAAAATCCCCTTCCTCACTGAAAGCCATAAGTTCTTCAGGGCATTCTTGATCCATCTATTGACCTCCCCGCGGTCTATTCCAGGTATTACGTTTTTCACTTCGAAAAAGATATTTACTTATAGTGGCATAGATGAAATCCGGGATGCAACGTAAAATCCAAAATAAGGGTCGCCAAATACGAGGAACAATGATAAGCCTTTTCTTCTTGAGGATCTTATCGACAAAGTAAGAGGCAGCATTATTAACATCCATCAAAAATGGCATAGGGAAAGGATTCTTATCAGTAAGAGGTGTCTTAATATAGCCGGGAGCTACAATAGTAACAGGTATATCATAAGCGGCAAGCTCAGCTCTCACTGCTTCCAAATACGTAAATAAACCTGCCTTGCTAGCACAATATATCCTAGCTCCCGGCAAACCCCTGACCGCAGCGAAGCTAGTGACGCCCACAATCTGCCCACGCCCACGCTGCAGCATCTTATACTTCATCAACTCTATCCCTTCCACTGCTCCTATAAGGTTAACTCCAAAGACTCTTTGAGCGCTAATCCCACAGTTTTCAGTAGGAGGGCATAATTCACCAATACCTGCATTGGCGATAAAGATATCTGCCCCTCCCAACAGATTATCGAGATAGGCAAGAGCTTCTAGGTTTTGCGCCGAAACACTTACATCAGCAGAATAATATTCCACTTGCTCTGCTCCCAAGGCCAGACATTTATGGGCAATATTTTGTAGGTGCTGTTCCCTACGAGCAATCAACCCCATCCTGAACCCCCTTTTAGCAAAGGCTTCTGCTAAAGCCTTACCTATCCCTGAGCTGGCGCCGGTGATTATAACTGCTAGACTCATAAGCTGCACTCCCATTATAGCAACAATAAATTGTTGAATTTTAAAAATTATCACGAATAATGTATCTAAAACAATAAGGGTAGGAGGTATGATGTTTTTTTTATTGCAGTTAATCTTATCACGGGGAATTTTTCTCCTTCATGGCAACAGCTCCGACACCCGCAGCTCGCTCTTTATTATCCCAGGATTAATAGTTATCACTCTTTTGTATATTATAGGCAGTGTTATTCGTAAAGGGTATCGAAGTCTAAAATTTCGCAAACAATGTGAGCGCCATCAACTAACCCCTGAGGAGATTAATTTTTTAACCACTGTTGCTAAGACGCTATACATTTCAGATCCCCTCAAAATTGTTAGCTCTGCAGAAAATTACACCCATTTTACTGCTCAGGTTGCTCATCATCTAGCTAGATTGGAGATGAGCGATGAAACCTTCCTTCAAGAAGTTGCTAATTTTGATCTCATCGGCAAAAAATTGGGCATAGAACCTCGCCTTCCGTCTTTAACTTCTTCACATACTTTAAAAGAAGGGCAAAAACTTTCGATAATATGGACTGACTCATCAAGAACAACCACAATATCTTTCGATACTACGATCGTCAAGATACATGATCTCTTTTTTGCTATCGACCCCCCGGACATCGAAAGTCAGCATATTATCAATCCAGAGAAAAACCCTATCTTAGAGGTAGCTGTCGAAGATTATGGGAAGAAACCTTGTTTTTTTGAAGCTCTCCTGGCTCATACTATTCCAGCCTCCTTGCAGCTATGGTACCTCACCTATTCACATGATATCATCACCGATACCGCAGCAGGCCCTCTTGATTTGCCAGCAACAATGGAATACCCTGAAGACCCTGAAGGCGCCAAGAATTGCAATCTTAATGTGACTCTTCAAGATATCGACACCTCTTCATGCACTGTCACAGTACCCTCACAGCACCTCCCCTTAATTGATGGGATGGTCGTTACCTTATCTTTTAAGCTCGAAGACTCTTCTATGAAATGCCAAGGCACCCTTCAACACCAACGTGATGATCAATATATCATAGACTTTCAAAAACTGCCCGACCAAGACTTCAAGGTTATAAAAGAATTTTGTGCCCACCGTAAAAAACGATCAAGAGAAATTAGAAAACACGCTTTCGCTCGTAAAAAATTGTAACCTTTGATTATGTTAAGCTTCCGCAAGAAACTCTTCCTTAGCTACTTACTGATCTTCTTCCTATGCTTGGCGGCCGTTACCCCTTTTGTCAGTCATTCTGTAAAAGCCCTCATCAACCAAAGTCTCAAAAAACGCTCGCAAATGATTATCACTGAAATTCAAAGCGCTCCTAATCGTTCAATAATGATCGACAGGCTTAAAACGCAAAGGTTTTTGGTATTCTTCAGGATAACATTGCTAGATTCTCAGCAGCATATCCTTTATGATACCCACCTTCCCAGCCTTATAGGACCTCGATTCAGCCCCGAATACATTGCTGACCACCCAGAAGTTCAGGAGGCCATAAACACTGGCCAGGGGTACTCTGAAGGCTATTCCAAGCTTTTGAATATGCCTTTTATCTACCGAGCTGTCGCCTTTAAAGCTCAAGGACAAACTTATATTTTAAGGACGGCCTTTCCTCTCTCATATGTCAATCAGCTCATCAAAGATATGAGGCATGCTTTCTGGTGGCTTAGCGCTATATTATTATTGATCTTTGCTATTATGACTTGGACGATGTTTTTCCACCTTAGCCGCCCTATCAGAAAAATTATTGCAGCCATCAACCCCCAACAAGAGCAAGATATCCCTAAGATCTATCTTAAAGGTATAGCAAAACGCAAAGATGAATTCGGCCTTTTAGCTTCGATACTCAACTCCCTCTCCAACCACATCCAAGAAAATATTATCACCTTGCGCAATGAACGCAACCAGAAAGAAACTATCCTGGAGTCTTTGATCGAAGGCGTTATCGCTGTCGACAACAACCTTGTCGTTACTTATATCAATCAGAAGGCGCTCCAACTTCTTGATGCCCGCCGTGAAGATATCCTCTACAAAAACTTTAACCTTGTTCATCGCCCTCTAAGCAATGACCTCCTCGAACACGCCCTTAATGAAAATAGAGTTTTCACTACTTCCTTAAAACTCAACATCAACAACAAAAAACTTTTCCTAGACGTCGTAGCTACACCAACAGCCGACCACCAAGGAGCTATCCTAATTCTTCAAGACAAATCTATCCATTATCGTGCTTTGGAGATGAAAAAGGATTTTATAGCCAATGCTTCTCATGAATTAAAAACTCCTATCACCATTATCAGAGGTTTCGCAGAAACCCTTCATGACAATCCTCTCATAGATGTCGATTACCGCAAAAAAATAACCTCTAAAATCATGCGCAACTGTGAACGGATGACTTCGCTTATTAACAGTTTACTGGCTTTGGCAAACATCGAAAAATTACCCCTTACTCGCATCCAGAGCATAGATTTAATCGACCTCATAAAACGCTGTAAAGCCTCATTATTAGTATCCTTCCCCAGTGCAGAAATAACTATCTCTGACAACGACTCTCAACCTTTATATATCAAAGGTGACCCTGAATTGCTCGAACTAGCTATCAATAACATTCTTACCAATGCTGCTAAATACTCCTCGCCCCCCGCAAAAATCACACTGTCTGTTGAAAAAACAACAGATGCAGTCATAATATCTATCAGTGACAAAGGGATAGGCATCCCCAAGAAAGACTTGGATAACATCTTCTCGCGTTTTTATCGGGTTGATAAAGCACGCTCACGACAACTAGGAGGATCAGGGCTAGGCCTTTCGATAACTGCCAACATCATTAAAAAGCATTATGGTTCCATTAAAGCCGAATCGATTGTTGGAGAAGGCAGCTCTTTTATTATTACGCTGCCCCTAGATATTACTGAAAAGCTTGCCGAATCATAATTTTTTCCTTATATTCAAGGTTTACCTTCTAAAATGCTATATAATAATTGAGAGAGCTCTATGCCCCTAAACATCAATGAAATTAATGAGATCGTCCAAGAAAACAATAAGCCTTTCCTAAAGGTAAAAGAGGAAATTGGCAAAGTTATTGTTGGCCAAACTCGGCTGCTCGACCGCCTTTTAATCGCCCTTTTAACCGATGGGCACCTTTTAGTCGAAGGTTACCCTGGGATTGCCAAAACTTTGACGATAACGACACTATCGAAAGTTTTGAACTGCGGTTTCCAGCGGATACAATTTACCCCCGATCTGCTGCCTGCCGATTTAATCGGCACGATGATCTATAACCCTCATGAAGGTATCTTTACTGTTAGAAAAGGCCCCCTATTTACAAATATTGTATTAGCCGATGAAATCAACCGCGCACCTCCGAAGATACAGTCAGCTTTGCTAGAAGTTATGCAAGAACGACAAATAACCATTGGCGCTGAAACCTTTATCACTGAACGTCCTTTCTTGGTGTTGGCCACTCAAAACCCTATCGAACATGAAGGAACATATCCTCTACCCGAAGCTCAAACCGACCGCTTTATCATGAAGGTCTCTCTCAACTACCCTAGCAGAGCAGAAGAAAAAGAGATTATCAGTAGGATGAGCCGTATAGGAGAAATCCCTGCTGTAGACTCTATTGTTCAAGCCTCAGATATCACCAATGCTCGTAAAATCCTCAATGATATTTATGTCGATGATAAAATCACCGAATATATCCTCGACATCATCTTTGCGTCACGGAGTCCCAATGATTATGGAGTAGCTATCGAAGGACTCCTAGATTTTGGAGCCTCACCCCGAGCCAGCCTCATGTTAACAATCTGTGCTAAAGCCCATGCCTTTTTAAACGGCAGGGGATATGTTATCCCCCACGATGTCAAAGCTATCGGCCCCGACGTCCTTAGGCACCGTATAAGGCTTTCCTATGAAGCTGAAGCTGAGGAGTTGACCGCCGAGATGATTATAGCGAAAATTTTCGACACCCTACCGGTACCTTAAGTTATGAACGACATCTCTCGCGAGCTTTTCCATAACATACGCAGAATTCAAATCAACTCCAACAGGAGCGTTAACGACCTTCTTAGAGGCGCTTACAAGTCAGCCTTCAAAGGCCAAGGTATAGAATTCGAAGAAGTCCGAGAATATCTTCCCGGCGATGATGTGAGAACTATCGACTGGAACGTCACTGCCAGGTTAAACCACCCTTACGTAAAAAATTTCCGCGAAGAACGAGAACTGACAGTTATGTTACTCGTCGACATCTCGGCCTCCACGCGTTTTGGCACTACTGGGAAACAAAAACAAGAGCTTATGGCTGAGATCGGCGCAACACTAGCCTTTTCAGCCATCACCAACAATGACAAAGTAGGTATCATTCTCTTTTCTGATAAAGTAGAAAAATATATTCCTCCTCGTAAAGGTTTCAAACACATCCTCAGAATCATCAGAGAGCTCTTAACAGCTAAAAGTAGAGATAGCGGAACCGATATTGCCCAAGCCCTAGACTTTCTCAGTAAAGTGCAAAAAAAAATGGGTGTCTGCTTTATAATTTCCGACTTTATCGCCTCAGGCTATGCCCACCAATGCGCTATGGCAGCTAAACATTATGACCTTATAGCCCTATGCCTTACAGACCCCAAAGAAATAAAACTCCCTTCTATAGGTCTGCTAGATATTAAAGACCTTGAAAGCGGGGAAACCCTCACCATCGACACTAATCAGAAGAAAGTTAAAGAGCTTCTTTATCATCGACAACGACAGCGTATCGAAAACCATAAAAAATTAATGAAAAAGATCGGCGCAGGCTTCATCGAGATTCATACCGACCGCTCTTATGTTCAACCCCTCAGAGAATACTTTATTCTTAGGGAGAAACGTCGATGAGATTCTTATGGTTGACCATCATCATCCCTTCATTACTTTACGCTGTTAATAGCTCTCAAGATTTTAAAGCGTCCTTCACCACCAGCGCTACTGAGCTCCAAGCTACTGACTATTTAACGGTAACATTAGAGCTCTGCTTCCCCCCTTCATACCGATTCGACCGCTCTCAATTACAAAACCATTTAGTTGACGATCAAGCAATTTTCAAGCTAATCGGCGAGGATATTGCCTATCATCCTGGTTCCGTAACCATCACCTACACCTTGGAGCCTTGGAAAATTGGCCGCTGGCCTTTAAGTTTTTATAATATCACCTTGACTTCCCCCGAAGCCCCTACTAAAGAAATCTATAGCAACGTCGTAATGATCGAAGTTATGGCTCCAAGACCTATCGCTGCTGATCTGCCCTCACCCATATTACTTCCTCTAGATGCCGCTTCTAACCCTCCTTCCAAGCGCTCCCGAAATTTAGGTTATAATTCCTCTACTCCAAAAGAAGAAATCCTTAAACAACGTCAGCATCACCGTCAATATATCGTGATAAGTATAGTTTTTGCGCTATTCCTATTATTGTCGTACGGAATTTGGACTAAAGGAGGGAAAGCCTTTATCACCAGAAAAATATGGGACGCTCGCCACCCTGACCCTCAAAAGCAAGCTATGCAACGGCTATATCATCTTCAACAAAAGCATCTACCGCAACACGCCCTTTATAACCAATATTACAGTGAGCTTACCGATATCGTAAGGCAGTATGTTGAGCGGCAATATTCCATCAAAGCTCCCGAGAAAACCACCCCCGAATTCTTGGAAGAAGCCTCAAAACAACAGCTCTTCCCCGCCCAACAACAGCTCGCTTTGGAAAGCTTCCTAAATCGCGCCGACCTAGTGAAGTTTGCTCAGCACCCCTCTTCCACAGAAGAATGCCATCAAGCTTGGCTAAACGCCCAAACATTTATTCATCACCAAAAAGACCTTCAAAGGTCTCTTTAAGGCCCTTGTCAACACCTTCTTTAACGCCTTTAAAAGCTTTACCTGCTGGGTCTTTCAGCTTATCAAGCACATTAACATTAGGGACAACGCTAAATTCCATAGGTTTAGGATATATTCTAGGGTCGCTAGAAATGTTGCTGCCCTTAACAGTGAAAGCAGGAAACCCTGGGCTAGGATGTAACTGGTTAATTTTTACTCTAGAGATGACCCAAGTAGGGTACTTATGTAAATACGGCTGGGCTGACAAATCCAAATAATCAATATATTTAAATTTTGGCGGCTGTATTTCTTCTTTCTCCCTACGCTGTGCCCAGGAAGCGAGCATCTTAGGGATTTTTAGAAGGCTATTATTGATCTTTTTTATCGCAGAATAATAGTCAGCAATGGTGCCATAACTGAAAAAATCAGGAGCCGCTTTACGCTTCTCAGCAGCTTCTTTTTTCTCCGGATCATAAATTTCGGCGACCTCCTCACGCTGAACGTCCATAAACATCTCATCACATGTTAACTCCTCCACGACAACACGCCTAGTTAACAATGCCTTCATATCTAGGTCACCGCCTAAAGTTTGAGCCTGGAGTTTATTATAGTATGGATTGTCGGCATTGGCTACCTGAAGGCCATAAACATGTACTTGACCTCTCAACAAGGAAACATCGACGCTATCAACATTGACCTCTGCCCCAGTAAAGCTGCTTAGACCTCCTTTAAGTGCCTGACGAGCAAAATAATCTAAAAAGAAAGCTTGGATAACGAAGATTATAACAATCATGCTGCCACCGACGATAAGCCTCTTTTTTGCAAATAGAGAAGGTTTGATGGAAGGCGCGACCTTAGGCTTACCCAGCAGGATGTTTAGCACCTTACTAACAACCTTGTTATTAGCAAGCTTGGCAAAAATCGAAAACTTTTTCTTACCAAACGACAAACCATAGCGCGCTTGTAAAATACCTCGCGCCACACCATAACCCAGTAGGCTACCTCCTACCACTCCCATAATCAAGCTACCTAGTACACTATAAACATGCCAGTCCAACAAAGCTGTTAATGGCTGC
The DNA here is from genome assembly GCA_051744985.1 of Chlamydiota bacterium. Classification (GTDB taxonomy): domain Bacteria; phylum Chlamydiota; class Chlamydiia; order Chlamydiales; family JABHNK01; genus JBNJDP01. The sequence goes on along the minus strand of JBNJDP010000042.1, from coordinate 2,441 downwards.
TGAGACAAAAAGTCAACAACCGGCAAAAAGCCAAGGTAGTGAATAATACCATAGCCTAAACCGTAGCTAATATATGCTAGGGAATAGCATAAAAATTTACCCACGGCAAAGGCCAGCACTGCTAAAGACAGATTCACCCTAAAAATGAATAATGCTATAACAAAGAGCGCTACCGTCAAATTAAAGCCGGGAACCATCCCGATCACAAAGCCTAGCAAAACCCCTAGAAACATCTCCCTAAAGCTATCCGTGCCTCGGAGGATGCGCAATAATTTTCTGAAAGATTTGATAAAAGGCATTATTCACCTCATATAAGATTTATAGAATTAGGTGCCCATGCTCTGATAAGCAGCACTGCACCCTTGTTAACAAACAACTAATAGGACATCGGAGAATCACCTTTTTGAGGCTCCTGGATATTATCTTTAACAATATCCTGAGCTTCTTGCCATTGATCCATAAAATCACTAAAAACTTCTTTAGCGTTATCGATATTGTCGTTGTTTACTAATGTTTCTATCTCTTCGAGATGCTCATGCATAGTATTTTCTAGCGTTGTCATACGCTCCTTAACCTCTCCTGTCAGATAATCATCAGCTACATCAGTATATTTTTCTACTGCTGTATGCAAGGACGATAGAGCTTGATTCAGAAGCCCTTCAGGCCCTTCGTTATCAAGCACATTTTTCAGCTTCTTGATACCTGAAGAGACATTTTTATTAAGGTTTTCGAGCTTGTTCCAAGTGCTAATATCGATAGTTTGCGCTTCAGAACTCTCATCATCACCCCATAACCAACTTACTTGCTCGGAAAATTCCTCGCTTAACGTGGCATTAAGGCTGTTAAACCCAGCCAACATACTAAAACCTGCTAACAATAAAACAAAGTTTCTCTTCATCACTCCCTCCTCAAAAAATAAATTTTTATTTCATCTCCACGCTAAAAAAAGCTTAACATAATGTCAACAACTAAGAGGCCTAAGGTGTAAAATATTGGTTTGAATATAAATGATATGCTCTTATATAAGACTGGTCTAATGCTATAGAAGAGAGCGTATAATATGCTAGAGGCCATTAAAGAGACCCCGCTATGGGTCTGGATTATTTTTGCTTATTTACTAATAAAAGGCTTTAAAGCCACCACTACAAGGACCGTATTTTTTCCTAAAATCTTTATTGTACCCGCCATCTTTTTAGCCTGGTCGTTAACACGATTATTTACATACTACACCACCGACATTCTTCATCTAGGAAGCTATTTTATAGCTCTATCATTGGGCTCTTGGGGAAGTTTTCTTTGGGCACGGAAAAGAAACGTAATAATTAACCGTTCAAATAAAACTATCACCCTTCCTGGAAGCTGGTCTACCCTGATCCTGATACTATCTATCTTTATAATAAGCTATACTTTCGGTTATCTTGATGCTGTATACCCCACCTCAGAAAAGAGCATGTTTATTTTTCGGTCTTGCAGGTATCCATTACCGGATTAATTGCAGGGGCCTTCTTAGGCAGAGCTTTGTGTTATAGCAAGAAATACCTGTCGGCGAGCTAACTTTAACCCGTGATGCCCCTAATCTTTAATCAAAAAAAGGTTACAATATCACCCCTGCATGATAGTATTAATTTCCATAATTTAAAGGAGGATCGTTACTATGAAGAAAAGTAAAGCCCTAAAAACAGCGTTTTTTACCTTAATCACTTGTGGTATAGCAACAGGATGTGTAGGCCCCGGAGAATTTGGAGGTGCCAATTACCACCAAGAGTCAACCCAAACTTACAAAACAGCTTCCAAAGTTACTGTGCTAACCTTCTCTGATGAAGCTCAGAAAAATATGCTCAATAAAAGTGATGTAACCATCATAGGTAAATCTAAATTTAATGCCGATAGCGACAGCAAAGAGGATTTCAACCTGATGAAAAAGAAGGCCAAAGCCCAAGCTAAAGTAATCGGAGCAAATGTTGTCCTCCTTTCCAGAATTGATGAAGGGCAAAAAGAAAAAGTTCGTACAGAACGTATTACAAGCGACTCTCAGAAAGCTATAGAAGATGCTTTTGGTAATTCTTATCTAGGTAAAAATGAGTCTTCCAGCAGATCAGAATCCAAGACTACCTATGAAGATGCTAATACAAAAACTACCAAGACTTCCAAAGAATCCGTCGACGTAAGTGTAGGAGCCTCTATTGCCGATATTACCTCCCTTATACCCGGGCAGGTTAAATATAAAGACGTCAAATATAAAGTAGACGTTTATCAATACCATGCTATCTTTCTACGTGACCCCGACTACCCCGGAATCAGCAACTAAATTAAGCCCTAATGAACCGCTCCCTGTGATTGTTAAGTAATCGGTCACGGGGTGCAAATTTAAGTTTGCAATATTGGTCCATATTTTTTAAGATATTTTAGCATGAAACCTACCTATGAAGAATTAGAGAAGC
>JBNJDP010000041.1:0-13237 GCA_051744985.1 Chlamydiota bacterium | reverse complement strand
TAGCTTCTCTAATTCTTCATAGGTAGGTTTCATGCTAAAATACCTTAAAAAATATGGACCAATATTGCAAACTTAAATTTGCACCCCGTGACCGATTACTGGTTTGTCGCAAATATGTTAACATTTTTTTTGATAAATTGCAATGGTTATATGCGAAAACCTCTTGAGTTTAATGCCTTTATGATAGTTAAATGAGTTTAAAATCTTATAAAAAGCGACTTATGTTTAAAAAGATAGATACACCTTTAAAGCTTTGGGATACTGCCACTCGACAAAAAGAGGATATCATTCCTCTGAGAGGTAAAAACTTAAAAGTATATACTTGTGGTCCTACAGTTTACAATTATGCTCATATTGGAAATTTTAGGACTTATATTTTTGAAGACCTATTGCGTCGTACAGCAAAATTTTTAGGTTATCAGATTCAACAAGTGATGAACTTTACCGATGTTGATGATAAAACCATTAAAGGCGCCCTTGAAGAAGGGCTTCCTTTAGGAGAGTATACTCAGCGATATAAACAAGCCTTTCTTAAGGATTTAGAGATTTTAAATATCGAACCTGTTGAACATCGTCCTTCGGCTACCGAGTTTATTCCTGATATGATTGTTATTATCAAATCTTTAATGCGTAATGGTTTTGCTTATCAAGGTAGTGATGGTAGCGTTTATTTTTCGATATCTAAGTTTCAAAACTATGGTAAATTGTCGCACTTGCCGATGGATGAATTGCTAGCAGGTGGCTCTGATAGGGTTGATAGCGATGAATATGATAAAGAAAATATTTCCGATTTCGTTTTGTGGAAGAGTTATGATGCTGCCCGAGACGGTGAATTTTATTGGTCAAGCCCGTTTGGGAATGGACGTCCTGGATGGCATTTAGAATGTACTGCTATGGCCCTCAAATTATTAGGAAAAACTATCGATATTCATTGTGGGGGGGTAGACAATATTTTCCCTCACCATGAGAATGAACTTGCTCAGTCTGAAGCTTATACGGGACAACCTTTTGTGAAGCATTGGGTGCACTCGGAATACCTGCTTGTCGATAATAAAAAGATGTCTAAAAGTTTGGGGAATTTTTATACCCTTAGAGACCTGCTTATCAAAGGTTATACGGGTAGGCAAGTACGGTATATGCTGTTGCAAACCCATTACCGTACCCCTTTAAACTTTACTTTTGAAGGTTTGGAAGCGGCCAAAGCTTCTTTAGAGCGGCTCGATAATTTTGTGTTGCGTTTGAAGGAAGTATCGTTGCCAGAAAGTTCTGGAGCGGGTTCTCAAATATTAGAGAAGGCTCACAATGCTTTTAAAGAGGCTTTAGTTGATGACCTCAACATTTCTAGAGCTTTAGCAGCATTATTTGATGTTGTTAGAGATATAAATGGCTTAATTGACAAAAATACTCTGAGTCAAAAAGAATCTCAGCAGGCTTGGGAGATGTTGAAGGAATGGGACGATATTTTAGGATTTCTAGATTTTGAAGAAGATGTTGCTCCTGCCGAGCTTTTAGATGCCCTAGAAGAGCGTCAGCAAGCTAGAAGAGAACGTAATTGGGAACATGCTGATGCTTTGCGTGATTATATCCAAAGCCGAGGTTATATTATCGAAGATACTCCTAATGGAGCTCGCTTAAAAAGAGTTTAATGCCATTAATCAAAAATAATTATAACGCGTAGTGGAAATTTGAGTTGCTATATGGGCTAAAAAAAAGCCTTCCTCAAGGAGGAAGGCTTTTTTATGCTTGGATTTAATCGAGGGTTCAAAGTTCTTCACTTTTCATGAAAGGGAAGAAAATAACATCCCTGATAGATTTGATGTTTGTAAGTAGCATCACCAAACGGTCTATGCCAAAGCCTATTCCTGCTGTAGGAGGTAAACCTTGGCAGATAGACTCTATAAAGTCCTCATCTAAGGGATTGGCTTCTTCATCCCCTGATTGTCGTTTTTCATTTTGTTGAACTAATAAAGCCCTCTGTAGTTCGGGGTCGTTCAATTCGGTGTAAGCATTACAAAGCTCTTTTCCAAGGATGAAAGATTCAAACCTCTCTACAAGCCCTTCGGCACGTTTGTGAGGATCTCGGTGAGGTTTACATAGGGGAGTCGTTTCAATAGGATGGTCAATAATGTGAACAGGGTCTATAAGCTGATCTTCAACGGCCTCTTCAAAAAGAGAAAATTTTAGTAGTCCTCGTGACATCTTGCGTACTTCTTTAGAGTCTAAGTTTGGTGCTACTTGTAATAGAGTGTCTCGTAAAGCTTCATCGCTTAGGGCATCGATGTCGATGTTGGCATATTTTTTAATGCTTTCTTTCATACTAAGTCGTTGCCAGGGTGCTTTAACGTCAATATACTGAACTTCTCCCTCTTCATTGATATGATAGGGGATTGATGTCGAGCCGAAAATATCTAGAGAGAGTTTCTCTACTAAGCTTTCGAATAGCTCCATCATATCATTGTAGTCCCAATAAGCAGCATAAGCTTCTAGTTCTGTAAATTCAGGATTATGGGTTTTATCGATACCTTCATTCCTGAAAACTTTACTGATTTCAAAAATGCGATTTAAACCACCGACTATGAGCTTTTTGAGAGGAATTTCCAAAGAAATCCTTAAGAACATCTTTTGGTCTAAAACATTGAAATGGGTCTCAAAAGGCCGTGCAGCCGCTCCCCCATAGATATTTTGAAGTACCGGTGTTTCAACTTCAGTGAATTCGATGTTTTCGAAGTAATTGCGGATGCTCTTGATGATTTTACTGCGTAACAGGAGTGTTTCCTTAGAATCAGCATTGCTAATAAGATCGAGCCAGCGCTTACGATAACGTATCTCTCTATCGGTAAGACCTGCATGCTTGTCAGGTAAAGGAAGCAGCGTTTTACATAAAAGAGTAACTTTTTTTGCGTACACAGTAAGCTCACCTTTATTAGTACGGAAAACACGGCCTTCGATACCGATAAAATCGCCTAAATCAAATTTTTTCTCGATGAATTTAAGGTGGCCGGGAGGCTGAGAGATGGATGATTCCTCTGGAATATAATCAGTGACTTTGGAAATATCGCGGTTGAACATAACTTGAATTGTTCCTGAGCTATCTTGGATGTGCGCAAAAGCATTTTTACCCATAGCCCTAAAAAGTATCATCCTCCCACTAATAATTACACGTTCAGTAGCCTCTTGAGCTGCGTCTTCGCTATTGCCAACAGGCTGATCTTGATATTTTTGTAAGAGCTCTTGAGAGCTATGCGAAGGATAAAATTGGTGTGGATAAGGTTCTACTCCGAGCTCGCGGATTTCTGCCAGCTTGCGAGAACGGTTACTAAATTCTTCGTGAGAATGATATTCAGGGGTATTAGACATATATAATTCACTTCTTTTTAAGTTTTTAAAGAAGTCAATATTTTATACTGTGAAGGCCTATTATTCAACCTAAGATTAGGATACAATCTTTGGGTTGAATAATAATTTCATTATACAACCTTGTTTTTGTTTGAATAGTATATTTAAATACCTTAAATTTTATTGCTTTTCATGCAAAAAAGTTTCCTCTTGAATAATAAAGAGGTTTCCTGTAAAATATTTTTTATTAAAGCTTGAAAAAAGGGAATAAACCCGTTGTTTTAAGTACATTTTATCATCTCGATAGTTCTAATAACCACATCAAGCTTTTAGGTAACAATTATAATTTTAAGGGACGCCTTAACATGAATTCTTCCAAAAATACTTCGGCCTTTGTTATAGGATTAGCATTATTTTCTATGTTCTTTGGATCAGGAAATTTGATTTTCCCTCTTTTTGTAGGAAAGATAGCTAATTCTCAATATCTTATAGCTACACTAGGTTTTTTGGTTACCGCAGTTTTGATGCCTTTTTCCGGTGTTATAGCTATGGTAATCTATCAAGGCGATTACACTAAGTTTTTTGGGAGCCTAGGAAAGCGCTTAGGTTTTTTCATAACAGCTTTACTTCTCACTGTCTGGATTCCTTTGGGGTCAGCACCGCGCTGTATAACTTTGGCTCATGCTAGTATCTTGTCGTATTTTCCTAAGATGCCTTCATTATGGGTTTTTAGTGTCATTTACTGTGGATTGGTGGCCTTGGTTTTGATAAATCGACAGCGAATTTTGGATATTCTAGGTTATATTTTAACTCCTGCGCTTTTGGTAAGCCTGGCAATAATTATTTTCAAGGGCCTTAAGGTTGCTTCTGCTCCATTGGAGGGTGCTGACTGGCAGGCAGGGGACTTATTCTTAAGCAGCATGGGTGAAGGTTATAATACTATGGATCTTATCGCGGCTTTTTTCTTTTCAGCTTCGATAATAGGAATTTTAAAAGATTCCTCTGATGAGAGCTTTTGTCCAATAAAGAAAGCTTTTAAAGCTTGTATGGTGGGAGTGGCAATTTTAGGTATTGTATATGCTGGGCTAATAGCATTGGCAGCGATGCAGGGGCCTAACCTTCAAGGTGTTCCTAAGGAACAACTTATTGCGCATACAGCCAAAGCTGTTTTAGGTTCTCGGTTAGGAGTTGTAGCTGCAATAGCAGTTTCTTTGGCTTGTTTCACCACTTCCGTAGCTATGGTAGTGGTATATACAGACTTTTTGAAAAAAGAGCTTTTTAAACACTCTCCTAGCAGTCATAAACCTTTAATTATAACTTTGGTGATCACTTTTGGGATGTCCATTTTGGGGCTCAAAGGGATAACTTCGCTGACAGCTCCTATTTTGCAGGTGTTTTACCCAATACTGATCATCCTGATAGCCTATAATATAAGCAAGTATCTCTGGAAGATGAGGAAAAAAGATAAAATTGTTGTAGTAGAGAGTTCTCAAAGTTAAATTTTTGCTTGCTACAATAGCATATATTTTTTAGTCTCGTTTTTTAAGGACGAACCTTATGATTGTTTTAGGGTGTGATAATGAATCTTATTGAACAGGTTAGTTCTTCTTTTTACCTGCTGCCTAGTACACTAATAATAGGTATTATTATTATTGCGGGCTTCTTTTTTGGGCGCTCCGTTCACCGGCTAAAATTTCCTGCTATCTTAGGTTATATGCTGGCAGGAGTTGTACTAGGGCCTTCTTTTTTGAATATTGCTAACAACGATATTCAGCAACACTTGGATTTTTTTGTTCAGATTACCTTGGCACTAGTAGCTTTAAACATTGGTTTGGAATTGAAGATTAAAGAGTTATGGGGGTCGGGACGTAGTATCCTGTGCATAATTCTTTCTGAATCGTTTATGGCTTTTTTGCTGACAGGTACGATGGTATTTCTTTTGACGCATAACATACCTCTAGCAGTTTTGTTGGGGTGTGTAGCTCCCGCTAGTGCCCCTGCTGGAACAGTAGCTGTCATTCAAGAATATAAAAGTCATGGCAAGCTAACCAAAGCTTTATACGCCGTTGTAGGTTTTGATGATGGCTTGGCGATTATTATTTTTGGTTTTGCTTTAGCGTTTGTTAAATTCTGGTTTGCTTATCAAGGGGATTCTTTTGCCTCTTACAGTATTTTACCTTTATTTTTGCAGCCGCTTCAAGAGATTGGCTTAAGTTTTTTGCTGGGAGTGATGTTTGCTGTAGGCTTTTATCTTCTTGCGAAAAAGATTGCCGATCCTCGTGAGACTCTCGTATTGCTGCTGGGGTTTATCTTGATAACAGCAAGCATCTCAAAAGCCGCAGGAGCTTCGATTATTCTTTCTAATATGGTTATGGGATTAATATTGGGAAATATTCCTACTAGGGACTTTCGCAGCAATATCGAAATTCCTTTGATGGATATTATGCCTTTTATGTATATCATGTTTTTTGTGTTAGCCGGTGCTCATCTTGATATTAGCCGTCTAGGATCTATTAGTTTGCTTGGCTTAGTTTATGTGTTAGGGCGAACTTCGGGTTTGCTAGGAGGTGCTTGGTTAGGAGCCGCTGTGACTAAAGCTGAGCCTTCGATAAGGAAGTACTTAGGTTTTGGAATATTATCTCAAGCGGGTGTTGCTATTGGTTTGTCCTTAATTATTAAAAATGAGCTCCATAATCTAGGGGATTTAGTAGAATTGCCTCAGGGGGGGACAATCTACGCTGGTGATCTTATAGGGGGGATAGTAATTACCACCATTACGGTGACAAGTATTGTTTTTGGTGTTATTGGGCCTTTGCTTACCAAAGTTGCCCTCAAAAAAGCAGGAGAGATCCCCGAAATCAATCATGCTAGATTACGTGATTTTCACAAGGTTATCGCCCTTAAAAAAGCTAAACCTCATTTATGGACCGTTTACAAAAGATCTGGAAGTCATAGCGATAATGCTGTCGAGCATGTTCATAAAAGGCATTAAACCTGCGAAGTTTACAATTAATATACGTTAGAAAGCGTGCCCTAAAGCTAGATAAATTTGGAAATGTTTGTCGATGTCGGGGCGCCGGTCAAGAGGAAAGGCGCATTCTAAGCGAAAGGGCCCTACTGGTGTAAGGTAGTTAAAGCCTATACCGCATGATTGGAGCATTTTTTGATCAAAGCGTGGTAAATCATCAGCAAAGATATTGCCGATATCCCAAAAAAACGTTAACCCCATCTTAGGGGTTGTGCGTAAGCGTACTTCGATATTGAATAAAGCTAAAGAACGCCCTCCTATAGGCTTGTTGTTTGCATCTAAAGGGCTGACAGTATGATATTTATATCCGCGCAATATATTTGCTGAACCCCCGTAAAAGCGATAAGGAGCGGGTATGTTGGATCTTGAAGAACCTAAAACAGACCCCATAGATATTGAAGTTGCTAAAGTTAACCGTGTCTTCCACAAAGAGAGGTATTGGGAAGCTGTAAATTTATTAATTAAAAAGTTGATGTCAGCGTTCTCTAAATCTTGGTAAGGTGTGGCTTTGAGCTCAAAAAAATTACCTCTATAAGGATCAAGATTACGATCAGTATAGTTGAAATGTAAGCTTAAAGGAATGCCTAGCAGGGTGTAAGATTGACGGTCATCAGTTTTGGCAGTATGAATTTGGTGGAGTACGCCTCCCCATGATGCTGTTGTAATAGCGCTGAAACGACGTTCGATAATAGCATTGATGCTAGTAGTATGGGCTTTATAACCTTCGCTATCTTCACTCTGTGCGGACAAGCTCCATACAAAGCTTTGCTGATGGTGTTTGAAATAGGGGATCCTGTAAGAAAGTGTGCCCTGCTGCTTAGCTTGGTTAGCATTTAAGGAGAAAAGAACCTTTTCTCCTTGTTGACGAAAATTACGATGTGACCACTGAAAGCTGCCTCCCGCCCCTAGTTGGGTGTCATAGTCAGCACCTATGGTGATAGTACGGTGCTGTCTTTCAATGACATTTATTTGGGTATCTAAACTTTGCCCCTCGACCTCCTTGGCAGGGAATATAGTTACTAAAGAAAAGAGACCTAAATTTTCTAAAGCTTTTTTAGTAGCAGCGATTTTTTTTATGCTGTATTGTTCACCTTTCTCCCACAATATATGCCGCTTGATAACCTCGGGTTTTACTTTTTGTAATCCTTCAATGTGCGTCTCTCCAAAAATTGCTCGAGGGCCTTTATCTATGATAAGCTTTACTTGCATAGTATTATTGGCAGGATTGGCGATAATATGCCTATCCTCGATATTGGCAAAAGGGTAGCCTGAATTTTGTATAATGGTAATTAATTTTTTTTGGGCATTTAGGATTTTATCAGTGGTAGCAAGGTCTCCTTGGTCAATCCCCAGATCTTGGAGTGGTATAGTATTTAAAGGATGCTCTGATGGTTGTAAGATAAATTCTGAAATATGATAAGCCCTTCCTGGTATAATTTCTAAGCATACCTTCAAGGGGGTAGTTTTTTCTTTGATAGTATAGGAGACTTTGCCATCAAGATAGGCATGGCTGCGGAGGATTTTTTCGATGGTGGTGAGGTCTTTAGTAATACGTGTTTTTAAACTCGCCAGCGTAGAAGGGGGCGAATTTTTCATGGTATATAAGAGGACGTTTGTTTCTATGTCTTTGAGGACTTCTTCGTTGGGGAAGCCGTTAACTTTTACCGTATATTTGATGCTGCTCATAGCAAAAGCAGGGATGAGCAGCGTAGTAATGATTAAAGCTCGGCAGAAAAAAGACTTCATTAAGTTCTCTTATGAATGTATTGCAGGGCTATCGTTGGCAACTCCCATAGCATGCAGCCCGTTGTCAACATATAAGGTTGTGCCGGTGATAGCTGCAGCTAATGGTGATGATAAGAAAGCAGCACTAGCGCCGATATCCTGAGCTTGTAGTTCTCTGCTTAGAGGGCTATTGGATCGAGAATATTCGATCATCTGATCAATAAAGCCAATAGCTTTGGCAGCTCTGCTCTTTAAGGGGCCAGCTGAAATAGTGTTTACCCTTACCCTCCACTTTCTACCTGCTTCCCATGCTAAGGTGCGGGTATCGCTTTCTAGCGCAGCTTTAGCCGAACTCATCCCACCGCCATAGCCGGGAATAGCGCGTTCTGCGGCGATATAACTCAAGGAAAGGAAAGATCCTCCTTCATTCATGATGGGGCCGAAGTGCTGTAGCAAGCTGATAAATGAGTAGCTAGAAGCGTTTAGAGCTGCTAGGTAGCCTTTTCTTGAAGTTTCTAAGAGGTCTTGTTGAACTTCTGGAGCATTAGCTAAAGAATGTATGACTATGTCGACCGTGCCGAAGTCCTGTTTAACCTGTCGCGCTACGTCAGCTACAGCATAATTTTGGTAGTTGCTATATCGTTTATTGTTGCGGATTTCTTCAGGAACATCTTCTATAGTATCATAGGCGGCATCTAAAGGATAGATTTTGGCAATATTCATTAAAGACCCATCAGATAAGCCTCTTGATTCGTTGAACTTACCATTTTTAAAAGCAGTGCTGAAAATTTTAACTATCGGCACCCAAGTGCCTACTATAATGGTGGCTCCAGCATCTGCTAGAGCTCGGGCGATCTGCCATCCATACCCTTGATCATCACCGATACCAGCAATAAAAGCAATTTTCCCTTTTAGGCTGAGCATAAAATTACCTCTTTTTTTGTAACATAAGTTTATAAGGGTATCATAAAAGCTCTTGCTCTGCAACCGACAAGAAAAGCCAGTATAATTGAGGTCTCGATGAAACTTTGGTTAGGACGACTTTTTAGAGGTAAAGCTTGCCTTCGACGTAATCTCATCAGAGAGGTCACCGCTATGGGATCGATAATTATAACCGATGTGATTCATAATACTTCCTAAGACATAATCGTGAGTATTTTTTGCGCCTCGGAGAAATCCCCAATCTTGGTGATGGTAGGCGGTAGGGATAATATAACGCTTACCAAAATTACCTGGGACGCGAAGACCTATTATATCAAAGATGCGAAAGACCTTATCATAAACAGTGAAATCGCTAACATAATCACCTGCAGCGGACAGATGAGTTACGTAACTTGAGGCTTCTTTGAGTTTTTTCGAGCCTAGTTTTTGTTGCAATCCTGCTCCCAAAGGTGCTGTATTAAAACAACGAGCAGGAAGCTTGTTGTTAATAGCAGTATATTGGGCCATCATACCTCCTAGACACTGCCCTGTTAAAACTACTTGGTGATCTTTAAAGAGGGGATGCTGCAATAAAGTTTGTACAAGTTGGTCGGCATGTTGACAGCATAGAGGTTTAGAGCCTAAAAAGATGTTGCTGTACACTTGAATCTTTTGGTTTTCAACCATTTTTTTATGCTCTTGATCAGGTAGTTCGGTATGAGAGGAAAAGAGAGGAGCAAAAGCTATAATAATAGTATTGTCACGTTCAGTGATGAAAGCCTTCATTCCTGATATAGGAGAAAAAAAGCAGTCAGAGTGGCTTTCGATACCTTCTGGCAATTCTACGGAGGGGGAAATATCAGAGATGTTCCAGTATCGCATGCCCCAAGGTTCTATCCAGCTTTCATCTTTATGTAAAGTAGAAGAAGCTAGGGCTGCATAAGGAAGGTGGTCGCTAATAACATCTTCAGAAGATAATTGTCGGGGAGTATAAGTATAGCTATATGCATTAGTAGGTTTAAGGGCTGGGCGGAAGATATGCGATAGCTGTCTTGTAGCTTTAATAACTCCTCCCAGTAGTGAGCAAGAACGTGTGCCAAAAGGGCGTGAAGATAGGGTGATGATTCGTTGTTTGATGAACATTATTTTAAAGGCTAGAGTAGAAATTTCATCCCTTATTTTATGAATTGCTTGCTCTAAGGGTTTTTCAATATGGTAGCTTATCTTATGTTGGAAAGGAGGTATTTTCATCTATTTCTCGTATTTTTATGCTTTTCGTTTGCATTGAGAATCGAGATAAATTTCTTAAGGAATAAGATTTTATGCTTTTTTAAAAAGCTCCTGGAAATTACCAAAACTATCTACGTCCTTTATCACCATTTCGTGTCTATTTAAGGAACCAGAACTGGAAGGGAATGTCAAATCATTTTTGGGTGTAAAAAGCCGATCCTATTTTCTGTATATCGGAGAGAAGATCTGTTTCCTAGCTGATACTAATGGTATAATTTCTATTTTAGAATAACACTGTTAAATAATCTGTCGCAATAGATATTTTATAAGTTCTGTCCATAATTTTTTATCCTAATTACGGGAACGAAAAAAGTCTTGCAGTGTAGTATCAGGAGGGCTGGAAGTTAGAGGGGCATCGATGAAGATCCTGAACCAGGTTTCTAGAGATAAAATCGACCATAGTTGAGTAAAGTTATATGATTGTTTGGTAGGGGAGTTGATAAGCTTTTTGAGCCATTTCTTAGAAATAAATCCTGATTCTACTAGAATGCTGTTTTCAAGAAGTTTTATGATCTCCTTGAGATCGGGGGTTTGAAGCCAGGAGTTGAGAAAGTGTTGTCTGCCAACCTTAGGGCGTTCTATCAAAGCTTGAGGGTATACTCCGGTAAGAAGAGATTTTAAAGGAAAAGCTGTTATTCCGTTATTTATTAGCTGCTCATCAGGGAGCATCGCAAGATATTCAACAATTCGTCGATCTAGAAAGGGTGCACGATATTTTAAGCCTTTAGCTTGTGTTAAGCGGTCGTATTGGGTTAAAAAACGATCGGAAAGAGCTGTTTTAGTCTCAAAATATAAAAAAGATGCTAGGTCAGACTTCATTTGATGTAGTTGAAAGAATTTCTGAAGAAAAGTCTCGGGGCTAAAATATTTAGATAGTTCGGGAGAGATCTTGGCGAGTTGTTTAGGAGAGAAAACAGAGTTTTTTATGAGATATTTAATCATGCCAGGGTCGGTATGAAAGCGCCTTAGCATTCGATAGGCTGTGTTAGTGCTGAAAAGTTTCGTTAAAGGGAACATAATATCGTGGATTAGCCCCTGAGAAAGACTGCGTAATTTGTGGATATGCCATTTTGTTATCGTATCATTACAATAGCGGTTATTGCCCGCCAACAGCTCGTCAGCACCAGTGCTAGCAAAAAGGGTGTCCATATTTTGTTGTGCAGCTAAGTTTGAAATTTTCCAAGTAGCTAGCACGTGAGGGTCGGCCAAGGGTTCATCGAGATACCAAGTCATGGCTACTAAATTTTTACTGATATCTTGGGGGGTGACCGTTGCCTGCTGGTGAGAAAGTTTTAGATGGTCGGTTACTGTATCAGCAGCAGTGCTATCTCCATAATGTTCCCCTTGGAAGTTGGCAGTAAAAGCACATAAATCTTCTTTGGGATCTTTTAAAATAGAAAGATAATAAGCTAGAGCTGCTGAGCCTTGACCGCCTCCTACTAAACAACCGGTAGTGAGGTTGGGTGAAAGACGACGTTGGATGGAATTGCTAAGTAAATTTTCGAGGGTTTCACATATTTGAATTTCATCATCGGCAGAAGATTTCATAAAATATGAGCTGTAAGACCAATAAGGGCGTACACTATAATTTCCCTGTAGGTTGCTTTCTAAATAATAGGCAGGCAAAAGCTTGTTAACATTCTTGATGGGAGTCATATCTTGTGGAATATAGCCAAAAAAAAGATAAGATCCTAAGCATTGGGGGGCGGGAGCTTGAGGAAGGTGCCCACTAGCTAATAGGCTTTTAAGTTCGCTGCCAAAGAAAAAATAATCGCGCTGAACAGCCCAATATAAAGGCTTCTGACCCAGCGGGTCTCGGGCTAAGATGATTTTCTGTTTGGAGAGATCGAAGATGACTATAGCAAAAGCACCTTCGATTTTGGTGAGAAAGGCTGTTCCCCAAGCTTCATAAGCCATAGCTAATAATTCGGCATCTTCCAAAGATTGGCTATGATACCCTTGGGTTTTGAGCTCTTTGCGTATTTCCCTGGCATTAAAAATATCCCCATCTAACATTACCCATACAGTTTGATGGGGGTTGGCGGATAAGGAGTTGCTCCAGGTGCCCATTTCAAGGTTCTTATATCGATATGTCTGGGGGGGTAGTGAAGCATTGCGGTTCGCTAAGGGCGCTAACATTGCTTTTATTAAAGATTGAGGTTGGTATGCATTAGGATAGATAATGCCCGCGATGCCACTCATAATTTTCAACTGCTTTGTTTTCTGTAAAGTTTATTTTTATAACATGCCTATTATTTTACGCCAATCACGGGTTTTTTATTATACAACTCCCTATTGAGGTAAGAGGTCACGGGTGTAGGATGTTACAAGAGTGATTATGAGGGGTAGGTACGATGTCAAAAAATATTCTCAAAAAGCTAGTAATTACTATTTACTGCGCTTCTCAATACATACATTATCCTAATAATCTCCCTCTGAAGCAGCCCTATACCCCGTGACCACTTATTGGCTGAGATATAATCAGCAGCGCTTAGTTAAAGATAGTGTCTCAATCGGGGACGCAAGATGATATTAAGGTTTTAAGAAAGGATCCTTTTTTGCTATATAATAAGAAAAACCCCTGAAAGAGTGTCTTATTATGAAAAATATTTTAGCTTTAATGGCTACTAGCTGTGGGGTAAAGCCCAATTCTCAAGTTCGCTATACTAAAGACGGTGAGAAGCGTACTCAAGTAAAGGTTGTTCCTGTAGTAATCGATAAGCAGCCCAATTTGCCGTGGAATGTTTCCGAAGAGTTGACTTCAAAAGTCTATTATTTTTTGAGTAAATCACGTAACCTTTACTTTGATAAGGAAGATGTTTTGTTGGAAGATCTAGCGTAATCGGTCACGGGGTGCAAATTAGCATTGCAAGATAGAGTGAAATTTTTTAAGGTATTTTAGCATGAAACCTACCTATGAAGAATTAGAACAGAGAG
>JBNJDP010000040.1:0-14642 GCA_051744985.1 Chlamydiota bacterium | reverse complement strand
CCAAGCTTCTGGCTGACCTCTTCAACGAATTTATTATATAGCGTTTCAGCTAATTGAGGTGGCGCTGACTGAGTGAATTCTGGGCGACGTCCTTTAAGACAGGTGCCGTAAAGAGTAAATTGGCTTACAATAAGAATTTCTCCCTCTATATCTTTTATAGAAAGATTCATCTTATCGTTTTGATCTTGAAAAAGACGTAAATTGATAAGTTTCTCCGCTAACCAGGTAGTATCTTCATAAGAATCATCTTTGTGGACAGCGAAAAATACTAATATTCCCCGGCTTATAGCTCCTGTCAATTCTCCATCGGAGATTACCTGGGCTTCTTTAACTCGTTGAATAAGGATTTTCATAAATCTATAGCTCCTGAAGGATGGATTTTGTGGATAAAGTATTGCATTTCAGCAGGAGGAGGAGCTGTTAGACTGATAGAATTACCATGGGCAGGGTGTTGGAATTTTAAACGATATGCATGGAGTAATTGGTGGTGGGCATGAAATTTTTTGTTCATAGATTTTATCCCATAGGTTTCGTCGCCTAGAATAGGGGTTTGACGAAATTTCATGTGAACTCGCAGTTGATGGGTGCGGCCAGTATGAAGATAAAGGTGGACAATGCTGAGATTATTATTATGGGTTATTGTTTTATATGAGGTAGTAGCGTGGCGTCCTCCTTCTTCAACAACAGTCATCATTTTACGGTGGATAGGATGACGTGCTATTCTTTTATCGATAACCCCTTCTCCGGGGTTGCCTACACAGATTACTAAATATTCTTTAGTAATCTCTCGTCGGCGGAACATTTCTATTAGCAGATTTTGAGTTTTATCATTTTTCGCTGCCATCAGTATTCCCGAAGTATTCTTATCAAGGCGGTGTACAATGCCGGGGCGCAAGCTTTCTTCGATATCTAAATTGCAATGGTTTAAAAGAGCGTTGACAAAAGTGCCTGTCCAATTCCCTGGGGCAGGATGGACGGTCATCCCTGCTGGCTTATTAATAACTAGAAGGTCGCTATCCTCGTATAGGATTTCTAAAGGAATATTTTCAGGTTTGAGGGATACTTCTTGATCAATAGGGAATTTAATTGTGATTCTGTCACCAGCTTTAGGTTTAGCGTGCTTCTTGACTTGCTGGTCATTGATAGAAATTAATTCTCTCTTGATAAGATCTTGAAAATAACTTCTCGAATAATGGGGGTAGTGATTTTTGAGGGTCAAGTCTAGGCGCTGGCCAGCTTCATCTTCAGCGATGATAATAAAATCGACGTCTTGGAATTCCGTTATCATGATGAAGACTTATTGATAGCTAAGAGCACTAAAGGCTGCTCGTTAAAGGGGTATTCATTAGCAATTTTTTTTAACAGGCTATATATATTATTTTCTAAAAGGTAAAGGTCTTTAAGGTTAGCAATAGCGGTACTTTTCTTGCCCAGGTAGCGCTTTCCTTGAAAAAAATGCTCTTTGAGGTAGTTGTCGCCATTGTTTATGAAGGTTTTTAAGACGTAAGGGTTAACTTTGTCAAAGGCTTTCTGGCATTCTTTGTCAACGTGGTACCCGATAAATATTTCCTGCTCGAACATGGCTTAAGAATATGTACTACGTATTTTTTTGAGGCGTTCTTGGCTTTCTTTCATATCTTTGAGGATAGTCTTTGTTATTCCATCAATAGTAGCATCATAAACCTTCTTGGAAGCTTTTTTAAGTTCTTGCATGTTGCTGACAAAAACCTTGTTAGCCGCTTTATCCTCCGTAGGAGTGGAGGGGGCCTGCTCAGCGGTTTGTTCTGTTACTGCTGTGCTGTCTACTTGAGTAGTAATTTTAGAAGTTATTACTTCGCTGCTCTCTTCTATCATGATAAACCTCCTGATATTATGATCATTTTACCTCTCCAAATGTTGGGATAGCACAAGAGTTATTATTATTGCAATAGGCTCTGCGGGTTAAAGCTCTAATACTTGTTCAATAGCACTGTGGTTGAACCCCTTGCGCAACAAAGCTGCGATAACCTTATGGCGTTCATGGCGATCTTCAAGGTTTCGTGAGCGGTAACTGGTTTTTAGAAGGCGGAGAATATTTTCTACCTCTTGTCGTTCATCATCGGGAAGAACTTCAGTAATAATATCTTGAGATATACCTTTTTCACGGAGTTTTAAAGCGATAATTTTTTTACTGTGTTTTTTTCTTTGTTCACAGCGAACAAAGCTTGCTGCCCATTCCTGGTCATTGAGATAACCATACTTATTACACTCAGCGATAATTTTATCGATAGTAGCAACGCTAACGTGTTTGTTTTTGAGCTTTTGGCGCAGCTGCTGGGCAGGCATGGCTGATTTCGCTAATAATTTTAAAGCATAGTTCTTAGCTAATCTAAGCTCTAGAAGAAAAAAATCCTCGGCGTTATGGATATTATGGAAGTCGGGGGTGCGGCCAAAAATAGTGTTGTGGTATTCACCGATCAATTCTTCACCGATAAAAATCTCATTGACGTTAGGTTGCTTAGGTTTTAGGACTATCTTAGTCATTCTTAGCAGCTTTAGCTTTACGTTTAAGTAATTTCACCTTTTTGACTTCTTTTTTTGCGATTCTGACACCTTTAGCTGATACGCTTTTGATGTTTGAAATTTCATCAAGATCAACAGTCATTTTAGTGATTTTTTGCTTGGGCTTGGGGATAAAGCGTAATTCAACTTGTTGATGAGGTTCAGTAGTAATAAGTTCTAGTTGAGTGTTATCATCGAGATAATGGTAAGCTTTTTCTAGAATAAACTGTTTGATGATGAAGGATTTGACATAGCAGTATTTAGTAGCTAAATCGCGATAAACGACTCTGAAGGTAGTCTTCTTGTCAGCAGGAGCAACATAGACGATAGGAATGCCGTCATGTTGGACATATTGCTTTTCAGGAATATTTATCACCGTATATGTTCCGTCCTTATACATTAAGAGAATTTTGTCGAAATTAGTACATTCGAAGGTGATATCTGAAGAGACCTTTGTGCCTACAAACCCTTCTTCAGGGTCGAAGCCCACTTTGATCTTTTTAGTATCGATAATGCGCTTATCGACTTCTTCAATAGTTTGGAGCTTCGTCCTACGAGGATGGTCTTCCCCATATTTTTTTATTAATTTTTGGATGTATCTGATGGTGAAACTTTTAATATTTTTAAGGTCTTTCTCTATCTTCTGAAGACGTACTTGGTATTCGGCGATATCCTTTTGGTTTTTTTCGATGTCAAAGCGTGAAATGCGCCTGATAGGTATAGCGAGCAGGCGTTCGATATCTTCTTTACGAGGTTTATAGTCTAGTTTGCTGAGGAAAGGCTTTAAAGCATCGTCGATAGTGGTAATAATTAAACTATAAGTTTTTACGTCTTCAATCAACTTATACAAGCGGTTTTCAATGAATATTTGCTCGAGAGTTTTGTCGAAAATCTTTTGCAGAAGATTATCGCGCTCAATTTCCAGTTCAGTTTTGAGATAGTGTTGTAAGCAGTTAACATGGTACTTTAAAATTTCATTGACATCAGTCTCCCAAGGATAATTATCCTTGATAACTAAGCAGTTGGTGTTAATCGAAACTTCGCATTCGGTGTGGGCATAGAGCGCATGGATAACTTTTTGGGCATATTGTCCTCGGGGTAGAGTTATTTCGATCTCCACATTCTCGGCAGTGTAATCGCTGATGGAGTCGATCTTGATTTTGCCTTTCTTAGCAGCTTCATCGACCGATTTGATGACACTCTCAGTAGTCGTCCCATAGCAGATCTCACGGATTATCAAAGTTTTTTCATTGCGAATTATAATTTTGGCTCTTAGCTTGATTTTTCCCTTACCTTTGTCATACTGCGAAGCATCCATAATACCGCCAGATAAAAAGTCGGGAACGAGATCAACTTCTCTGCCTTGGAGAAGGTCAATTTCTGCTTGCAGAAGTTCTTCAAAGTTATGTGGCATAATGCGGGTTGACATCCCGACGGCAATACCTTCCACACCCTGCAATAGTACTAAGGGTACTTTAGCCGGCAGGCTTGTGGGTTCTTGGTTGCGACCATCATAAGAAGGTATATAAGTGGTTAAGTCAGGGTTGAAAAGAGTTTCTTTAGCCAAAGGTGATAAACGGGTCTCGATATAACGAGCCGCCGCTGCTGGGTCGCCAGTATGAAGGTTACCAAAGTTACCTTGCCTATCCAGTAGGTAGCCTCGGTTAGCTAGGTTAACGAGCGCATCGTTAATGGCAGCATCACCATGAGGGTGATAGGCCATCGTTTGCCCGACAACGTTGGCAACTTTATGAAAATTTCCATCATCTAAGGAATAGAGCGTGTGTAGGATGCGGCGCTGGACAGGTTTCAAGCCATCGTCAACACAAGGGATAGCGCGGTCTAAGATGACGTAGGAAGCGTATTGGAGGTAATTTTTTTTTATTAAAGATTTAAAATCTTCCATGCTTATTTTTCTTTTTTGATTTTTGAGGTCAACTCAGCGATTTCTTTAAGGGTTTCTTCTTCGTTGATAAGGTTGTGCATGATAAACTCCTTGCGCTGGGGAGTGTTTTTTCCCATAAAAAAGCTAAGAGTTTGTTTGATGTCTGAGTAAATATTTACGTTGAGGGGGAGCAATCGAATTTCATCTCCTATGAATTTTTTAAATTCTCCCGGAGAAATTTCCCCTAAGCCTTTAAAGCGGGTGATCTCTAGCTTTTTGCCAGGAAATTCCTTGATGGCTTGATCGCGCTCTTCTTCTGAGAAGCAATATCTAGTTTTATCTTTGTATCTTACTTTGAAAAGAGGAGTTTCTAAAATATAGACGTGGCCGTTGAAGACTGCACCCTCAAAATACACTAAAAAATATGTCGCTAACAGGTTTCTGATATGCATGCCGTCGACATCTGCGTCGGTAGCGATAATAATTTTATTATAGCGTAAGTTGGTGATATCCTCTTCGATGTTAAGAGCATTCATCAGGTTGAACATCTCTTCATTTTTATAGAGGTGGTCTTTCTTCATGCCAAAGACGTTCATAGGCTTCCCTCGTAAGGAGAAGACTGCTTGTGTTAGGGGGTTGCGCGAAGCTATGATTGAAGCACTAGCAGAATCCCCTTCAGTGATGAAAATCATGCTTTCATCGCCGTACAAAGACTTATCATTATAATGGTACTTGCAGTCGCGTAGTTTGGGGATTTTGAAAGAGATTTTTTTCTGTTTTTCTTTGGCTTCTTTTTTTACCGAGGAAAGCTCTTTGCGAAGCTTTTCATTGAAAGCTATCCTATCGATAAGCTTGTTGGCAATATCTTCATTTTTATATAGAAGGTCAGAAACAGCATCTTTAATTTGGTTAACCAGTGCTGAACGGATTTCACTGTTCCCCAATTTGTTTTTTGTCTGAGATTCGAACATCGGATCTTGAACTTTGACTAATACGGCACCCACAATACCTTCTCGAACGTCTACACCCTGGAAATTTTTTTTGGCAAATTCATTGACACCTTTTAAAATTCCTTCGCGGAAACCCGAAAGGTGAGTACCACCGTCAGCAGTATATTGGCCGTTAACAAAGGAAAAATGGGTTTCGCCATAGCTTTGGGTGTGCAAAAAGGCAAACTCAAGGTATTGATCCTTAAAATGGAGAGGTTCATAAAGACGGTCATCAGGAACTTCGTCATTCAGTAAGTCTAAAAGTCCGTTTTCAGATTTTATCTTTTGATTATTATAGTTGATGGTAAGGCCTGCATTGAGGTAAGCATAGTGCCATAGCCTCTTAATAATAAGCTCTTCTTGGAATTTATATTTTTTGAAAATTTCAGGGTCGGGGATAAACTCTATGTATGTGCCATTATGCTCTTGAGAAGATTTACCTTTATGCTCTGAGAGGAGTTTACCTTGAGAAAACTGAGCTTCTTGATACATACCTTCGCGGTAGCTACGGACGAGAAAGTGGCTAGATAAGGCATTGACAGCTTTTGTTCCTACACCATTGAGGCCTACTGAAAATTGGAAGACATCGGTATTGTACTTTGCACCAGTATTAATTTGGCTTACACAGTCGACTACTTTTCCTAAGGGAATGCCTCGGCCATAGTCGCGGACACTAACTTTTCGGCTTTCCTGATCGAGAGAAATAATTACTCTTTTGCCATGGTTCATTATAAATTCATCGATGCAGTTGTCGACGACTTCTTTTAGTAAGATGTAAACGCCGTCATCATAGTAAGATCCATCGCCGATCCTGCCAATGTACATCCCGGTTCGAAGGCGAATATGCTGTAAAGCATCTAGAGTAACAACTGTACTTTCGTTATATTCTTTAGTCATTTTTTGGAATGAGGGTAGATTGTTTAACCTAAATGTCAGTAAGATATCATTTTTTTTTACCAAAGTCAAAATATCCGGAAAATCTAGGGCAACTTTTGTTATTTCTCTAACCTGCGCGTGCACCGAATCTTTGTTTCCAAGCACTTTGTAGGGCAAAAATGCAGATAAATTGCTGAAAAGCTTGAGATGCAAGATTAAGCTGCACTTATGGGTTCAAAAGTTGACTTTTGATAAAAATAGACTTCTTACCGATGTATCGGCATAAAAAATATCTGCCGGGAGGGTCGTGGCGCTTCTCTATCAACGCGGGTCAATAGGTGGGGTCGCTCCCTAAAGTTCTTTAAAAGTAACTTTAGCGTTGTGATCCCTTGATTGTTTATTCTGGTTGACGAGCAATCAAGCTGCCCCTTATCCCAAACGGCAGATTAAGGATTTGTTCTTTCAAACTATACCTATACTTTAACGTTTCGATTATTTCTGAAGCTAGAGATTTTTTTATTTTTTTGTAGAGCGTTGACGCTCTTGCGTTTGTGGTCTGAAAATGTTAAAACTTAGGCTTTGCAAAAATAAAAAAAGTCCTATGAAGTTCTTAAAGCTCCAAAGCTGGCCTATCTTACAACAGCTTCGTTTGGAAGAAGCCCTTCTTCGCCTCGATCATCAAGAATGGTGTATTATCAATCAGGGCGCTGCTGTCTCAGTGGTTATGGGTATTTCGGGAAAGCCTGCTAAACTCCTCGACCTTCAAAAATTAAAAGAGTTGCGCCTGCCTGTTATTAAGCGTTTCAGCGGGGGAGGTACGGTCGTTGTCGACCCTAACACCATTCTAGTGAGCTTTATTCGACAAGAAGATAGAGCTTCTCCCAGCCATATTATGGAGTGGAGCTCCAAGATCTATCAGCCTTTTTTTAAAAAAGGCGACTTTCGAGCTTGCCAGAGAGATTATGTTTTCGGTAACCGTAAATTTGGAGGCAATGCTCAATATATTACGAAAAATAGATGGGTGCATCATACCTCTTTCTTATGGGACTACGATCGACAGCTCATGGAAGTTTTGAAGCAACCTATAATAGCCCCAGAATATCGCCGAGGGCGTTATCATCATGATTTTTTGTGTACTCTTAAAGAATTTTATGGTGATAAAGAACGCTTTCTAGAGAACTTGGAGAGCTATCTGGTAGGGTCCTTGGCGTTGGAGCCGGCTTATGAAGAAGAAGCTATAGCTATAACCTTTCAGCCTTGTAGGATATCAACCTGTTTGTGCTGCCCGCCCCCGTAAAGAGTCGTAACTATAAATAGCTAGCCCCCCCCAGATGCAAGCAAAAGTTACTAGCAGAGCAGGATCGAAAGTTTCATGATAGGCTAGCACTGCTAAGGCAAATTGGAGGGTGGGTGAAAGGTAATGCATAATACCTGCTGTTGAAAACCGTAGCCTTTTCACTCCTTCTAAAAAAAGAGCCAAAGGTGCTACTGTGATTACTGCTCCGAAGAGTAGTAGAATGTCAGTTACGGTGTTGACTTCCCCAAAGATCATCCTGTCAGTGCTGTCGAGGTAGATCAAGTAACTTAGAAATATGGGAGCTAAAAACAAAATTTCAATGAACATCCCCGTAAAAGAGTCTATCCCTGATTTCTTTCTGAAAACACCATAAAAGCTGAAAGCGCCAGCTAAGGTAAAGGCTACCCATGGTACGCGTTGGGTAGCGACCATTAGATAAAGTATGCCTATAAAAGCAATTCCGATAGCTATGGTTTGGATCTTGCGCAGCCTCTCATCGAAAAAGATTACCCCCCAGCATACATATAGAAGAGGGTTGATAAAATATCCCATGCTAGCTTCCAAAAGCCTTCCATGTTGGATGGCCCAAACGTATACAAGCCAGTTGGTAGCCATCAAAGCAGCAGATATCATGCAATAGAGATAAGTTCTTGGTGCGCGGATAGTTTCTAGGAAAATATTATTGCCGCGAGACTTTAATAATACCAAAAAACCTAACAAAAATACCGACCAGACAATACGATGGCTTAGCACTTCCATGGTTGGGATGTAACTGACGGCTTTAAAGTAAATAGGCGCCAAACCCCAGATTATGCAGCCCATCAGCGCTGAGGTGCTTCCTACTAAGGTTTCTTTTTGATTGGGTAAGCTTTTCATAAAACACCGCTCATAACATAGTGCCAAGCTGCCTGATTTTTTATTTTAAAGCAACCCTAAGTATCGAAATGTCTGCAGGGTTGATGCCCGAAATTCTAGAAGCTTGCCCTAGGTTGCTAGGGCGTACTGCTAACAATTTTTCCTGGGCTTCATTGCGTAAACCCTTAATGGCACTGTAATCAAAATCAGAGGGGATAATAACTTTTTCGAGGTTGTTGAGTTTGGCAACATCTTGAATTTGTCTTTGAATATATCCCTCATATTTGAGGTTTAGCTCAATCTGTAAATTAATGTCTTCGCCATGATCGGTGACCTTGTTAGGATAGGCTTCAAGTAGGTCGAGATAACTATTTTCAGGGCGACAAAGGAGCTGGGCGAGAGACATGCCTCGGCCTTTGACAGTGATGTAAACTTTTTTAAAACGCTCCAGCTCTTCAGCGATAGTTATTTTTTTGTGGCATAACTTTTGATAACGCTCTTCATCGATTAAACCTCGTTGATAGCCATATTCTCTAAGACGTAGGTCTGCATTGTCTTGCCTCAGTAATAAGCGATGTTCAGCGCGGCTGGTGAACATCCGGTAAGGCTCATCGATGCCTTTGGTGACTAGATCATCGATCATTACACCGATATAAGCTTCTGAGCGTTTCAGGATTAAAGGTTCTTCCTCTCTGATCTTGCTTACGGCGTTTATTCCTGCCATTAACCCTTGAGCCGCGGCCTCTTCATAACCCGATGTTCCGTTAATTTGCCCCGCTAAAAATAATCCATCGACGAGCTTGGTTTCCAAAGAATATTTTATCTGGCCACTTTCGACATAATCGTATTCAATAGCATAAGCCGGGCGCATCATCTCGGCCTTTTCAAGGCCGGTAATAGAGTGAATAAAATCCATTTGTACTTCTATCGGCAGAGAGGATGATATCCCATTGGCATAGATTTCATTAGTTTGTAAACCTTCAGGCTCTAAAAATATCTGGTGCCGGTCCTTATGAGGAAAGCGCATAACCTTGTCTTCAATAGATGGGCAATAACGAGGGCCTACTCCCGTTATGCGTCCACTGTAGAGAGGGGAAAGGTGAATATTATCTTTGATGATCTGCTGAGTTTCTGGTGTCGTGTAGGTGATGTAACAACTAACTTGAGGGAGGGGAGTATAATCTTCATCGTCGTAGGAAAATTTTCCGCCTTCCTGCCCGTGTTGCTCTTCGACTTTGTTTAAATCTATGCTGTTAATGTTTAGACGAGGAGGGGTCCCCGTTTTTAGCCTTTCCATTTGAAAACCTAGCCTCTTTAGGCTATCTGAAATTGTCAGACACGGTTTGTCTCCCGCACGGCCTCCAGAATAGCTAGCAGATCCGATATGCAATAGGCCTTTCATGAAAGTCCCAGAACATAAGATTACCGTCTCACCACTATAAAAGATGCCGTCGATGGTCTTAGCTCCCAGGATCTTACCTTCCTCAGCGACTAATTCTTCGACAGTAGCTTCTTTGATGTCGAGGTTAGGGGTCTGCTCCAAAAGATGCTTCATCGTACTTTGATAGGCAAGCTTATCAGCTTGTGCTCGCGGTGCCCATACAGCAGCTCCGCGGGAAACATTGAGCATCCTAAATTGGATAGATGTTCTATCGATAACTTTGGCCATAATGCCTCCTAGGGCATCGATTTCTCGTACAATATGCCCTTTGGCAATACCGCCAATGGCAGGATTGCAGCTCATCTTGGCCAATGTATCCAAATTCATCGATAGCAACAAAGTGCTCGCTCCCATCCCTGCTGTGATAAAAGCCGCTTCGCAGCCGGCATGTCCGCCGCCGATAATGATAACATCGTATTTTTTAGGGTAGGTCCACATCTTGTTTTTAAGGCTAAAAATGCCAAACCTGTTCGTCGGCAATGAAATTACCAAGAACAGGAATGGGCAAAATTAAAAAAGTGTTTAAAATCTCTTACTTTTTCTTGTGGCGATCGCGACGACGGCGTTTTTTGCGTTTATGCTTAGCGATCTTAGAGACACGTTTCTTCTTTACCGATGACATTAAATTTCTCCAGTTAATCTATTTGGTCAGAAAAATAATAATAATAAAGTAGTCCTTTATAAAATTCAACCCTTCATTGAATCACTGATGTTGCAATCAGAATCTAATAACAAACAAGGTTGTCCGTAATCCTAGGAAAATCATCGCGGATTTAATTCAGGTTGGAGCTTTCAAATTGAGGCTCGTTCAAGGGAGAGTAATTATTAAATTGAGCGATTTCTTTGCGGAACGATAAGTTGATGTTCCCTACGGCGCCATGACGGTTTTTCGCGATGATAAGTTCTGCCGTTCCCGGCTTATCCATAGGATCATAGTATTCACGTCTCAAGAGGAACATTACGATGTCGGCATCTTGCTCGATACTACCTGACTCTCTGAGGTCACTCATTTGAGGGCGGTGTCCCGCACGGTCTTCGACCCGGCGTGAAAGCTGGGATAGACATAAGATGGGAATGTTAAGCTCCCTGGCAAGGTTCTTAAGGGAACGCGAAATTTCCGAGATCTCACTTTGGCGATTTTCACTGCTGCGATTGCTGCCTGAACCTGAGATTAGCTGCAAATAGTCGATAATTAAAAATCCTATCTGGTGGTTCTCTACCATACGGCGAGCTCTTGCTCGCAAGTCTGTGATAGAAAGCCCCGCTTGGTCATCGATAATCATAGTATGTTTTTGCATCTTGTTGACAGCACCTACTATCCGCTGAAATTCTGAAGGGTCGATAGAGCCGTTAGTGATTTTAGAACCTTCGACTTCAGATTGCGAGCAGATCATTCGGTGGACAAACTGTTCGGAGCTCATCTCTAGAGAGAAGATGCCTACCGGAAGATCGTGGTTGAAGCTAATATTTTCTCCAATATTGATAGCCAAAGCCGTTTTACCCATTGCAGGACGGGCCGCTAAGATCATAAGGTTGGAATTCTGGAAGCCGTTAGTGATATTGTCGAGATCAATAAGGTCGGTAGGAATGCCAGTAATGCCAGGGTCCTCATCACCGCGTTCTTGGTATTCTTCTTGACGTTTTTCTAATTCTTTTAAGTAAGGTTGTTGTGATTCTGCTTTAACACCGGAAAGGATGTCAGTGATCAAAGTCCCAGGCTGAGGGCTGGAAACTTGGCTAATTTCAAAAAAGCGTTGTTGAGCTTTGTCGAGGGTTGTTTGGACGTCGCTAGGGTCATTGAGGGCCTCTTTCTCGATAATCTGTGCAGAGCTTATCATCCGGCGTAAGATTGATTTACTTCGGACAATTTCCACATACTCTTCGATGTAGGCTGAGGTTCCAGCATATTGAGCTAGAGTGGTAATATAAGCTGCTCCTCCTACGGCTTCTAACTTATCTTGCCGCTTGAGCTCCTCACAGATAAGATGGACATCGGCGGGCTTATCTTTTTTATAGGCATCTTTGAGGGCTTTAAAGACGATCTTGTGTTCATTATAATAAAAATCGCCGTCATCGAGCCCATCGGCAGCGATGTTTAGGCCGTTGATGCTCGTCAACATGCACCCTAAAACCATCATCTCCGATTCTTTAGAATTAGGAGCCATTTTAAATCTGTCTTGGGAATTGCTCATTAGTTCCTCATAGCTAAAATTGGGAAGACTATGATATTCAAATCAAGATACTAATGTCAATGAAATCCTAGGGGATATCACGGGTTTAACATATTTGTGAGAGCTTTCTTAGCAGCTTTGCGGTCCTGATATAATGGTATGGTAAGCTTCCTATCGCGGCAAAGTTGCTGTAATAGGCTCCTAGGGTTATGGTAGAAGGTTTTATTGCCTTTCTTGAAGCTGTATTTTCTTGAAGCTAGTAGTTGTCCAGACAATTTAGACCAAGGATTTTGAGCGGTGTAGAATGCCTGGGCTTTTTCAGCGTATTCTTGGCTTAAAGGATGCTGGTAATATTCATTCATGAAGTAATCGAGCACTCCTAGAGCAGGTGTTATAGAGTCTAATTCATCGGTAAGGTTGCCCATCATTAAAGCTAAGCTCAACGAGTTATTGTAAGCAGCGGAAAATTTGTTTTGATTTTGGTAGACCGCAATTTCTAGGGAGCTTAAGAAAGCTTTCTCTATAACTTGCAGTAATGCTGATGAACGATGGACTGTGGTAAAGAAGTTTTGTTGGTAGAAAAAGAGGAGGAGTCGATTCTTTTTATGAAAGGTGGCAGCTGATGTTTTGCAGTCGAACAGGCCTTCTATAATATGCTTTAAACTCTCTTGTTGTTCAGGTGAGAACGTTGACCAGTCGATTACCTTGGCTGGATAATCTGTACCTACATAATTCATTATAGTGGCTAGTATAGCACGACTTTTGCTTGATGGGATGCGCTTAAAATATTCTTCGATAAATTTTTCGAAGTCCTCGATAATACTTTCATGGTATCGGGGTACTTTAATTAATTTAGCTATCGTAGCCAGAAGAATAGTTCTTTCCGGTGAATTGCTTGATAGAGCTTGAATTCGCTGTTCGCCAGGAAAAATATGATAGAACTCACCAAGACTGTTATATTCTTCTAGGGTAGTGAAAGAGGAATACTCTAGCCGTTGTTTTAAGATTTTCCAAGGTGTTTGAGCCATTAAATTTTGAAGAAAAGGATTGTTTTGACATAAGTGGCTATGTCGAGAAATAAATCCTTGGAAATTTTCTGAGGTTGTTATTTTTTTCAGCATATTATCGTGCTTTTGTTTTAGCATCGATAATACATTGGTAGTTTGGGTTATATCGAGGCCGCAAGGAGTTTTCGGAGAAGAAAGAGCAGCTATTAATTTATATAAGATTTCTTCTGTAACGGGACTTTCAAAATGATTTTGGTATAGATAGGAGAGCGTTGAGTATAACAGGGAAGTATTGGTGTTGTTAGAGTTTTTTAGGGCGTCTTGTAGTAATTTGTCGCCGTCATCAGCTAAAGCTTTATCAGAGGATTTTTCGGCAATATTAATAGTGCTAATTATTAAGCCGTGGCGGTAATGGAGCTCTTCAGGTTTAGTAAGAGCTCCTAGTTGGGCGATATTATCAAGGAGAAGTTTGCATTGTTCTAAATCTGTATGATTATGAATAGGAAAGCCTTGAGGGAACTGATTGTGAAGGATATAAGCCCAAGGAAATTGGGGAAGGGAGCTTTTTTGATCGACAGCTAAGATAATCAAATTTAAAGCTTCTTCGCCGGAAAAAGTAGGAGGAAGGTTGACAAGGATATTTTCCAAGGTTTTTTCAGGAAGTGCTGTCATAATTGTAGGGCAGTAACCAACAGCTTCTATTAGAAGTTGAGTAGCATGGGAGTGTTGGCCATTAGATATTAAAGCTGCTAAGCTTTTGGCGATTATCTGATTATTTAGGGCTGACTCCGGGAGGGTTTTTTTAGTGAGAGCCTCGAGGAGTAGCTCAGCGGCTTTTATGTTGTGATCTCTATAAGAGCTTTGTGACCACAGTCTTATTAGCTTATCAATCGAAGCAAGTGATAAAGGTAGTTGGTTTAATAAAGTTAAGGTAGCTGATGTTAGCCTTTTTCGTGGTTCTTCTGGAGATGTTAAATAACTGCGTTCCACCAAGTGGTCGAATAATAAAGTGGAACGCGGTCTATCTATAGAGATTTTAAGTTTAGGCGGTGCAGAGGTGAAGGGTAAATATTGATGGTCGCCAAGAACTTTTTCCCAATGCTCTAAGATCGAAGGAAGCTCTGTAGTGGGTAAGAGGGGTAAGATATTTTCTATATTAAGCAGATCATTTGTAATATCATCGATAGATGAAGAATATTTTATGAGTTTAGTGAAAATAACTCTAAAACCTTTAGAAAATTCATTGGGCGCTAACAATAAAGTTGGCAAATATTGGGGGGCAGTGATCATTTTACTAGCTTTGAAGCAAGCTTTGAAGCAAGCTTTGAAGCAAGCTTTGAAGCAAGCTTTGACACTCCTTTTTCGGGATAATATATCGGTGGCAGCTAAAATACATAGTCCCTTGGCCTTTGATGGATTATCTAAAAAGCCATAATTATCAATAGCCTCTGATAGCAAAGCGATGGTTTTACTTTGGATTATTAGGCTCTGTCCTTAAAGTGCAATTTTTGATATAAGCTTTCCTTTAGCAACAAAGGAGTATTTATGTCACGCAGAGTTATCACAGATGCTATTTGGAA
>JBNJDP010000039.1:0-15347 GCA_051744985.1 Chlamydiota bacterium | reverse complement strand
TATACGTCATTATCAAGCTAGTAGCACAATTTGCCGCTGCCCAAGAAGTTTCCCCTCAAGTGCTTTTGGGAGCTATAAACGGCTACCTCTTAATAGGGTTGGTATTGGCCATTGCAGCCTCTCTTATTAATTACTTCTTCGAAGGTTCTTATTACTGGAACCTTCATCAAAACTATCTTTCTCCTACCGAAAATTTTCACATGTATGTTTATTATACTTTTATAACCTTGGCAACAGTAGGCTATGGCGATATCATACCTTGTAATCAAGGAGCTCAAGCTTTGGCAGTTTTAATAGCGGTTAGCGGCCAATTATACATTGCAGTAGTTATAGCGTTCCTAGTGGGAAAGTTCGCCGGCCGCCCTCATTCTCGCATATAAATATGCTATCCCGACATATATGAGGCTAATAGCCTCTACAGGGACGTTTACAAGACCCAAAGCTCTGCTTCTAAAAATATACATTCCACCGAATCAGTACCGTAATTTGGATACGATCTTACCAGATTATAATAGGATAACAAAAATTGCAGGCGCTTCTGTTATACATAGCTGTCCATTAGCCGTAGCAGCTTCCTAGATTATACTGCTATCGATAGGTTCCACAATTTTCTTCATGATCCCCCTCCCTAACATGTAAGATGAAAACAACCGGCGACTTTATGTTTTTCTTGCAACAAGCGGTTGTAAATTTTAACAGCCTCCTCAGTAGGTGCGTAAAGAACTTCGATATCCTTTTGTTGCAGCTGTTCGACAAGCTTAGAATCCACCTCCATAGCTCCTTGGGAGCCTGTCCCTACAACGATTAATTCAGGATCTTCGGAAATAACATCAGGGATATCGCTAGCTACAAGGCGATGACCCTCGGAGCGCCACCAACTATCTTTTGTACTACCATCGGAATGGATGACAATATCATCAGAAAATTCCTGTCCATCAACAACTATGTATCCAAAAGAATATTCTTCGATCATGTTACCCTCCATCCACGATTCTAAAAAATATTTTACTGTCAATTATGTAAAAAAAGTATCACATCTTGATCATTAACAATATATTCTTTTCCTTCAATCCTCATTTTGCCGGCCTCCCTAGAAGCATGGTGGCTGCCGCAATCCAACAGGTCTGTATAACCAACTACTTCCGCTCTGATAAAGCCTTTTTGAATATCACTATGAATCTTTCCGGCAGCTTCAGGAGCCGTAGACCCCCGACGTACTGGCCAGGCACGCGTTTCTATCTCGCCCGAGGTTAAAAAGGTAATAAGTCCCAGCAAATCAAAAGACGCTTTGATAACTCTTTCCAAGCCTGACTCCGAAAAACCATAGCCTTCCAAAAGCTCGTGACGTTCCGCTGGATCACACTGGGCTATTTCCTCTTCCAGTCGAGCACAGACAGGTACCACCGCACACCCTTCTTGAGCAGCATATTCACTCACTTGGCGAACATAATTGTTGTCCATCTCAGGAAGGCTCTCATCAGAAACATTAGGAACATACAAAACTTTCTTAGCTGTGATAAAGCAATAAGGTTTAAGATACTCTTGCTCAGCATCCGTAAGCTCTAAAGAACGTACCGGCTTGCTAAGGTTAAGGTGATTTTTTACTTTCTCCATACAAGTCATAACAGGAATAAGATCTTTGTTAAGGCGAGCCTGCTTGGCAAGTTTTGCCATGATATTGTCAACCATCTGCAGGTCTGCCAAGATTAGCTCCAGGTTTATGACTTCAATATCTCTAATGGGATCAACACTTCCACTAACATGAACAACATTGGGATCTTCAAAGCAGCGTACAATGTGGATGATAGCGTCGGTTTCGCGGATATTAGCCAAAAATTTATTGCCTAGACCTTCACCTTTAGAAGCTCCTTCTACTAGGCCAGCGATATCGGTAAACTGCATAGTAGCATAAGTAAGCTTCTTACTTTTAGAGAGCTCGCCTAATTGAGAAACACGCCGATCAGGAACCTCGACAACTCCTATATTAGGGTCGATAGTGCAAAAAGGATAGTTGGAAGAGCTGGCTTCAGCAGCTGTCAAAGCATTGAACAAGGTCGATTTGCCTACATTGGGTAAACCTACTATTCCACAAGATAATCCTGCCATAAAAACACCGTTTTTCGTTAAATTAAGAGCATACATTATAATTTATCTGACGGATAAACATAAATGGAAAAGTGGGCGCCTTGACTTTTGCCCATAAATTACTTATACATTATAGCTCATGGGTGTGAGGAGAGGTTTCACTGGCTTATTCCCAAGCGTTATTAAGGAAGGATAAAAATATTTTATGGCTGAAAAGTCCGAAAAGGCCACCCCTAAAAAGTTGCGTGATGCCCGTAAGAAGGGTCAGGTAGCCAAGTCTCAAGACGCTCCTTCAGCGGCGACGTTTATTGTTTCTTTGGCAGCAACTTTAATATCTATCCGCTATATTTATGATAAGCTGTCGGGGTTTTTATTTTTAGCCTTCAGCAAAATTGACACCCAGAATATTGCTGGAACCGTTGCAGCTTTATTTGATAATGCTATTACGGTAATTTTCACTTCTGTAGTACCTATATTTATAGTAACAGCTTTCACTGGCGTTATCATAAATTTTTTGTTGATAGGCCCTGTTTTTGCTCCTGAAGCCTTTAAACCCGACATTAAAAAATTCAATCCCATCACCAACCTAAAAAATAAATTTAAGCTTAAAACTCTTGTTGAACTTATCAAACAACTCGCAAAAATTA
The DNA here is from genome assembly GCA_051744985.1 of Chlamydiota bacterium. GTDB lineage: Bacteria > Chlamydiota > Chlamydiia > Chlamydiales > JABHNK01 > JBNJDP01. The sequence goes on along the minus strand of JBNJDP010000039.1, from coordinate 12,615 downwards.
TTGGCGCGATTATAATCATCTATACTGTGGTAAAAAAATCTATTCCCGACCTTATCGCCACTGTAAACTTGCCGATTCTCGAGGTTTTAAGTGTTTATAGCTCTTTTCTGCTAGAAGTTATCATCAAGGTAGGTATTTTTTTCATCGTCGTAGGCGCCGCCGACCTGGTCTACCAGAGGCGAAACTTTTCTAAAGAGATGATGATGGAAAAACATGAGGTTAAGCAAGAGTATAAAAATACCGAAGGTGACCCTCAGATTAAAAGTAAACGTAAGCAAATCGGGCAAGAGCTCGCTTACTCTGACTCACCGCAAGCTCCTGCTCGCCATGCCAAAGCAATAGTGACTAACCCCGTCCACATAGCGGTAGCGGTATCTTATGAACCTGAAAAGTACTCCCTCCCCTATATTTGTACTATGGGACAAAACCACGAAGCTGCCCTAATTGTTAAGGAAGCTGAGAAATACGATGTCCCTGTCCTCAGGAACGTCGATCTCGCTCACCGCCTATACGATGAGGGGGAAGTATGGGATTTTATACCAGAATCAACCTACGAGGCCGTAGCCGAAGTACTACGCTGGCTAGCCTCTTTAGAACAGGAATAGGTTAAAACATGAATTTTTTACTGAATATTCTCGATGGAATCACCGCTCGCTTAGGCGGAGCGCGTTCCAAGGCCAACATCCAACGTTCTAGTGATGTAGCCTTAGCAGCCCTCTTGATAGCGATCATCTCGATGATCATCATTCCGGTTCCGCCCTTTTTATTGGACTATTTTATTGCCACTAACCTAACCATTGCTATTTCTCTGTTGATGGTTGGAATATACATTTCGAGTGCTGTAAACCTCTCCATTTTCCCTTCCTTATTGTTGATTACGACCTTGTTCCGGATAGGTTTAAACATCTCTACTACCAGGCGAATTCTTCTCGATGCTTATGCCGGTGAAATTATCCAGGCTTTCGGTAACTTTGTTGTCGGCGGAAATTTTGTCGTCGGTGGTGTTATCTTCCTGATTATCACCCTAGTGCAATTTATTGTTATCACGAAGGGTGCCGAGAGGGTAGCAGAGGTGGCCGCACGCTTTACTCTGGATGCTATGCCTGGAAAACAGATGAGTATCGATGCTGACCTACGAGCAGGAGTCATCGACCAAAACCAAGCCCGCCAACGCCGCCTAGACATCCAAAAAGAAAGCAGCTTGTACGGCGCTATGGACGGTGCTATGAAGTTCGTCAAAGGTGATGCCATCGCTGGTATTGTTATCACTTTGATCAACGTCGTAGCAGGTTTGATCATCGGTATGACCCAGAAAAACATGTCTGCTGCCGAAGCTGCGAAAACATACTCCTTACTCTCCATCGGTGATGGTCTAGTATCTCAGATTCCTGCCCTCTTAATTGCTATTACCGCAGGGATGGTAACCACTAGAGTTTCCAGTGATGAAAAACATGCCAATCTTGGCCGCGATATTTCCTCCCAGATGCTTGCCCAGCCTAAAGCTTTGATGATAGCTTCTGGTGTATTAGTTCTCATGGCTTTTGTTCCTGGTTTCCCCCCGTTAGCCTTTCTACTATTAGCAGCTATTCTAGGCACACTATCTTATGCCATCTGGTCGGTATCCAGCGGTGGAGCTGCCAAGCGACAGCGTGAATCGTCGCGTAAAGCTCGTACCTTACCTAGTAAGCCTGAAGATGCTTCTGCTGAATCACCAACAATCTCCACTCCTATCGAGGGTCATACCGTCGTCACTGGCGGTGGCGTTGACTCCTATGCTCTGACTATACCAGTAATTTTAGAGACAGGGCGACACCTTTCCGACAAAATCCAAGAGGCTGAGCGTGGCAACAGCTTCGTCGATATCATGATCCCCAAGATGCGCCAAGCTCTATACCATGATCTAGGGGTACGCTTTCCCGGTGTTCACGTACGTGTAGATTCTCCCAATTTAGAAGATGCCGAATACTCCATCCACCTCAACGAAGTCCCTGTAGTTCGAGGGCGCGTGTTGCCTGGCTATGTTCTTACCAATGAGACCGAAGAAAATTTACAACGTTTTCATATTCCTTTCACATCTTATAAGAACGTCCTCAACATGCCGACCTTATGGGTCGAAGAAAGTTATACCGACCTTCTGAAACAAGCAGGCATAAAATATTGGACAACTTTGGAAGTTATCATACTTCACCTTTCATACTTCTTCCGCCACTATTCCAATGAGTTTTCCGGAATTCAAGAAATTAAGTCGATGATCGACTTCATGGAGCGTTCCTTTCCTGATCTCGTAAAAGAAGTTACCCGTCTGATACCTCTACAAAAGCTTACCGACATCTTTAAGCGCCTGATTCAAGAGCAGATTTCTGTCAAAGACCTTAGAACAATCTTCGAGTCTTTAGCTGAGTGGGCTCAAAGTGAAAAAGATACCGTTCTTCTCACCGAATATGTACGATCATCGTTAAAGCGTTATATCAGCTACAAATACTCTCAGGGGCAATCCGTTTTATCGGTATATATCTTAGATCCTGAAATTGAGGATATGATCCGCGGAGCTATCAAGCAAACCTCTGCTGGCTCATACTTGGCCTTAGACCCCGACTCCGTCCAGCTGATACTCCAAGGTATTCGTAATACAGTAACGCCGCCCCCTCCCGGAGGACAACCCCCTGTAGTGTTAACAGCCATCGATGTTCGCCGTTTTGCCCGCAAATTAATCGAAATGGAATTTCCTGATATTTCAGTAGTTTCTTACCAGGAAATCATTCCAGAAATAAGAATTCAGCCTTTGGGTAGAATCCAAATTTCTTAAAGGAGGCGAGATATGGTAGGTGACATGCGAGGATTTGGAACAGCTGGCGGCAGTCTTCTTAGAGGCATCGGCGAAAGTGCGCAATCGCAGGTTATTAAGCAAGAAGCCGCCAGAGCTCGTCAAGCTGCTGTAATCAGGGCTGCACGTCAAGAGGATAGCAAAGAAGACCTTCAGTATGTCCTCGCGCTAACAGTGCCTACCAGCCTTCCCGAAGCTAAACGTAAGCGTAAAAGCCTTAAAGAGCGCCGAAAAACAAAGCGCGCCAAAGCCGCCGAAAGAGCTGAAAAAGAACTCAACGAAGCTGAAGATATCAAAAGCACTGTCGAAAAGCATACTCGCCGCAACCCCGAATTCAAGAAGCAGATGCTGATGCTTCTACGCCACTCTCTCAAAAATGATGCTAACCTAGAAGACATTCTTCAACTGGTGAAAAATTTTTACACCGACGTCTCCCTTCAAGATGAAGCTTTAGAGTTTTTGAAGGAAACTACCTCAGGAACCCTTCAAGATACTGTCAAACAAGCCCGAAAGCAGCTCAACAAAGACTATGACAGAGAAATTAAAGCGGGCAAAAATATAGCCCAAGAGGCGCGGGATTTCTCGGAAAAAGGTATAGGAGCCCCTACCGCCCTACGGGATCTTTATCGCAATATTACCGGCACCCCCCGCGATACCAACACCCTTTTTGAAGAAATGTCTTCACGCTTTGACTACAAACAAATGTCCCAAGTTTTCAAATTTTTGTTTCACTCTTTAGGGCGCGACATGAAATCCCAAGGACCGTCGATTCCCAGAGGCCTTCTCCACCGCCTTATCACTGAAACTCGCAACCTTCAATCAATCCTTAACGTCTACCGCTATTTTAATAATCGTATGAGGATTATCGAAAAAGAATTCAGCCACCACAACCTTGCTAAACCTAAAGAATTAACCTTTGATAACCTCACTAAGCAATTCATGCAATTCGTCAATGAACGATATCCTACCCCAGAACGCATTAGAAAGATGGGAAAGAAACTAGGCATCTATGAGGAACTTCTTGAAGAGATAGCAGTATATAGCCAGTGCCGTGATGCCGTCAAAGAAATGGACCCACAGAAAATCTTCCACACCTTGCAACACCGCGATGAAATTTTCGAAGCTTTTATCACCTTGCTAGAAGAACTCGAAGATGATTTAGAAGAACTTGAATACTTCGAGGAGCATGGCCGCGAAGATGAAGAGGAAGAACAAGGCGGCAGAGGAGGCAAAGGTGGCCGCGGACAGCAGCAGGAAGAAGAGGAAAAAGACAACCAACAACAAGAAGAAGAGTCCCCTAATTGGTGGGAAGATGTATTTTAGGAGGAAAAGATGCGTGATTTTGCTACCCTACTAGAAGAGCTCGGCGATGAGCTTATGACGGAGCTCAGGCCTGACACTTTGGGCCACTGCCGAATAGTGTTTGAAGATCGCGTGGCAGTTCAAATTCAAGAAGAACGCTCTCACGGAAAGCTTTTAGTGGCGGCAGAACTTGGAGAAGTCCCCCCTGGTGCTTTCAGAGAAGAAATATTACAAGCGGCTATGATTATCAACGGCGTCCCCCCTCCATGGTATGGAATTTTAGCTTATAGTAAAGATCGTGACAGTCTCGCGATGTGCGAATACCTCGACAATGAACATATTACCGGCAAAGAATTGGGTGACTACCTCAAGGCTTTTAGCCACAAGGCACTAACCTGGATCGATGCTATAGAATCCAATAGAGTGCCTCAGGTAATCTTCCCTGACCAACAATCCACAGGAGGAGGATTATTTGGAATGCGCTAAAAAATTAACCTCAACCTTAGCGGGAAGCCAGTGGCAAAAAATTAAGCCCTGCCACCACCATGGCTTTAGCCTACCTTTATCTGCTTTACACAGTAAAACTAGCGGTGGAATTGGAGAGTTTCGCGACCTTTTCCCCCTATTAAAATGGTGCAGCAATATAGGCTGTGATGTTCTGCAACTTTTACCTCTCAATGACTCTGGGTGGGACTGCAGCCCCTATAATGCTGTATCCGCTTTTGCCCTTAACCCCATATACTTACACCTCCTCGACCTGCCTAATATCAATAAATATCCCTACCTCAAAAAAGCTAGCAAACAGCTATCGCAGCTTAATAACCTTCCTTCTATCGACTATAGCCAAGTGCGTCAACGCAAACTGGAGGTCCTGCGTAATTATTTCAGAGAAGAATATAACCGGATTATCGGAGATCGAGAATTCCTTAAATTCTATCGAACACAATCCTGGCTCCAACCTTATAGTCTTTTTGTCGCCCTCAAAGACCAATATCTTTCAGCGCCATGGTGGGAATGGCCTCAGGAGCTCCACTACCCCTCTTTAAGCCTGTACCAAGAGCTTAGCGACCGTTATCATTATGAGGCCACTTTCCATCAGTATCTACAGTATATGTGCTTTATACAACTACGCTCCGTTAAAGAAGCGGCCGCCCGCCAAAAAGTATTCCTCAAAGGAGACATCCCTATACTCATCAGCAAAGATAGCTGTGACGTTTGGATAAACCGGGAATATTTCCACATAGATTATTCCGCGGGAGCTCCTCCTGATATGTATAGCAGTGAAGGGCAAAACTGGAACTTCCCCATATATAATTGGAGCACTCTAAAGAAAGATCACTATCGATGGTGGCAGCGTCGTTTAGATTATGCTGCTAATTTTTATGATATATATCGCCTTGACCATGTAGTAGGCTTTTACCGCATCTGGGCCATCCCCTCAGGCGATCCAACAAGCACCGGCCGTTACATCCCTAATGAACCAGAAAAGCAGATCTATCAAGGGCAAGAAATTCTGACAGCTTTATTACACAATAACCCCATGCTACCCATCGCTGAGGATTTAGGTACTGTCCCCGACGAGGTTCGCGAAAACCTCAGGGAACTGGGTATTCCAGGGACCAAAGTTATCCGATGGGAACGTCGCTGGCATGGTGACAAAGGTTATATCGACGTTAATAAATATTGGCAGGAAAGTATGACCACCGTTTCCACCCATGATTCGGAAACTCTTCAACAGTGGTGGACTAATAACCCTGAAGAGGTGAAACTATATACTCAACATAAGGGATGGCCATTTTCTCAAGAGCTTACCACTGCTTATCGCCAAGCGATTTTACGCGACAGCCACCACTCCAGCAGCTTATTTCATATCAATCTCCTACCGGAATACTTAGCCCTTATCCCAAACATGATTCACGATGACCCCAAGCAAGATCGTATTAACGATCCCGCTAACCCTTCAAACAATAACTGGCGCTATCGTTTTATTCCTTCCGTAGAAAAGATCGTTTCTCTCCGCAAGCTCAAAAAAAATATAAAAAAAATCCTACCATGACACGTTACTTTATAATACCTCTTATGATCCTAGCAGCATCGGCTTTAGCGAGAGAAGAACCTTCATCAGCTAAACTCGATGTACTCTATAATAGCCTAGACCCCCATTCTGTTGCTAAGCACTTAGCTTATTATCGTTTGTATTACGATACCCCCCAAGGAGAAAAATCACTACAACACGCTTGGAAGCTTTTATCGGGGTCACAACCTCCCGATCATTTCGAGCATGTTGGCCTTTCCCTAGAAGGATTAGCTAATCAATTATCTAATCCTTACAACTCTCCTCAGCTCGAAGAGGGCTCCCTCAAAGCTATTGAAAATCTGGCATCATCACTCTCCAATCGCAAACTTCCTGGCAGCAGCCTGCAAACTTTACAGAATATCAAAGAACTACCCCCTAATGATGTCGACCTTTCACGAGCATTATTGCTAAGCTATGATTTACCACCAGAAAAAATTCGCCATTTCGAAGCCCTCCTAGATTTTATCGCTCTGCAGATCAAAGCTATGCTTCCCAACAATCCTACAGAACCCCAAAAGATTGCCGCTATCAACCGTTTCATCTTCGCTGATATGCACTTCCGCTTCCCTCCCGAAAGCTTGTATCAAAAAAAAATCGACAACTACACTTTCCTCCCCGATGTGCTAGATTCTCGCAGAGGTGTTTGTTTAGGGGTCTCTATCATCTATTATTGTATAGCCCAGCGATTAAACCTTCCACTGGTCGCCATCACCCCTCCCGGCCATATTTTTCTACGCTTTGATGGCCCGCCAGCTATCAATATCGAAACTACCGCCCATGGGATCGACCTTCCTGATGAAAAATACCTAAGTCTTAACACCCATAAGCTACAACGACGCTCAACATTAGAAATTGTAGGGCTAGCCCACTTCAACCAAGCAGCTATTTTTTTTCAGCAAAAACAGTATACCGAAGCCTTGGAATCCTATCACAAAGCTCTAGAATTTCTGCCCGGAGACCCCCAAGTGTTAGAATTTACCGCTTACTGCCAGATCCTCCAAGGTAATAAAAAGCTTGGAAAACAGCTCCTCAAAAAAATCGTAGCATCCTCCCACCCTTACGCTATAACCTCCAATGCTCTTATCAAAGATTTACTCAACGGCGATGCTCCTCGAGAAGGTCTGGAAATAATTTTCCACCACACCCCTGATGATCGTCAAGGCCTTCTCGACCATCAAAAAGCTCTAGAAAAAATTCTTTCATATAACCCTCGTTTTCGCTCCGGTCATCTGGCTTTAGCTCAAACTTGGCTTGAGCTTAGCCGCCATAAAGAGGCCATTGTAGCCTTAGAAGCCTATCACAACCTCGACAACTCTAATCCTTTCATCGAATATCTTCTTGCAGCCTTATATGTTCAACGCTATAACTATCGAGTCAGCTGGGAACATCTACTTCAAGCAGAAAAGCTGTGTTCTGCTCACGATTACTACCCCACAGCCTTAAAGCAATTGCACCGACAACTTGAAATAGTTTCACCTAGAACCCGTGATACCCCCTAATCTCATTATCCTTCAGGCTGCAAATCTTTACCTGTAGGAGAATGAGATTAGGGGGCTATCACGGCTAGAAAACAAAAATGATAAGATAAAGTGCGTAAGAGAGCAATAATCCTATCCCCTGCCAACGACGCATAGTATGAGAAAATAAGATTATCGCTCCCAGCAAAAAACTAAAGTAAAGCAGTAAAGGTGCATCAACATAGAATAAAACCGAAGAAAAAGTTATCGGGGAAATTAACGAAACCCCTCCCAAAACAAAAAGAATATTGAATACACAGCTCCCTATAACATTACCAATAGCAAGGCCGTGGTTGCGCCGCAAAGCCGCCACCGATGAAGCTGCCAACTCCGGTAAGGAGGTTCCCAAAGCTACGAAAGTTAGCCCCATAGAACGCTCGGAAACTCCTAAAGCTGCTCCTATTTTTATGGCTCCCTCCACCAACAAATTACCGCCCACAACTAAAAGGACTATCCCTAAAGCTATCAATAACCCATCTACATACATTTTTTCTCGATGAGGAGCGACATCCTCGACAAGCAGATAAGATTTACGCCCTACATGATACTGTAAAAGCAAGTAAGCTATAAATGCCACTAGCAACACCGCTCCAACCAACCTACCGATACTGCCGAAAGCCATAGCGAGATAAATCAACCCTGTAACAGCTAAAAAAATCGGCATCTCACGGCGACGTAGGCTCTTTTGAATTTCTATCGGAGAGATCATCAAGACCACCCCTAGTATCAAACCTATATTACTAATATTGGAACCTATAATATTTCCCAAAGCGATATCGCCTTTATTGCCACCTAGCTGAGCAGCAAGGGTAGCTGTAGCCTCTGGCAGCGAGGTGCCAATAGAAACCACTGTCAACCCTACTACTAGAGGAGAAACCCCTAATACAAAAGCTAATTTAGAAGCTCCTCGGACGAGGCTTTCAGCCCCTAAATACAACAAAGCACTACCTAAAAGCGTTAAAAAAAATCCCATAGCCATAAACTATTTGCTCCGATTTTGAAAATTGACTATACCTTATCTTAAATAAAATCTAAAACTGGATCTCAATGATGAACTTTTTTTGCTGGCTCTTGGTATTGCCTCTTTTTTTAAACCCCGTATCCCAATCTACGACCATCGATGACTGGATGACTAAGGTCGACCAAAAACGGACGGGCATAGAAAAACTCTCCGATAGTGAAAAGAAAGCGCTAGTACAGTGGCTGGAAACCAATTTCACTAAAGAAGTCCTTGAACAAGGCGATGCTTTCCTCAGCATCGAAGATATCGATAATGATGGGCAATTTATCTTGCTATCAGATGACTCTAAATGGATGATACGAGAAGAAGACCGACAAGTTTCACAATGGTGGAAGCCTGGACAAAGGGTAAAATTCTTTAGCAGCGAAGATCGCCAATACCCCATCATAATGGTTTTACAAGCCACCGATGAAAATCTCCATGTACGCCTGTCATCTAAGCCATTATCTCTCAAGGAGGGTGATGGTTCAAATGCCGCCGCCATCAAAGCTAATCACTGGATCGAACAGCTCGACCCTTACGGTAGGACTGTTGTGTTGGAAGATGGCTCCATCTGGGATGTCGCTCCTCAAGGGCAAAGAACGGCTTCGGGGTGGTTGATCGGTGATAATATCAGGGTCTATGATGACAAAGACCATACCACCTTCCCTTATGTTCTACAGAACTCCAACACCGGGCAAGTTGTCAGAGCCTATCGCCGTCAGAATCACCCTTCCGAACCATCAACATCCCAAGGATCACACTGATAAATTTTTAGGCTGCCTAACATAAGTCAAGGTACGGCTATTGGTGCTGGCAGCTTCCCGTACCTGTTCTTCGGTGACTGGGGAAACCTTTCGATCATTATAGCAATACCATTGACCTGTATTGCGATCCCTTTTGTAATACATATAATGTCCACTGCTACCGGTACTTCTGCCGGCATTTCCGGGATTAGATCCTGAACGGTAAACAAAGTCATCTAAAAGATAACGAGGGTTTTCAGGAGCTCCTGGATCAATATCTTGCAAATTAAAAGTCAAAGGAACTCCAAGATTGCTATCAACAGAACGGTGGACATTGAAAGTCAAAACATCGGGAGCTCCTTGAAAAGAATATCTTATCGCTATTGTTGGCTTTAAAAGCTCCCCTACAATTTGTTGCTGATATTTCCTTTCTCCTTCTTCATAGATAAGAGCTTCCCTTAACCCAAGTTTTTCAGCAACCCTTTCCGCTAATACTGTAGGATTGCAATACCCTATATCCTTCACAATATTATCTCTTAGCCTTTTTTCAAGGGTTTCAACCTCTTTTGATGATTTACCACCATTCTTTGTATAATCATACTTTAAAGCTTCGACCCCTAACTTAAAAATATCCTGCTCATCGACAATTTTCAAGTCCCCATCTACGCTTCTTACTGCATAGACCTCCCTAGATTCCTTGAAGGTATTATTTACCGCTGCCCCCCAAGAAATACCTCTATCACGCATAGCTAACTCTATCGCAGAAGACTGGATCTCAGTAAAATTTTCTTCTAAGATCTGATCACCTACAGACCTAACCTGCTTTTTCCTGATATTCATTGTTGACTCACTGCAACCAAGAAGCCTAAAAAGAGCCAACCACATCTCCACACTATCCTGCTGATGAGCAGGGTCATTGTCGGGATTATTACTCCAATTAAGATCTCGCAAACTACTTAAAAGCGGTTTGATATCTTTAAGCTCAACCTTTCCTTCTTGTGCTGGGTTGCGCAACTTCTCAACGATTCGGCTCAACCTTTGCTGTAACAGCTTCTCTGTATCGCCTTGAACTGTAGTATTTAAAAGAATATCAAAACGCTTATTACGAGCTATGCGTTGCAAGCAAGAATTTAAATAACAGGTAGCTCCTCTGAAATTTGGCAACCCTGATAGCTTAGCACTACTCTCTGCATCAAAAACTGAACTTTCTCTTGCCTGTTTTGAAGCGCCAAGAGAATGCGGCTTGCCAGAACCCTTGGGCAACAGAAGAGCTTTATCGGAATTGCCCCTAACCTTTTCCCTTAGCATAGCAAGCTCGTTATCAAAAGTCTTAACCTTGAAAACTCGGGAAAAAATACCTAATGATTTTTCCAGATTATCATTATGACGCTTAATCTTAGCATTGAGAGAAGAAAGGTTGTTTTCTAGGTTACCAAGCTGCTCCTCGCTACAATTATCTTGATACAAGTTGTTTCCAACAACCCTACGGACCTTTTTCAAAGAGGTTTTGCCTACGCCTAGCCAACTTTTGACAACATAAACAACACGGGACAACCATGAGCTCTTTTTTAAATCAGGCTTGTCACTAATATAAGGTGTTCCATGATCTATTTTGATAATATGAGTATCCCAAAACTGGGCGTCATAATCTTTATTAGAAAAATCGAAGCTGCCTACCACAAAAGGTTTCCTCCTGCTCTATATATAAGATATTAACATTTCCCTTGAAGAAAAACAAAACTCTTTTTATAACCAACCATCATGTACTAAGCGCAAGTTATAAATAAATGACAAAGGAATAGCTATGAAGATCTATACCAAAACCGGCGACGACGGATACACTATCCTCAATGGCGAGCGCTTAACTAAAGACCATCCTATCATCAGAACTATGGGCCCCCTCGATGAATGTAATGGTTTTATCGGGCTAGCCCTCTCTACTCTGCCTACGGAAGAACATTTTCATGAGATCAATAAACAGCTAAAAGCTGTCCAGCAAACCCTCAGCGACCTATGCGCAGCTATCGTCAAAAAGAAAAAATTCTCTTCTCAGCATACCAAAAAACTCGAGAACTGGATCGACGATTATGCACCTCAGCTAATACCCGTCGAACCGTTTGTTTTACCTCGAGGGCATCAATCAGCAGTAAATATGCATATGGCGAGAACAGCTTGCCGCAAAGCTGAAAGGCGTGTTTGCCCTATGTTCCGTGACAAGCTACTCTCTCAAGAAATCATGACCTTCCTTAACCGTCTTTCTGACTACCTTTATGTGGTAGCTCTAGAAATCAACCGCCGCATTAATCTTCGTAGCCATTAAGTTATATTTCTCGCTTATAACCATTAATATAAGCGAGAAATGATAATACAAATCCGAAGCACAATACGTTTACATATTGCTCAATTATTGTTGAGGAATGGTATTTATTAAGGTTGAATTTCTACACTATGTTCCGGATCATCGTTTCGATGTAAACGATGACAACTGGCCCTTCTAACCCTTTTTTCAATCTTTGAAGAAGGTACCTGTCTTTTTCTTAAAGTTGGAGTTCTAGAGGTTTGAGGCCCTAAGCGCTTAGGCTTACGTTTGTCCCCTCTATGTTGTTTCAACCTATCAATAGCTTTCTTTCCTCCTACTATAGCTAGTGTTGCTAATATGGCAGTACTATCTGCAGTAACTATTGCACTTAAACCTGCAGGTTCCGGAAGAATAATAGAGCCAGAAGGTAAACTCCTATTATCAGCACCGACAGGTAACCCAGAAATAAATGGAGCAGACGGAAGAGTAAGAGGGGCTGAAGCAGCGGAAAGGCTAGGGGTTTCTGGAGGAGGATTCAGCGTTTGCTGAGGGTTGAAAAATTTGCTGGAATAGGCTTGGGTAGTCTCTGCGCTAGCATTAGTAGCCTCTGGAACAATAGTATTATTAGCAGGCTGCTTGGGGCTTCTTCTCCAACAATCAGGGATGAATACTTTATCCATAGCTCTCAAGGCTGCCCCAGTCACGCTATTGTCCGACGCAGGACGTTCAGGACAGTGTCCCGGATCAAAAAACCACTTAACGGGAGCTAAAACTGCGGGACCTATCTTCATAACAAACCTCTCGTAAAAATAAAAATATCCAACATAATTATCAATCTGAAATTTTATAA
>JBNJDP010000038.1:0-15358 GCA_051744985.1 Chlamydiota bacterium | reverse complement strand
TTCAGCCCATTCTCTTGAGTATAAATTCGTTGTGAACTTTCATGTTGGGATTAGTATTATTCCATTCATATCCTATGTTCTAAGATTAGGGACATTACGGGTTTAAGTGAGTCAAAAACTTGACTTCTGACAAAAAATATTCAGCGCTTCTTGGCAATTAAGCGCTGCAAAACAGAATATTTACCTATAAAGAGCAGATGGAAAATAAGAATAGCACCGCTAACCATAACCATAGCAGCAGCAATAGCACCATCGAAATAAAATGCCAGGTAATATCCTCCGGCACTTGAAAGCACTGCGTACCATAACGACAAACCTATCATCTGCCCCAAGCTTTTGGCCACTAAATACGCTGAGCTAGCGGGAATCACAAACATTGCAATAACCAAAATCACCCCTACAGCTTCGAAGGCTGCTACCGTAGTAATCGAAACAAAAGTCATCAAAATATAGTGCCATAGCGTTACATTAATCCCCAGAGATGTCGCCAAAACAGGATCAAAGGAGGTGACCTTAAGAGGTTTAAAACCTATCCATACCAATAAACCATTAATAACAGTAGTAAAGCCTAAACTCCATACTGCACGAGGCCCTAGGTCAATGCCACCGACCACTATAGTATTCCAAGGAGAAAAAGTAATCTCACCATATAAAACACATTCGGGTTCGATATGAACTTTTCTGGCAAATAAAGCTATCAAAATCAACCCCAAAGCAAATAAAAAAGTAAAGGTTACCCCTATAGCAGCATCGCTCTGCAAAGATCCTTTACTTTGAAGAAGTTGAGTTATAAAAGTTGTCACCACTCCTATGACGATAGCTCCTATCAACATCCCTATAGGAGAAAAAGTGCCCGTCAACAGATAGGCTAAAACAATACCTAGCAGCACAGAATGGCTTATAGCATCGCCGAGCATTGCTATTTTTCTCAGCACCAAAAAAGGCCCCAATAAAGCACAAGAAAGGGCTGCAAGTACTGCGATGATAATAATCCAGGTATCCGGCCCGATCATCTTCCCTCCCGAGGCATATGTTCAACGATAGGTATTTTGCTCCCATGAGGATCTTTATTTGTTAGGTGTAGTTCTTCCAGGACCTCTTTTTCTATATCTGACGATAAAACATGCTCAGCATCTTCAGCCATATGATGCACATGGTCAGCAGGGACGTTAATCTTACGCTCTAAATATAACTCAAACAAGCGATGTTTGCGCGTAATCAGCTTAGCTCTCCATAAACCGCGCCGGGTTAAGTGATAGTAATTGTGGCGCAATTTAACCAACCCTTTACGCCTTAAACGCTTCAAAGTAGAATGTAATTCTCTTTTTTCCATGTTGCGATAAGCCAAAATATCCTCGAGAGCAGCATGACAACGCTCTTCGCCACAATCTTCACCAATTTTGTACAGAGTGTGCAATAAATTTTCATTATTGACTTTGCGTTTATGGCTACAATGAGATAAAAAATGAGTCAAGATGCCTCTTTGAGGGGCAAAAAATATCGATATTCCAAATACTGCTGTCAAAAACATGACAATCCAGGGGCCTGTAGAAAGCCCCGGAGCTAGATAAGAGATGTTGGCTCCAAAAGCTCCTGCCAAAGCACCAAATAAAGCTGCTAAAACTATCATAATCAAAACATTGTCAGACCAATAGCGAGCAGCAGCAGGAGGAGTAACCAAAATTGCAGCCATCAGAATTACTCCTACCAACTGCAAACCTATTACAACCGCTAAAACTACCGCTAAAGAAAGAAGAGCTTCATAAAAAAATACTCTACACCCCAGAGATTTAGCAAACTGCCTATCAAAAATAATAAGCTTCAGAGATCGAAAAGAAAGTGCGATAAAGATCAAAAGCCCAAAGGCTATAGAACCCAAAATAATCACATCATTTTTTGTAAGAGATGCTGCTTGCCCAAAAAGAAGGTGGCTCAACCCCGCCTGTGCAGCTGTTCCTGACCGCTGGATAATAGTTAACTGAAAGATCCCCACAGCAAAAAATAAAGAGAGCGTTATCGTTAGGGCTGCATCTTCCTTAATTTTTGTTCTTTTAACAAGGTATTCGATCACAAAAATTCCCAGAAAATTGCTAACAACAGCGCCTAATAAAATTACCAGGGGATCACGGTCAGCAAAAATCAGGAAAGATGATGTTACGCCAGGCAAAGAAGCATGAGCCAAAACATCCCCTATCAATCCCCGTTTTTGTAAAAAAATAAAACTGCCCAAGACTCCTGCACTTAAACCAAGAATCACCGACCCTAGCAACACCCATACCAAATAAGGTTCCTGCAAAGACCAAAATTCAAGGAATAAGTCTATCATCCTTCTTTCCCGAGCTTTTCTGCTACTTCCATCAACAGTGACATCTGATCTCCATAAGCAGCGTTGATGTTGTCGAGGGTAAAAACTTCCTCTGTAGGCCCCGAAGCTATCAATTGCATATTCATCAGAATTATCCAATCGAAATAATCTTTTATCTTATGAAGATCGTGATGGACACAGACGACTGTGTCACCTCTTTCTTTAAGTTTTTTAAACAGTTTAACAATAGCCCTTTCAGTAGAAGCATCAACACCAGCAAAAGGTTCATCCATCAAATAGAGGCTAGACTGCTGCACTAATGCCCTCGCAATGAACACCCTCTGTTGCTGCCCTCCAGAAAGCTGGCTTATCTGCCGCTTTGCATAGGCTTCCATCCCTACCTCATGCAAAGCCTGATATGCCAAAGCCTGATCTTTAGAAGAAATTGTGCGCCAAAAGTGAGAATGACCATAGCGCCCCATCAGCACTACATCCAAAACGTCTGTAGGAAAGTCCCAATCGACTTCACCACGTTGAGGCACATAAGCCACCTGAGAACGAGCTTCTTCCAAAGTCTTACCATAGACGGAAACATGACCACTCGCCAAGGGAAGAAGCTTCATCACCCCTTTAAGCAAAGTAGTCTTCCCCGCTCCATTAGGACCTACGATAGCCACAGCCTTTCCACGGGGAATCTGAAAATCGATATCCCAGATGACAGGTTTATTATGATAGCTGATAGTAAGATCGCGGACTTCTAAAGGAGAGAATTCGCTGGTCATCGTAGAGCCTCGGTAATAGTATTGATATTGTACTTAACCATCCCCTGATAAGTTCCCTCAGGCGATTGAGGAAGTCCCAAGGAATCGGAATAAAGCTTACCGCCGATTTTAACATTGCGCCCTTTTTCTAGCAGGGCCTTTTGAAGCGACTCTATCGACCTTTTAGGAACACTAGCTTCTAAAAATAAAGCTTTAATGTTATTATCTATCACCAAATTTATTACCTGAGCAAGGTCGTACAGGCCATATTCGGCAGTGGTAGTGATACCCTGCAATCCTACAACTTTGGCATTATAAGCTATCCCTAAATAGTTAAAAGCGTCGTGAGCAGTAATAATATAACGACGAGAAACCGGAACAGTGTCCATCTGTTGGCGACACCAATTATCTAACTCTTCGAGTTGCTGTTGATATTGCTGTGAACGAGCTATGAAAACTTCAGCGTATAGAGGATATTTTTCTACAAGCACCTTGCAGATGCTCTCCACTGCTGACTTCCATAGTTGAGGGTCAAACCAAACATGGGGATCATAATAATTTTGATCTCCTTGGGAGAGGTCGATAAGCTTTTGAGGTATGATATTTTCTGCAACAGCTACCACAGTGCGATGGCGACTCATTTTTTTTAGGATCTCATCCATCTTACCTTCAAGGTAAAGGCCATTATAAAAAATGATGTCAGCCTGAGACAATTTGCGCATATCACCATAGGTAGGAACATAGAGGTGAGGGTCTATTCCCGGTCCCATCAAGGTTTCTACTTCCACTAAGTCGCCAGCCACATTAGAGACCGCGTCAGCTACAATACTAGTCGTAGCTACCACTGTGGGTTTAGCATCAGCAACTCCTACCACTAGGCATAGAAATATAATAATTTTTCTCATGGGGCGCTCTCAATTAAGCGTCAAATTGTAGTATATTAAAAGTATCTATGCAAGGAAAGGTAAATATGTATCCCAGGGCAAGCGCATTATAAATAACCTCAGAATGATAGAGTACCGATACTTTTCCAAAGTATGTCATCACCATATTAATCACAAAAAATATCTACCCCAGCTACGTAACATCAGTCACTGATAAAAATCATTTTGCACATAAATCAAGATATCTTGTATATTATACACCTGCATTTAAGCAGAATTGTATCTTAATATAATTTTGGTATTTGAATAGGAGAACATATGCCAACAGTAAATCAGCTGATCAATAAAGGTCGGAAAAGCAAAAAAGGCCGTTCAAAGTCTCCTGCATTGCAAAAATGTCCTCATCGAAGAGGTGTTTGCTTACAAGTGAAGACTAAAACGCCAAAAAAACCTAACTCTGCTTTACGTAAAGTAGCATGGGTACGACTATCTAACGGTCAAGAAGTTATTGCCTACATTCCTGGCGAAGGTCATAACCTTCAGGAACATAGCATCGTTCTTGTTCGTGGTGGAAGAGTAAAAGACTTACCTGGTGTTCGTTACCACATCGTTCGCGGTGCTTTGGACTGTGCTCCTGTAAGCAACAGAACTCAATCGAGATCAAAGTATGGGGTTAAAAAGCCCAAGAAGTAATGCTAAGATGCCTTTTTTAAATAGGCATCTTGGCTCGCGACTTGGATTTTGAAGGCAAAATTTGAGTCCCGGGCAGGCTTCGCTATTGACGAAGTCAGGTGAATACTAACCTTGATCTCAAATAAGATTTTAATATCGCAAAAGAATAATCTATTAAAATTTCTTGAGGAAAATTTATGTCAAGAAGACGACAAGCTGAGAAGCGTGAAATCGCCCCTGACCCACTTTATGGGAGTGTTGTACTGTCAAAGTTTATCAACAAAGTTATGCTCAAAGGCAAAAAAAATGTAGCCCGTAAGATCGTTTATTCCGCGCTCGAAAAATTTGCTCAACGCATAGATACTGAAGAGCCTCTAGCGGCTTTTGAAGAAGCCTTAGAAAACGCTAAGCCCTCACTAGAAGTTAAGTCCCGCCGTATTGGTGGAGCTACTTACCAAGTGCCTATCGAAATTGCTCCGGAACGTCGCACAGCGATGGCTATGCGCTGGATCATTAACCACTCCCGAGCTAAAGCTGGACGCAATATGATTGACAGCCTAAGCACTGAACTTAGCGACTGCTTCAACAATCAAGGCACAACGATCAAAAAGAAAGACGATACTCACCGCATGGCAGAAGCTAACAAAGCTTTTGCTCACTACAAATGGTAATAGGAGTTAGGAACGATGGCAAGACCTGAAAATGAACCTCTAGACAAAGTTCGTAATATCGGCATCATGGCACACATTGATGCTGGTAAAACTACTACTACCGAAAGGATACTTTATTATTCCGGACGCTCCCACCGCATAGGTGAAGTCCATGAAGGCGCAGCCATTATGGATTGGATGGAGCAAGAACAGGAACGCGGTATTACTATTACTTCCGCGGCAACCTCTGTTTTCTGGAAAGACTATAAAATCAATATCATCGACACTCCGGGACACGTAGACTTCACTGTTGAAGTGGAACGTTCCCTACGAGTTTTAGACGGCGCCGTAGCTGTTTTCTGTAGTGTTGGCGGAGTAGAACCCCAGTCAGAAACTGTCTGGCGCCAAGCTGACAAATATGGTGTACCCCGTATTGCTTTCGTCAATAAGATGGACCGTATGGGTGCTGACTTCTTCAATGCTATTGATAATATGAAGGAAAAACTAGGCGCTAACCCTGTTCCTGTCCAAATTCCTATTGGCTCAGAAGCCGAGTTTAAAGGTATGGTTGACCTTCTGACAATGAAAGCCTTTATTTTCAACGATGAATCCTTAGGAGCTAAGTGGGAAGAGACCGATATCCCTGAAGATCTTCAAGAGACCTGTCAGGATTACCGTTCTAAGCTTCTCGACGAACTAGCTACCGTCGATGAAAATGATGAAGACTTCTTCACTAAGGTCCTCGAAGATCCAGATTCTTTAACACCTGAAGATCTTCATCCTGTAATTCGTAAAGGAGTTGTCGAAAACAAATTCACACCTGTACTATGTGGATCAGCCTTTAAAAACAAAGGTGTCCAGCTTCTTCTCGACGCGATAACAGAGTGGATGCCTTCACCTCCTGAGAGAGGAAACGTTCATGGCTTTTCGGCTGATACCGATGAACCTATCGAAGTAAAGCCTAGCGATGACGAACCTTTCAGCGCCTTGGCGTTTAAAGTGATGACCGACCCTTATGTTGGAAGGCTTACCTTTATCAGGGTTTATAGCGGAGTGTTAGAAAAAGGTAAAAACCTTATCAACACTACTAAAGGACGTAAGGAACGTGTCAATCGTCTTCTAGAGATGCACTCCAATACTCGTAAGGAACGTGATGAATTCTATACCGGCGATATTGCCGCTTGTATCGGGCTAAAAAATACTTCCACCGGTGATACTTTGTGCGATCCTAGCCACAAAGTTATCCTGGAAAAAATGGAATTCCCCGAACCGGTAATTTCGATGGCTATCGAGCCTAAGTCGAAAGCAGACCGTGAAAAGCTTTCTAGCGCTTTGTCTGCTCTTTCCGAAGAAGATCCTACCTTCAGAGTTTATACTCAAGAAGAAACAGGGCAAACTATCATTGCAGGTATGGGTGAACTACACCTCGACGTCCTTAGAGATCGTATGATCCGCGAATTTGGTGTTGAAGCTAATGTTGGCAGACCCCAGGTATCTTACAAAGAAACCATTTCCTCTGCCGGCAAAACTGATACCAAGTTTGCCAAGCAGTCTGGTGGTCGCGGTCAATATGCTCACGTTGTTCTTGAAATCGAACCCAACGAAGCTGGCGCAGGCAATGAGATCGAAAATCGCATTGTCGGAGGGGTTATTCCTAAAGAATATATTCCCGCCCTTATCGCAGGTATCGAAGAAGGCTTAAAAGCAGGACCTCTTTCTGGTTATAATGTTATCGACACTAAGGTTAAAATTGTCTTTGGTTCTTACCACGACGTCGACTCTAGTGAGATGGCCTTTAAGATCTGTGGTTCTATGGCAATAAAAGAGGCTGTACAGAAGTCTAAGCCTATCATTAAAGAACCTATCATGCAGGTTGATGTTAATACCCCTGAGGTATGCATGGGTGATGTTATCGGAGACCTTAACCGTCGCCGTGGCAAGATCATGGGCCAAGAGGTACAAAAAGCTAGCGTTATGATTAACGCCGAAGTGCCTTTATCAGAAATGTTTGGCTATGCTACTGAATTGCGTTCTTTGAGCTCCGGCCGCGCTAACTATAGCATGCAGCCTAGCCACTTTGAACGTGTACCTGCCAAGATTCAAGAAAAAATTATAGCTAGTTAAGGAATATAAATTATGTCTGCAAAACAACAAACACAGGAAAGACCACAGATCAGGATCAGACTTAAAGGTTATGATCAACGTGTGTTAGACCGTTCTGCTGAAGATATTATCGAAGCTGCCAAACGTACAGGGGCTAGAGTCGCTGGACCGGTACCTCTTCCTACTCGCAAGGAGAATTATACCGTCTTGCGTTCTCCTCACGTTAACAAGAAGTCTCGCGAACAGTTTGAGATCAGAACTCATAAGCGCCTGATTATTATTTTGGGGCCTACAGCCCAAACTATCGACGCTCTGAAAACGTTGTCGCTACCTGCGGGTGTCGACATCAAGATCAAAGCTTAAAGCTTTCATCCCCTTCGCTAAGCGGAGGGGATTTTTTTTCTAGCTCTTATACCATTCATCAAATCTAAAGCACAATATGTGTACATATTGCTCAATTTAAGCGGGATACCTAGATTTGACACTTAAAAACCTAACATCCTTCTATTGCGCTTATCCGTTAATATAGTAAGCCTTCACTATCTTTCCATTCCCGAAAAACATTTTCACACTCTTCAGACATAAGATTTTCAATCATGGTAAGATCACGTCGATCTTTTGCTAAAGAAAGTTGTTGATAGAAGAATACATCATCGAAACCATACTTGGCGGCGCACTCTCGTCCTACTCCCACATATATTTTATCAATTCTTGCCCAATAAATTGCTGCTAGGCACATAGGACATGGTTCAGCAGTAGTATATAATTCGCATCCCTCCAAATTATGGCTCTTCAAAACTTTAACGGCTTTGCGAATAGCATTCATCTCAGCATGACAAGTAGGATCTTGCGAAGACAAAACCGTATTATGGGCTATTGCTAAAATCTGGCCTTCCTTGACAATACAAGCTCCAAAAGGGCCCCCTTCACCTTTTCTAATACCTTCGTAAGCCGTATCGACGGCTAATTGCATATATTTGTTCATAAAACCTCTATTATTAGATTCTCTCTTTAATAACTAATACCATTTATACAAAATAATTTCGTAATATGTACACATATTGTGCTTTAGATTTGTACTATCGTTTCGATGCTCATATTAATGAATATAAGAGAGAAAGGATTGTTCAAAGATGAAGTCCAAAGGGTGTGCCGATTATGTAATTATTTTTGATAAATGGTATAATATTACCCTACTAACTCCAAAAAGTTGGTAGAGGATAAGAAGCCTGTCGATCATTATAATTATCTACTGAGGCAATCTTAAGTGCGTAATATCAGTTATGGATATAGATATCTATAGGACAAGGTTCTCTATCCCAGTGTTTTTCGATAATTTTACCATCTTCCACCATCAAATAATAGTGACGCTGATCAGTACAATCCTTGTCACGCCATACCCGCTGGATATAGATATATTGTGCTATACCGTTGGGTAATGGTTTTACTTCATAGGGCTCACCGGCTTCTCTTTCAATCTCCATAATATCAGCACCAATATCAATGGTATCGTAATACTGAAGAGTCATCATCGGCTGCTGGGAGCAAGCCGCTAATCCCAATAATAATAACAAAGCTAATTTTTTCACTTTTAATCCTCCGCCATTTTCTTCCAAATTCTGCCTTTAATAAGCGTCCTCACTTGGTCCACCGACATATATTCAGCTTTCATAATATAAGTGCCATCCTCTTGGAGCTGGTAACTTTCATAACCTTCGATAATTTCTGGGTTTTGACGAAATTCCCACCCTACTTCTTTATCACTAAAGACTCCCTGGCCTTCAACTTTACCTATCGAATCATTCTCTAATGAAAGAGCAAACTTCTCCTGCCCTATATCATAATAACGATAGCTATTCTTAATGGTCTCAGCGCCTCCTTCTATCTCTATCTCCTGTAAAGACGCCTGTTGACCGTCATCGTTGGAAAAGGTCCAACGCATGTAGTATTTAAGCTCTTCCGGCATAAGGTTAAAGCTAATAGTGCCTTCCCCAAGCCAGACGCCTTCTTCTAATACAAATGGATGCTTATTCATCAAAACATAAACCTTCTACTATAAACACTTTGTAATATTCCTAAGGCCGCCATTGTTGACAATGCTGAAGAGCCGCCATAGGTTACCAATATCAAAGGTACTCCTGTGATAGGCAGGAAGCCACACATCATCCCCATATTGATAATAATATGGATAGCCAAGTACATAGATACCCCTGCTGCTAATAATCTTCCAAAATGATCCTTGGCGACAGCTGTTATCTGAACATTAAAATATATCAAACAATAAAATAAAATGATCATCACCAGCAATCCCAGTAGACCAAATTCTTCGCCAAAAGCAGAAAAAACGGAATCTGTGTGGGCTGCAGGCAGCCATCCTCGACCGGTAAACTCACTTTTACCCCATCCTACTCCCGTCACTCCCCCTATAGCAATAGCATTCAAAGAAGACTGCTGATGATGGCTTCCAGGGTTAAGTCTTTCATACTGATATTCTTTTATGACTTCAGTAGCATAAGGTTTCAGATCCGCATGGGAGACAATGCCTAAAAAAAATAATAACACAATGGTCATCATCACCACAATGCCACTAGAGATAACTCTTATAATCACAGGATGAAGATCACCAAAATAGAACATCACCAACGTAATAGGCATCAATACCAAAGCTGAACCGAGGTCAGGCTGCTTGAGGATCAATAAAAAAGGAATGCCTACTACCAGCCCTGCCAATATTGCTGTACTCAGCCGTCGCGATGATTGGCTGCGCTTTTCTAAAACCCAGCTCAAAGCTAGCACCACCGATAATTTAGCATATTCCGAAGGTTGGAAGGCAACGTTTAAAACCGGTATCCTATACCATCGCTGAACATGTTGAATGGGGTCAATAAAAAAGAGCCCTACCAATACAAAAAGCATAAAAGCATAAAGTAACCAGGTCCATTCTCTCAGCTTGTTATAGTCGAAGCCTGCAAAAAAAAGGAATGCTCCTGCTCCTATACCAAACCCCCGCAACTGGCTTCTTACCAAAGGCGTTAAAAAGCTATGGTAACCCCCTTCAGGGGCATGATAAGAGTCCACAGAAGCCATGATCATCAAGCTAATAATCATCAAAGCCAAGATAACAGGGACTATCCTAAAATCGATTCGGTAAAGATATCGGTAATTCCACATAGCTTAAAGTATTACTACTTTTAAGGTTAGAACACAAGGTTATCTTAAGATTACCGCTGTACCATTTCGGCCTGTTACTTTGTCACGACGGTAAGAAAAATACTCTCGATAACTATCATAAGTGCAAATGCCTGCGACTTCAATATGATGCCTTAAGATGCCTGCCATAACAAGCTCATCGCGAGCAGCTTCCCAAAGATTAAAATAACCTTCAGAAACTTGATACTTCCAGAAATTAGAAGGAAGCTCTTCTCTAAAGTTTGCAAATTCCGCATGAGAAGGCCCTAAGCTAGGAGAGATACCCACGAGAATATCTTCAGGCCTCGAACTATAATGGTAAGACATCGCAGCTACAGCATTACTGTAAATTCCTTGAACTTGCCCCCTCCACCCAGCATGAATACAGCCTATCACATGCTTTCGAGGATCATAAAAAATAGCCGCCTGACAATCAGCATGCCTTATCAGTAAAGCTATACCTGGCACAGATGTAATCAAACCATCACAAGTAGGGATTTCAAATTCTGGCTGACAGTCAATCTTAATGATCCTATTGCCATGAACTTGATATGCAGCTGTCACCTTCTGAGCATCAAGAGCAGCTCTTACAACTTCAAGATTTTGCCCCACTAATCCCGGGTTGTCACCCGTCCTATAACAAAGATTCAATGAAGTATAAATACCACTACTCACCCCGCCTTGGCGAGAAAAAACACTATGACCAATAGCAGGGCAATTTTGCAGCAACTCGAACTGCATAAGTTTCTCCTAACTTCGTGATAACCAAGCTAGCGGAAATTATACACGAACGAATTCTTCTTCTATATCTTCTTGGATTCCAATGGAATCACTACGAGTACCAGCATAAACCGAAGGTCTTCCAATACTAATGTAATCAAAACCTCTAGCCGCTAAATCTTCAGGGTTGTGCTGATTACGGCCATCGAAAAACGCACAGCCTTTCATGTTGCCCAAAATCGCTTCTAAATTCAAAAAGCGAAATTGACGCCATTCTGTAACTAACGCTATCGCATCAGCGCCATGAGAGGCATCAAGTTCATCATGGCACCAAGAAATTTGAGCTCTGTCGCCTAAAATTAGCTTAGCATTGTCCATAGCTTCGGGATCATAAATGCGAACTTCAGCACCGGCAGCAAGAAGATCTTCGATCAATACGAGAGAAGGTGCTTCCCGCATATCATCGGTTTCCGGCTTAAAGGCTAATCCTAAGATAGCAATAGTCTTGCCTTTTAAATCACCTTTAAAATACTTGCTGATCTTAGCGCCTAAAACCTTCTTCTGACGAATATTGACAGCGTGAATAGCTTCTAACATAGGAGTTTGATATTGGAGTTCTTTGGCAGTAGAGTGCAAAGCTCTAATATCTTTTGGAAAACAAGATCCACCGTAACCAATGCCGGGATACAAGAAATTCGATCCTATCCTAGAATCTCTACCGATACCTTTACGAACATTGTTGATATCGGCG
The DNA here is from genome assembly GCA_051744985.1 of Chlamydiota bacterium. Taxonomy (GTDB): domain Bacteria; phylum Chlamydiota; class Chlamydiia; order Chlamydiales; family JABHNK01; genus JBNJDP01. The sequence goes on along the minus strand of JBNJDP010000038.1, from coordinate 3,323 downwards.
CCCACAAGCTCACAAATTCCCGAAAGCTCGTTCATAAAAGATATTCTAGTAGCTAGCATAGCATTGGAAGCGTATTTCGTCATCTCTGCCGATAATACATCCATTACTATCAGGCGATCACGGTTAAGCATAAAGGGGGAATACAGCTCTTTCATAATAGCTGCTACTCGCACATTATCAACACCTATTACTACTCTGTCGGGTTTCATAAAATCACTAACAGCATCACCTTCCTTAAGGAATTCAGGGTTAGAAACCACATCGAATTCTACAAGCTCCCCACGTTCGGACAAAACTTCGTTGATAAAACCTTTCACTTTACTAGCAGTTCCTACCGGAACAGTAGACTTGTTGACAATCACACGATAATCATCCATATGACGGGCAATTTCTTTTGACGCTGCTTCAACATATGTAACATCGGCTGAGCCATCTTCATCTTGAGGAGTAGGGACGGCTAAAAAGCATACCAACGCTTTTTTAACACCTTCAGCATAATCTGTTGTAAAGGATAAACGGCCAGCTTTAACGTTGCGACTGACAAGTTCTTGTAAGCCAGGTTCATAGATAGGTATTTCTCCACTATTTAAAGTGTCGACCTTTTTCTTATCAATATCTAAACAAACGACGTGATGGCCCATATCAGCAAAGCATGTACCTGTCACTAATCCAACGTATCCTGTACCGACGACTAAAATATTCATCCTTAACTCCCGTAGTTGCAATAATTTTTTAAAGCATTGTATCTAAGAAACATATTTAATGTGAAGCGTGTTCTTCAATCTCCCGGCGCCCCTTATCTTTGAGGTGATTGACGATTTCCTTGACTTTTTGCGAGTGCCCTCGTTTAGCAATTAAAATTGCATCATCAGTCTCAATGACCATAATGTCTTCAATGCCGATAGTAGAGATTAGCCTTTTATTGCCGATAACCATGCTATTTTTAGTATCGATATCGAGAACATCGCCTATCTTAACATTGCCGCTAAAGTCTTTTTCGAGGAATTCATAGAGGCTATCATAGGAGCCGATATCCGACCAAGTTAGCTTCAAGGGCACAACAGCAACATTAGAGGCTTTCTCGAGAACAGCATAGTCTATGGATATGCTAGGCATCGCAGTAAAATCGTTATATATATCTTCGTAGTCGGCCTGACACCGTCGGTAAATATCAGGAGCATGAAGCTCAAGTTCTTGAAAGAACTTCTGAGGCGTAAAAGCAAACATCCCTGAATTCCAAAGGTAGTCGCCGCTAGCGATATACTTTTCGGCGGTAGCTAGGTCGGGTTTTTCTACAAAAGCACGAACCTTATGGGCGGCTTCCCCAAGAGGTTCTCCCTGCCAAATATAGCCATAGCCTATTTCCGGCTTATTAGGTCGGACACCAAAAGTAACCATATGGCCTTGGTGAGCCAAAAGCGCTCCTATTTTTATAGAAGCCGCAAAGACCTCTTCAGGAGAAATATAATGATCGGAAGAAGATACTATAATAGGCTCATCGTAAGCACAACCGCCACGTTCTATGAGGAACTTGGTCGCCAAAGCAATAGCAGGAGCAGTATTACGACCTATAGGTTCCACGATAATATTATCGTCAGGAATATCAGCGATTTCCGCAAGCTGCTGGATGATAAGGGGTTTATAGTTTTTATTGGTAACGATAAACACCTCTTCGGAAGAGCAAAAGTGGATCTGACGTAAAACTGTCTTCTGCAATAAAGATTGTTCCCCTCCCAGCCTTAAGAACTGCTTAGGAAAACTTGTTCTCGATAAAGGCCAGAGCCTTGTGCCACTACCGCCCGCTAATATTATTGCTTTCATCTTTGCTCCTTCAGTTACTTTTACTTAATAATTTTTTATGTATAATGTAGCCTATTTTACAACAGGTAGCATACTTTTCAAAAGATGGTAATGTGCTTTTTGCGTCGACTGCCAATCAAACTCTTTATGCCTAGCATAGCCTTTTTTTATTAAAGCGTTCTGCAAATCCTGAGAAAGTGTCACTTTCTTTATAACTGTTGCTATTTTATCAGGATCATCAGGATCAAAATATTCTGCAGCGTCTCCACAAACTTCAGGGATGCTTGCAGCAGAAGATGCTATAACAGGGCAGCCCGCTGCCATAGCTTCCAAGGGGGGTAATCCAAAACCCTCATATTTAGAAGGAAAAGCAAATAACTCTGCCATAGTATAAATTCCCGGCAAATCAATATCATCAACATACCCAGTAAAAGATACTCTATTTTTTAAAATATCAGAGCTTATAACATATTGAATAATTTCATTATCAGCACTACGTAACTTTTCCCGATCACCAACAATAACTAAATGATTATCAATATCCTTCGATCTTAATAAATTTTCAAAGGCTATTAGCAGATTACCCAGATTTTTATGAGGCTTTAAGTTGCCGACACATAACATATATTTTTGAGGCAACTTATACTTATATCGCAAATTTTTCTGAATTTCATCATCCAGGTAATTTTGAAAATGGTTGCAATCTACTCCATTATGAATAACATGAACCTTAGCTGGTTTTATAAGACGGCAATGCTTCTGAATTTCTTTCTTAGAAAACTCCGATACAGTAACCACAGCATCTGATATTTGAACAGCCTTATTGATTACTAGTTTAGCATAGAGTTTTTGAGGCAAACTAAGCTGATTTAAAAAAACCAAATGAAAGACATCATGAAGGGTAACCAGCCTCTTATTAGCTTTAATAGGAAAGAGGGGAATATTATAATGAGGAGACCAAAAAATATTGCATGAAGGTATCTTAATAGGAAACCAAAGCTGCTCTTTTATAGAGTAAATCGGAGCTCTAAAATCAACAATTTTAGCTTTGTAAGCTTTCAGCTGCTGATAATCTCCTAGGAGAATCACTTCACAGCAAGAACATAGACTTGGTAAAAGAGCTTTCAAATAAGTTCCTATCCCAGAACTATTAATCATTCGAGCGTCAACTGCGATACTTATCATATGCTGTTCTTTTTTTTATGATTACACACATATTAACATTGATTAAAATAAGCCCAGGTTATAGCAATATGTGTCCAAACATAAGGCCTAAATAAACCTGGATGATATTGCACTATTAATAACATCATTATTGTTGATATAAAAAGAGAAAAAGCAATTTTATTTTGTTTAGTCATATTGCAACCGTATAATCAACAAAATTTTATGCACATTTGGTTTATCATCATATATAAAAAAGGTGGTAATCGGTCACGGGTATAGATTAAATAGCTGAACAAGTAGTGCCCGACCTGGCAGCTTGTATAGCACTAGTTAAAAAATCCCAGACTGATCGACCT